>NZ_JAOQNH010000003.1:392500-722500 GCF_025961205.1 Azospirillum fermentarium
TGTCCTTCGTCGCCCCGTCGCCGGTGCTGGCCGGCAAGGCCGACGACACGCTGAACATCGCCTGGGCCGGCGAACTGCCCACGCTCGACCGCTACTTCAACGTCCTGCGCGAAGGCGAACTCGTCGCCCGCATGGTCTTCGACTCGCTGCTGACCGTCGATCCGCAGACCTTCGACTACAAGCCGTTGCTGGCGTCCTCGTACCGCTTCGCCGACAACCGGACGATCGAGTTCGAACTGCGCCGGGACGTGCGCTTCCACGACGGCCAGCCGTTCGACGCCGACGACGTGGTCTACACGCTGAACCTGATGGCCGACCCGGCGACCAGGGTTCTCAGCCGCCAGAACGTCGACTGGATCGAGAAGGTCGAGAAGATCGACTCCCACAAGGTGCGCCTGATCATGAAGGCGCCGACGCCGCTGGCCCTGGAGTATCTGGCCGGGCCGCTGCTGATCTATCCGCACGGCTACTATTCCAAGGTCGGCAGCCAGGGCATGGGCCTGCGGCCGGTCGGCACCGGCCCCTACAAGGTGACCGCCTTCGATCCCGGCAAGCGCATCGTCTTCGAGGCCAACCGCGACTATTTCGACGGCAGCCCCAAGGGCCGCCCGGCCATCGGCCGCGTCGTCCAGCGCACCATTCCCGACCAGAACACCCAGATCGCCGAGCTGCTCAGCGGCGGCGTCGATTGGATCTGGAACGTGCCCAACGACCAGGCGGCCAAGCTCGCGGCGATGCCCAACGTCGTGGTGCAGAACGCGCAGACCATGCGCTTCGGCTATCTGGCGTTCGACGCCTCCAACCGCACCGGCCACGCCGCAGCGGTCAACGACGCCCGGGTCCGGCAGGCGATCGCCCATTCCATCGACCGCAAGACGATCGTCAAGCGGCTGGTCCGCGGCGCCTCGGAGGTTATCGACGCTGTCTGCTTCCCCACCCAGTTCGGCTGCACCCAGCAGGTCGCCACCTACGACTACGACCCTGCCAAGGCGAAGGCGCTGCTGGCCGAGGCCGGCTATCCCAACGGCCTCGACATCGAGTTCCACGCCTACCGCGACCGTCCCGTCGCCGAGGCGATGATCGGCTACATGAAGGCCGTCGGCATCAACGCCAAGCTCACCTACCTGCAGTACGAGGCGCTGCGGGACAAGGTTTTCAGCGGCGAGATCGACTTCACCTTCATGTCCTGGGGCTCCTATTCGATCAACGACGCGGCGGCCAGCGTCAGCCAGTTCTTCAAGGGCTCGAAGGACGACTACGCCCGCGACCCGCAGGTGATCGGCTGGCTGGAGGGTGCGGATTCCGCGGTGGACCCGGCGGTGCGCAAGGATCTCTACGGCAAGGCGCTGCGCCGCATCGCCGAACAGGCCTACTGGCTGCCGCTGTTCACCTACAACGTCAACTACGTCCACAGCAAGGACATCGCCTTTACCCCGACGGCGGACGAGATCCCGCGCTTCTATGCGGTGACCTGGAAGTAAACCGGGCACCCTCCGCCTTCATCTCCCTTCATTGGAGTCCGCCATGCTGGCCTACAGCTTGAAGCGTCTGCTTCTGGCCGTGCTGGTCGCCGTCACGGTTTCCGTCGGATCCTTCGTCCTGCTGCGCGCGGCGGGGGATCCGGCGGTGGCCATGGCCGGCCATTCCGCCACGGCGTCCGACATCGAGTTCATCCGCGAAACCTACGGCTTCAACCGGCCCCTGGCCGTCCAGTACGCCGACTGGCTGGTCAAGGCGCTGCAGGGCGATTTCGGGGAAAGCCTGTATTTCCGCATGCCGGTCAGCCGCATGCTGGCCGACAAGCTGCCGACCACCATGACGCTGGGCGGGCTGGCGCTGGCCTTCGCGCTGTGCGTCGGGCTGCCGCTCGGCATTGTCGCGGCGATCCGCCCCAACAGCTGGATCGACCGCACGGCGCTCCTGGTCTCCGTCGTCGGGCAGGCGATGCCGACCTTCTGGTTCGCCCTGGTGCTGGTGGTGCTGTTCAGCATCACCTTTCCGCTGCTGCCGCCGTCGGGCTCGGGAAGCTGGAAACACTTCGTCATGCCGACCGTGGTGCTCGGCTACTACGCCACCCCGGCGATCATGCGGCTGACGCGGGCGGGCATGCTGGAGGTGCTGGCCTCCGACTACATCCGCACGGCGCGGGCCAAGGGGCTGCACCCGGCGGTGGTCCTGCTCAAGCACGCCCTGCGCAACGCCGTCATCCCGGTGGTCAGCCTGTCGGCGGTGCAGTTCGGCTTCATGCTGGGCGGCTCGGTGGTGGTGGAGACGGTGTTCGCGCTGCACGGCACCGGCCAGCTCGCCTGGGAATCGATCAGCCGCTCGGACCTGCCGACGGTGCAGGCCATCGTGCTGGTGCTCTCCGGCCTCTACGTCGTCCTCAGCCTGATCGCCGACCTTCTCAACGCGTGGCTCGACCCGCGCATCCGGGTGGCTTGAATGACCATGACCGAAACCGTCCGGGCACCGGCCGCTCCGGCCGCCGCTCCGCCGCCGCCGACCCCCGGGCAGATCCTGCGCCGCCGCATCCTCGGCCACTGGAGTCTGCTGGGCGGGCTCGCCGTGCTCGGCCTGATCCTCCTGCTCGCCGTGCTGGCTCCCCTCGTCTCGCCCGACGATCCCTACCGGCAGGATCTCGTGGAGCGGCTGGTGCCGCCGGTGTGGAACGCCGAGGGAAGCTGGGCCCACCCGTTCGGCACCGACCACCTCGGCCGCGACTATCTCAGCCGGCTGCTGTACGGCGCCCGCGTGTCGCTGCTGATCGGCTTCGCCGCGGCGCTCGGCTCCGGGGTGATCGGCACGGCGCTCGGCATCTGCGCCGGCTATTTCCGCGGGCGCGTCGATATGCTGGTGACCTTTCTGGTGACCGTGCGGTTGTCCACCCCGGTGGTGCTGGTGGCGCTGGCGGTGGTGGCGCTGTTCGGCGGCTCGCTGGAGGTGGTCATCCTGGTGTTGAGCGCACTGCTGTGGGATCGCTTCGCCATCGTCATGCGCACCTCCACCATCCAGGCCACCAGCCAGGACTATGTGCTGGCGGCGCAGGCGGTGGGCTGCTCGGTGCCGCGCATCGTCTTCGGCGAGATCCTGCCGAACGTGCTCAACAACCTCATCATCGTCGCCACGCTGGAGATGGCGCACGCCATCCTGCTGGAAGCGGCGCTGTCGTTCCTCGGCCTGGGCGTGCAGCCGCCGCTGCCGTCCTGGGGCCTGATGGTCGCCGAGGGGCGCGCCAACCTCTTCTTCGAACCCTGGCTCATCGCCATTCCGGGCGTCGCCCTGTTCCTGCTGGTGCTGGCCATCAATCTGGTCGGCGACGGCATCCGCGACGTTACCGCCCCGGACGGCCGCACGTGAGGTCCCCGTCATGACCCCCATCCTCGACGTCGAAGGGCTGTGCGTCGATATCCCGACGCCGGCCGGAACCCTGCACGCCGTCCGCGATGTCTCCTTCCAGGTCGGCAAGGGCGAGATCCTCTGCATCGTCGGCGAGTCCGGCTGCGGAAAGTCGCTGACCTCGCTGGCTCTCATGGACCTGCTGCCGGCGCGCGCCCGGCGCGGTGCCCGGCGGCTGTCCTTCGCCGGCACCGACCTGGGCACCCTGTCGCCCCGGGCGATGCGCAGCCTGCGCGGCAACCGCATGGCGATGATCTTCCAGGAGCCGATGACCTCGCTCAACCCGGCCTTCACCATCGGCAACCAGATGGCCGAGGCGCTGCGCTGCCACGCCCGCGTCAGCACGGCCGAGGCGCGCGAGCGGGCGGCCGAGCTGCTGGCGCTGGTCGGCGTTCCCGCCGGGCGGGATCGGCTGAACCAGTACCCGCACCAGCTTTCCGGCGGCCTGCGGCAGCGGGTGATGATCGCCATGGCGCTGATGGGCTCGCCCGACCTGCTCATCGCCGACGAGCCGACGACCGCGCTGGACGTCACCATCCAGGCGCAGATCCTGCACCTGCTGGAGGAACTGCGCGACCGCACCGGGCTGTCGATCATCCTCATCACCCACGACCTCGGCGTCGTGGCCCAGCTCGCCGACCGGGTTGTCGTCATGTACGCCGGTTCGGTGGTGGAGGAGGGGCCGGTGGACGCGGTTTTCGGCCAGCCGGCCCATCCCTACACGCGGGGCCTGCTGGACTGCGTTCCGGTTCCCGGACGCACGCCGCCGGGCTCGCTCCTGGGCTCGATCCCCGGCGTCGTGCCGAGCCTGATCGGCGCGATCCCCGGCTGCCCCTTCGCGGCCCGGTGCGGCTTCGCCTCGGACGCCTGTCTGACCCGTCCCCCACCCCTGCGGCCGGCCGGCGCCGGCCGCAGCTTCCGTTGCGTCCTGGAGGGCTCGGCATGATCCCCGTCACCATTCCCGGCCCGGAGCGGGCCCTGTCCACCCAAGCCGTCCTCGAACTGCGGGGCGTCAGCCACACCTTTCAGGTCCGCCGCTCGCCGTTCCGCCGGAGCGTGCCGCTGCGCGCGGTGGACGACGTGTCGCTGTGCGTGCACCGGGGCGAGGTGCTGGGGCTGGTCGGCGAGTCCGGCTGCGGCAAGAGCACCTTGTCCAGGATCCTGCTGGGCCTCCTGCCGCCCAGCGCCGGCGAGGTGCTGCTCGACGGCGCCGCGGTGGCGGGGACCGGGCAGGCGGCGTTCGCCCGGCGGGTCCAGCCGGTGTTCCAGGATCCCTATTCGTCGCTGAACCCGCGCAAGACCGTCGCTCAGATCATCGGCCTGCCGCTGGCGGTGCACGGCATCGGCGACCGTGCGGGCCGGCGTCAGGCGGTCGCCGCCATGCTCGACCGCGTCGGGCTGCCGCGGCGCGTCCTGGACACCTACCCCAAGCAGCTTTCCGGCGGCCAGCGGCAGCGCGTCGCCATCGCCCGCGCCCTGATCATGCGCCCCGAGGTGGTGGTCTGCGACGAGCCGACCTCGGCCCTTGACGTCTCGGTGCAGGCACAGATCCTCAACCTGCTGATCGAGCTGCGCCGCGAGTTCGACCTCGGCATGCTGATGATCAGCCACAACCTCGCGGTCATCGAGCACATGGCGACCTGGATCGCCGTCATGTATCTCGGCCGCATCGTCGAATCCGGGCCGACCCGCGCGATCTTCGAGCAGCCGCGGCATCCCTACACGCGGGCGCTGCTCCAGTCGGTGCTGACGACCGTTCCCGGCCACGGCATCCCCGATCCGTTGCCGGGAACCGCGATCCCCAACCCGGTGGACCGCCCGTCCGGCTGCGCCTTCCACCCGCGCTGCCCGCTGGCGACCGACCAGTGCCGCACCGTCCCGCCGCCGCGCGCCGCCGGCGCCGGCCGCGGCGGGTTCGTCGAGTGCCATCTGTCCCCGGCCGGCGGCGCGGAGGCAACATGACCATGACTTGGGGCAACTACGGCGGTCCGCACGCCCTCGTCACCGACGAGCGCCACATCCCGGCCAAGGATGCCGGAATCCAGCTCTACCTGCGCAACAAGCGCCCCGCCGGCGCCGCGGCGTTCGGGCCGGAGCGCACGGTGCTGCTGGTGCACGGCTCCAGCTACCCGGCCCACACCGCCTTCGACCTGGCCCTCGACGGCATGTCGTGGATGGACTACATCGCCGGACGGGGCTTCGACGTCCATTGCCTGGACCTGCGCGGCTTCGGGCGCTCCACCCGCCCGCCGGAAATGGACCGCGCCGCCGCCGCGGGGGAGCCGGTCGTGGACACCCGCACCGCCCTGCGCGACGTCGCCGCCGCCGTGGAGCACATCCTGGAGAGCCGCTCCATCGACCGGCTCTGCCTGATCGGCTGGTCGTGGGGCGCCACGCTGGTCGGCGCCTACACCGCCGAGCACGGCGAGCGCGTGGAACGGCTGGTGCTCTACGCCCCGCAATGGCTGCGCGACACCCCGCACCCGGCGGGCGGCCGCACGCCGCTGGGCGCCTACCGCACCATCACGCGGGCGGACGCCCGGCAGCGCTGGCTGTCCGGCGTGCCGGAGGACCGGCGGGACGCGCTGGTGCCGCCGGCGTGGTTCGACGCCTGGGCCAGCGCGACTTTCGCCTCCGACGCCGTGGGCGCGGCGCAGGAGCCGCCGGTCATCCGCGCCCCGAACGGGAACATCGCGGACTCCATGACCTACTGGTGCTCCGGGCGGCCGCTCTACGACCCCGGGCGGATCCAGGCCCCCACGCTGGTGGTGGTCGGCGCCTGGGATGCCGACACCCCGGTCGCAATGGCCGAGCAGGTCTTCCGGGGGCTGGGGGCGTCCCATCGCCGCATGGTGGTGATCGGCGACGCCACCCATACCGTCCTGCTGGAGCGCAACCGCATGCAGCTGTTCGGCGAGACGCAACTTTTCCTCGAAGAGCAGGGGTGAGGCGATGAGGATCGTCGTCGCCCCGGACTCCTTCAAGGGATCGCTGAGCGCCGCCGGGGCGGCGGCGGCGATCGCCCGCGGCCTGGCCGCGGTGCTGCCCGACGCGGAGGTGGTCACGCTTCCCATGGCCGACGGCGGGGAGGGCACCGTCGATGCCTTTCTCGCTCTCCTCGGCGGCGTGCGGAAAGCCGTCACGGTGGGGGATCCCTTCGGCCGGCCGGTCGAGGCCGGTTTCGGCTGGATGCCCGACGCCCGGCTGGCGGTGATCGAGGTTGCTGCGGCATCCGGGCTGCCGTTGCTCGCCGGCGAGCGTTTGGATCCCTTGCGCGCCTCGACGTTCGGGACCGGGCAACTCGTCCGCGCGGCGCTCGATCTGGGCGCGCAGGCCATCATCATCGGTCTCGGCGGCAGCGCCACCGTCGATGGCGGCAGCGGTTTCCTGGAGGCGCTCGGCGCCCGCTTCCTCGATGCCGGCGGGCAGCCGCTGCGGGGATCCGGTGGCGCCCTGCCGCGCATCGCCCGCGTCGATCTCGCGGGCCTCGATGGCCGCCTGCATCAGGTGGCCATCACCTCGGCCTGTGATGTCACCAACCCACTCCTTGGGCCGGCGGGCGCGGTGCGGGTCTTCGGCCCGCAGAAGGGCGCCGATGCGGAAGCGCAGGACGCGCTGGAGGCCGGCATGGCCCGCTATGCGGACGCGGTGTGTGCGGCGGTCAGCCGCGACGCGCGCGCGATGGCAGGCGCCGGTGCGGCCGGCGGCCTCGGCTTCGCGCTTGCGGGGGTTCTGGGGGCGGACCTCGCCAGCGGCTTCACGCTCATCGCCGATCTCGGCCGCCTGCGCGCGGTGATCGCGTCCGCCGATCTGGTGGTGACGGGCGAGGGGCGGCTCGACACGCAATCGCTCGGCGGCAAGGTGCCGGTGGGCGTGGCGCGCCTCGCCGCGCCGGCTGGCGTGCCGGTGGTGGCCTTCGCCGGCAGCCTTGCCGGCGACGTGGACGCCTTCCGCGGGGAAGGCATCACGCTGGCGCTGCCCATCGTTGACGCCCCGATGCCCCTGGAGCGGGCCATGGCCGACGCCGAAGCCCTGCTGGAAAGGGCGGCCAGCCGTTTTGCCCGGGCGCTCGCGCTGGGGCATGGCCTGGGGCGTGCGCCATGATCCCCGGGCGGCGTTTCTGATGGCGCTTGTACCGCCACGCGGCGTACGGCGGTGGCCAGACGCATCGGCATCAAGAAAGCGAAGGTTGGACTTGCCCTGGAAAAGTGGAGAGCCATTTGCTCGCAGTCAGGCAAGCCGCCTCGAACTGGATGGGGCTTTTGTAACCCAAGGCAGTATGGCGCCGCTTGGGATTATCGAAACCGTCGATGAATATGCCAACCGCACATTCGGCTTGCCATCGTGACAGAAAAACCATTCTCCAGATCAGCTCAGATTTCAGGATTTTCTGATGCTCGTCCGAACAATATTGACTGCTCCCGTCGGAGTGATGCACCAGACCGGGTTCTGGCACGCAGCAAGGCTGTTATCGCCAGGTTCTTCTTCATATGGTCGCTGACCGCCCAGCCAACCACACGCCGTGAGTAGAGGTCGATCACCACGGCCAGGGACAGCCACCCCTGCGCCGCCCGCAGGACACACCCGCTGCTTTCAATTCAGCATTCAGGCGGGGGCTCCCGCAGGTCTCATGCGAAAGTTTGAAACGATGACGGATATGCGCCAGCAAAACCATGTCAGCATGGTGCCGAAGATTCCGACGTGATCTTCGTCGGCTTCACACCAACACCTCCATCAGACCAAAATTTTAGGCCGATGGCTCTCCACTTTTCCAGGGAAAGTCCATTCCGCGTCTTGGCGATCGCGCAGGCGGCGCAGCAGATCGGCCTGCTTTTCCTCGGGTGAGGTCCACATCCCGAGCTTTGCCGCCGTCAACTGCGCAAGGAGCTCGGCGAACTGCCCGGTCTTGATGCTGGACGTCATGCTATGCCAGAAAGCCGAAATTGGATGAGAGCGCCACACGATTTCTCCCGCTGGTAGGTTGGAGAGGTCATCCCCTTAAAGAAAGCGAAGTGATTACCATATTGTGCCCATGAAACGAGAGACGGGCCGGCAAGCCGACCCGTTTCCACGTTAGACATCCGAGAATGTGGCTGTTGATTTTCCTTGGGTTTCTTTGCGCCGGATTTAGCGTAAAACTCTAGCGCCCCCAACGAAATCAACAACTTACATCAAACGGAGTAATACATCTTGTACTCGATCGGGTGCGGCATGGTTTCGAAGGCCATCAGCTCTTCGGTGCGCAGGTCGATGTAGGACTCGATGAAGTCCTTCGTGAAGACATCGCCCTTCTGCAGGAAGGCGCTGTCGGCACGCAGGCTGTCGAGCGCTTCACGCAGCGAACCGCAGACGGTCGGAACCTGGGCCAGCTCTTCCGGCGGCAGGTCGTACAGGTTCTTGTCCATGGCATCGCCGGGATGGATCTTGTTCTGGATACCATCCAGGCCGGCCATCAGCATGGCGGCGAAGGCCAGATACGGGTTGGCCGACGGATCGGGGAAGCGGACTTCCACGCGCTTGCCCTTCGGCGAGGCCACGTACGGGATACGGCAGGAGGCCGAACGGTTGCGGGCCGAGTAGGCCAGCAGCACCGGGGCTTCATAGCCGGGGACCAGACGCTTGTAGCTGTTGGTCGAGGGGTTGGTGAAGGCGTTCAGCGCCTTGGCATGCTTGATGATGCCGCCGATGTAGTACAGCGCCAGCTCCGACAGGTCGGCGTACTGGTTGCCGGCGAACAGCGGCTGGCCGTCCTTCCAGATCGACTGGTGGCAGTGCATGCCCGAGCCGTTGTCGCCGAACACCGGCTTCGGCATGAAGGTCGCGGTCTTGCCGTACGCATGCGCGACGTTGTGCACGACGTACTTGTAGTACTGCATGTTGTCGGCGGTGCGGACCAGCGTGTCGAACTTGATGCCCAGTTCGTGCTGCGAGGCCGCCACTTCATGGTGGTGCTTTTCGACCGGCACGCCCATTTCGGCCAGCACGCTCAGCATTTCGGCGCGCAGGTCGTTGGCGCTGTCCACCGGCGGAACCGGGAAGTAGCCGCCCTTGATGCCCGGGCGGTGACCCAGGTTGCCTTCCGGATAGTCGCGGCCGGAGGTGTAGGGGCCTTCTTCCGAGTTGAACTCGTAGGAGACCTTGTGCATGTCCACCTGGAACTTCACGTCGTCGAAGACGAAGAATTCGGCTTCGGGACCGAAGAACACGGTGTCGCCGATGCCGGCGGAAGCGGTGTACTTCTCAGCGGCCTTGGCGATGCCGCGCGGGCAGCGGGCGTAGTTCTGGCCGGTGGAGGGTTCCAGCACGTCGCACAGGATGTTCAGCGTCGGCTGGGCGGCGAACGGGTCCATGATGGCGGTGGAGGCGTCGAGCTTCAGGATCATGTCCGACTCGTTGATCGCCTTCCAGCCGGCGATCGACGAACCGTCGAACATGATGCCGTCCTCGAAAACGTCCTCATCGATCGTCGAGACGTGCTGGGCGGTGTGATGCAGCTTGCCCCGCGGATCCGTGAAGCGGAGGTCCACGTACTTGACGTCGTGTTCCTTAATCAGGTCGAAGACCTTGCTGATGTCGGACATGTCTTATTTTCCACGCTGGTAAGGACGTTTTTGGTACCCGCCCGCGTCGCGTCCGCCCGCCGGTCCCGGCGGAATGCCGCGGGGCCTCAGTCGGGAACGGGTGACGGCGCGTGCGGGCGCTTTATGTCATGCCTTGCCCCGCCGTACAACGAGCCTTTGCCGGCCCGTGGAAAAAGCGGGGGAACCCGTGTGCATGCGGACGGGATGCCCGGCGGGGCGGGATCAGATGGCGTCGTTCCCCTTTTCGCCGGTGCGGATGCGGATCACCTCTTCAACCGGCGTCACGAAGATCTTGCCGTCACCGATGCGGCCCGTGTGGGCGGCCTGCTGGATCGCCTCGATCGCGCGCTCGACCAGGGTGTCTTCCATCACCACCTCGATCTTCACCTTCGGCAGAAAGTCCACGACGTATTCCGCGCCGCGGTAAAGCTCGGTGTGGCCCTTCTGGCGGCCGAAGCCCTTGGCCTCGGTGACGGTGATCCCCTTGATCCCGACTTCGTGAAGGGCCTCCTTCACCTCGTCGAGCTTGAACGGCTTGATGATGGCTTCGATCTTCTTCATGGGTCTCTCGTGTACGAGGTGCCAACGCCAGCGGGCGCCGTCCGCGCCGCGCCGGCATCCTGAACCGTTGCATGGATCGTGCCACATCGGGCCGTGGGGCGCGGTGCCAGCCCCAGGCCGTTTGTGGGTGTTCATGCCACCGGGATCGGCAGTCGTGTGCCGACGGATGAAGCGAAGTGAATATTATTTAGGCAAAAGACGCAAGCTGGCCGCACCGCCGCCCGAACAGAAAGTTAAACCGCCCAGACCCGCGCAAGCTCCGTTCCGGCGGAAAAAATGCGCCTTCGAAAAAACAGGGCTTGACCGCCCGGCGAAACTGTCGCATAAGCCCGCCCACGGCGGCGGTGGTAGCTCAGTTGGTAGAGCTCTCGGTTGTGGTCCGAGTGGTCGTGGGTTCGAGTCCCATCCATCGCCCCATCTTCTTCTGATTGCGGTTCGGCGCTTGGCGCATGAAACCGCAGGCACGGCCCTGGATAAGCGGTATTCCATCCGCAATCCGGGGTTTTTGTGTTTTTCACCTTGTGTTCCGCTATAGTCATTCATCCCGTTCCAACCGCAGGCAAAGGGGTGACCGTTGTTCCGAGAGAACAGGCTGAAGCGCACGCTGGCCGCCGGACGCCCGGCGCTGGGGTGCTGGCTGGACATGGCAAGCCCGGTCGCGGCGGAGATCATCGGGCTGGCCGGCTATGATTTCGTGGTGATCGACCACGAACACGGGCCGGGCACGCTGGCCGACGGGCAGCATCTGCTCCAGGCGCTGTCGGGCACCGCGGCCACGGCGGTGATGCGGGTGCCATCCAACGACCCCGTCTATCTCAAGCGCGCGCTCGATCTGGGGGTGGAGGGGATCATGGTCCCCTCGGTCAATTCCGCCGACGAGGCGCGGGCGGTGGTGGCCGCCTGCCGCTACCCGCCCGCCGGCATCCGCGGGGCGGCCTACGGCATGGCCCGCGGCGCCGATTACGGGCTGGCGGGCACCCGCTACCGCGACACAGCCGCCGACGAGTTGTTCATCATCTGCCAGATCGAAACCGCGGATGCGGTGGCGGCGGTGCCGGACATCGCCGCGGTGCCGGGGGTGGATTGCCTGTTCATCGGCCCCTACGACCTGTCGGGCAGCATCGGGCGGCTGGGCCGCTTCGACGAGCCCGAGGTGGCGGTCCTGCTGGACCGGGCGGAGCGGGCCATTCTGAACACCGGCACCGTTTACGGCACCATCCCGGTGCCGGGGCGGCCCATGGAAACCCTGCTGGAGCGCGGCTGCCGGCTGGTGGTGGCCGGCGGCGACATCGGGTTCGTGCGCCAGGGCGCCGTGGCGCAGGTGGAGGCGTTCCGCCGCGCCGTGGAGGAACGATGACGGGCGGAACGGAACTTCTGACCACCGGCCAGATGGGGCGGGCCGACGCGCTGGCCATGGAAAGCGGCGTGCCGGGGCCGGTGCTGATGGACAACGCCGGCACGGCGGTGGCCTCCGCCATCCTGGCGCGGTGGAGCCGGCGCCCGGTGGTGGTGCTGTGCGGTCCCGGCAACAACGGCGGCGACGGCTTCGTCATCGCCCGCCGGCTGACGGAGGCCGGGTGGCCGGTGCGGCTGGGTCTTCTGGGCGACCGCGGGCGGCTGGCCGGCGATGCCGCCGGGGCCGCGGCGCTGTGGACCGGCAGCGTGGAGGCCGCCACGCCGGCCCTGCTGGCCGCCGACCCGGCGGCGGGCGAGCCGCTGGTGGTGGACGCCCTGTTCGGGGCCGGGCTGTCGCGCCCGCTGGACGGCATGGCGCTGGGGCTGGTGCGGGCCATGGCCGGGCGCACGGTGGTGGCGGTGGATGTGCCCAGCGGCGTGCATGGCGACACGGGTGCGGTGCTGGGCGATGCGCCCACGGCGGCGCTGACCGTCACCTTCTTCCGGCCCAAGCCGGGGCACCGGCTGCTGCCGGGGCGGCTGCGCTGCGGCGAACTGGTGGTGGCCGACATCGGCATTCCGCCCGCCGTGCTCGATGTCATCGGCCCGCGGCAATGGGACAACGGCCCGGCCCTGTGGGGCGCGCGCTATCCCTGGCCGGCGCCCGACGGGCACAAATTCGCCCGCGGCCACGCGCTGGTGCTGGGCGGCGGGCGCATGACCGGCGCGGCGCGGCTGGCGGCGCGGGCCGCCTTGCGCGTGGGGGCCGGGCTGGTGACGGTGGCGTGCCCGGCGGCGGCGTTTCCCATCTATGCCGCCGGCTCCCCCAGCCTGCTGATCGAGCCCTTGGGGGAAGAGGGGGATTTCGCCGCCCTGCTGGCCGACACCCGCCGCAACGCCCTGCTGCTCGGCCCTGGTGCCGGGCGGACGCCGGCGGTGCGGCGGCAGGTGCTGGCGGCGGTGGGCAGCGGGCGGGGGTGCGTGCTGGACGCCGACGCGCTCAGCGTCTTCGCCCCCGATCCGGCGGCCCTGCTGAACCGGCTGCACGGGGCGTGCGTGCTGACGCCCCACGACGGCGAATACGCCCGCCTGTTCCCCGGAGTGACGGCGGACGGGCCGGCGGGCGACCGGCTGGCGCGGGCGCGGGCGGCGGCGGAGCGCTGCGGGGCGGTGGTCCTGCTCAAGGGGGCCGACACGGTGATTGCCGCCGCCGACGGGCGGGCGGCCATCAACGCCAACGCCCCCCCCGATCTGGCGACCGCCGGGGCGGGGGACGTGCTGGCCGGGCTGATCGCCGGGCTGCTGGCCCAGGGCATGGACGCCTTCGGCGCGGCGTGCGCCGGGGCGTGGCTGCATGGGGCGGCGGCGGCGGTCTTCGGCCCCGGCCTGATTGCCGAAGACCTGCCCGACACGCTGCCCGCCGTGCTGCGGGCGCTGAAGGCGGGAAAGCCGGTTCAGCCGGCCTGAACGGTGCAGGTCAGGCCCAGCATTTCCGCCGTGTTGGCCACCGCCGACAGGCAGGCGTCGGCGCGGTCCGGCGGCAACGACACCGCGAAGCGGATGACGTAGCGCCCGTCCTCGCCGCCGGGCAGGGTCTGGGCCTCCAGCCGCACGATGTTGGCGGTGGACTGGGTGAAGATCTCCGACAGGCGGGCGATCAGCCCCGGCTGGTCGCCGCCGCTCACCTCGATCCGGTGGGTGACCAGCCCCAGCGGGCCGGGGTTGGGGTCATAGGTGAAGGGGGTGACGGTCAGCCGCGCCCCGTCCAGTTCCGTCAGCGCCGACAGACTGTCGGTCAGCGCCGCCACCGTCAGCCCGTCCGGCAATTCGCACACCGCCGAGAAATCCGCCCCCTGGCCCAGGGCGGCGAAGCTGACGTCGCGCAGGTTCACCCCCTGCTCGAACAGAGCGCCGGTCACCGCCGACACCAGCCCCACCCGGTCGGGGCCCAGCACCGACACCAGAGCCACCGATTCCGTCGATTTGGTCATTCTCTTTTCCTCCCGTTGGCCGGTTTCAGGGCAGCGAGTATCCCCGATCCGGCGGCGGGAGGGGATAGGAATCCTTGCCGGCGGGGCATGGCTAGCATTGCCGTTCGACCGCCCGGGCGCAGTCGATGGCCATCGAGACGTCATAGCTTACAACGCTGAATTTCACGAAAGCCCCGATGATACGGGTGATGGGGTCATTGTCCTGATGAAGCATCGCGGTGCCGATGCCCGACAGGGCGCCACGAAATGCCGATCCCAGAACGGCGTCGAGATCGATGGTCCCGTTTTGCAGGCCGGACGACGCGGCGCTGCACACGGCCGCTGCCGCGCCGCCGGTCAAGATCACATTGCTTTCGGATTTCGTTTCCAAAAAGCTCTGGCACGCCGTTTCGCCCACCAGTGCGACGTAGCACAGGGCCTGCCGTTTGGATATTTCCGCTGGGGCGCATCGGTGGCTGACGGATGGCGGGCGATAGGACACGGCGGGTTGCACGGCCGGAGGCTGGACATGGGGTGGCTGTTCGACGCTCCGTGGTAACTCATCCTGGCTGTGGTACAGCCTCAGGGTGTAGCGGTCTCCCCGGGTGACTATAGGTTCTTCCGCCGCACTGTCCCGGGCTGCCGCCATGATGGCAGCGAGGACCACAGCGGCTTCGGAGGATGTGTAGGGGCCTGATGACACGGCATACCAGCCATTGAGCGCCAGCAGCACCAGATAGGGCTCGGGTTGCGGGGCCCTGTGTTGCAAGGACCGGGCAATTTCGACCGCATCGTCGGCGGATGACCGGCTGGCCACCTGTACCCAGCGCATGCCATCCCGTGCCCATGCGCCGGGTGTAAGGGGCAGGCTGGCAAGGGAGTCGAGCGCCGTCTTTCGTCCGCGGTAGGCGGATTCGATGCAGGACGCGTCCACCGAGCCGTAGCCGGTCCGGCATCGTGTGTTCCGGTCTTGAATCCAGCGGATCTGCCCCTTTTTCAACAGGTCGGCATCGCTGGGGGACAGGGTGCGGATGTAGCTGCGGTAGGACGCGCTCATCTCGCGGTCCAGAAAAGACAGATCCCGATTGTGACAGACGAACACTTCGACGGCATCGCTCACGGCGGTGCAATCGTAGCTGGGGGAATAGGTTTGGGCATGGGCCAGTCCGGCGATGCCCAGGAACAAGGCCGTCAAAAGGCAGAGGAAACCATACATGCGTCCGCCCCACGTTCTGAGAGTGCCATGGCGGAAGGTATCATTTTCAGAAGATGATATTAATGGTTAATATACTTTTGAGAGATGTTGTGGGCCAAGAAAAACCTTCCGGTATTCTCTTCTTCAAGCATCGAAACCAAAGGGGATGGATATCCTGACCGGGCGGCTGGGAACGAGAAAGGCCCACGCGTACCGCCACCGTGTGCAGGGAAACGGCAAAGGCCCCGGTGCTCTCCGCACCGGGGCCTTTGCCTGGGTTCACAATCACCCCTTGCCGCCCGCGGGCTCAGACCGCCGCCAGTTCCTTCTCGTCCGCCGGGACCGGCGTGCGGATCAGGTAGTCGAAGGCGGACAGGGCGGCCTTGGCCCCTTCGCCCATGGCGATGATGATCTGCTTGTACGGCACCGTGGTGGCGTCGCCCGCCGCGAACACACCGGGCGCGGAGGTCTGGCCGCGGGCGTCCACCTCGATCTCGCCGCGGGGCGACAGGGCCAGCGTGCCCTTCAGCCATTCGGTGTTGGGGACAAGGCCGATCTGGACGAAGATGCCTTCCAGGTCGATGCGCTTGACCGCGTCGGTGGTGCGGTCCTTGTACGACAGGCCGGTCACCCGGGTGCCGTCACCGTGGACCTCGGTGGTCAGGGCCGAGGTGATGACGGTGACGTTGGGCAGCGAGCGCAGCTTGGCCTGGAGCACCGCATCGGCGCGCAGCTGGCCGTCGAACTCGATCAGCGTCACCTGGGCGACGATGCCGGCCAGGTCGATGGCCGCCTCCACGCCGGAATTGCCGCCGCCGATCACCGCCACCCGTTTGCCCTTGAACAGCGGGCCGTCGCAGTGGGGGCAATAGGCCACACCCTTGTTGCGGTATTCCGCCTCGCCCGGGACGTTCATCTGCCGCCAGCGGGCGCCGGTGGACAGGATGACGGTGCGGGCGCGCAACGACGCACCATTCGCCAGCTGCACTTCGATCAGGCCGCCCGGCACCGCGGCGGGCACCAGCTTTTCGGCGCGCTGCAGGTTCATCACGTCAACCTCATACTCCTTGACGTGGTGTTCCAGGGCGGCGGCCAGCTTCGGCCCCTCGGTGTGGGCGACGGAGATGAAGTTCTCGATCGCCATGGTGTCCAGCACCTGCCCGCCGAAGCGTTCGGCGGCCACCCCGGTGCGGATGCCCTTGCGGGCGGCGTAGATGGCGGCGGCACCGCCGGCGGGACCGCCGCCGATCACCAGCACCTCGAACGGGGCCTTGGTCCTGATCTTCTCCGCCGCGCGGTCCGACGCGCCGGTGTCCAGCTTGGCGACGATCTGCTCCAGGCTCATGCGGCCCTGGGCGAACGGCTCGCCGTTGAGGAAGACCGAGGGCACGGCCATGATCTGGCGCGCCGTCACCTCGTCCTGGAACAGCGCGCCGTCGATGGCGACATGCTTGATCCGCGGGTTCAGCACGCTCATGGCGTTCAGCGCCTGCACCACGTCGGGGCAGTTCTGGCACGACAGCGAGAAATAGGTTTCGAAGAGGAAGTCGCCGTCCAGATCCTTGACCTGCTGGATGACCTCCTCCGACTCCTTGGGCGGGTTGCCGCCGACCTGCAGCAGAGCCAGGATCAGGGAGTTGAATTCGTGGCCCATGGGCAGGCCGGCGAACCGCACGCCGATGTCGGTGCCCACGCGGTTGATGGCGAACGAGGGCGTGCGCGCGTCGTCGCGGCGCACCAGCGTGATCTTGTCCGACAGCGATGCGATGTCGGTGAGCAGGCTCAGCAGTTCCTGGGACTTGGCGCCATCGTCGAGAGAGGCAGCCAGTTCCACCGGCTGGGTGATCCGTTCGAAATAGGCCCGCAACTGGCCCTTCACACCGTCGTCCAGCATAACGATGGCTCCTTTGATTTTCTGGTTTTTCGGCGTTGCCCGGCTCACATCACCGCCGCGCGGCAGGGGGCGCGTGCGGGTGCCGGGGATCGGCGGCCGGGTCTGGAAACAGCGGGTCCAGGGCCGGGGGCCGGACCCCGCGGGGGCCGCCAGGAGCGGCACCCGCGGGGGGTATCAGGCGATGTGGCCGGAAGGCCGGAGCGGCAGATTAGATCTTGCCGACCAGATCCAGCGACGGGGCGAGGGTCTTCTGACCTTCTTCCCACTTGGCCGGGCACACTTCGCCGGGGTGCGACGCGACGTACTGCGCGGCCTTGATCTTGCGCAGGAGTTCGGTGGCGCTGCGGCCCACGCCGCCGGCGTTGATTTCGACGATCTGGATCTTGCCGTCGGGATCGACAACGAAGGTGCCGCGGTCGGCCAGACCGGCTTCTTCGATCATCACGCCGAAATTGCGGGTGATGGCGCCGGTGGGGTCACCGACCATGGTGTATTCGATCTTGCTGATCGCGGCCGAGGTGTCGTGCCACGCCTTGTGGCAGAAATGGGTGTCGGTGGACACGCTGTAGATTTCGACGCCCAGCTTCTGGAATTCAGCGTAGTTGTCGGCCAGATCTTCGAGTTCGGTCGGGCAAACGAAGGTGAAGTCGGCGGGGTAGAAGAACACGACCGACCACTTGCCCTTCAGGTCGGCATCGCTCACGTCGATGAACTTGCCGCCCTTGAAGGCCTTGGCGGAAAACGGCTTCACTTCGGTGTTGATCAGCGACATTTCTCTAAACTCCACAAGCGGGTTGGCTTTGATATTTACGATCTTTTGGCGCCCGGCCCGCCGGCTGCGTTTCCGCCGCCGTCGCTGGCCGTCTGCCCGCAGTGAAGGTATGGGTATCCGCTCTCCGATAAAAGCAGAAAATTCAGATGGTCTTGATCGGAAAAACCGATTACACTCCGCGGTATGAAACCGATGCCCACCTTGCGCCAGTTGCGCTACCTCGTGGCGGTCGTTGACCGCTGCCATTTCGGGCAGGCGGCGGAAGCCTGCCTCGTCAGCCAGTCCACGCTCAGCGCCAGCATCCAGGAGTTGGAGGATCTGCTGGGGGCGCCGCTTCTGGAGCGGACGCGCCGGTCGGTCATGCCCACGCCGCTGGGACGCGAGGTGGCGGAGCGGGCGCGCGGCCTGTTGAAAGGGGCGGAGGATCTGGTGGACATCGCCCGCTCCTCCACCGATCCCATGGGCGGGCCGCTGCATCTGGGGGTGATTCCCACCATCGGGCCGTTCCTGATTCCCCGCATCATGCCGCGGCTGCGCGCCGCGTTTCCCAAGCTGAAGCTTTATCTGCGCGAGGATCAGACGGCGCGCCTGCTGGCCCGGCTGGACACCGGCGAGCTGGACGCGGCGATCCTGGCGCTGCCGTATCCCATGGGCGATCTGGAATCCGTGGACATCGCCGAGGACCGGTTCTGGGTGGTGTGCCCGCCCGACCACCGGCTGTGCGCCACGCCCACGGCCCAGCCGGCGGACGTGGCGATGGAAGACCTGATGCTGCTGGAGGACGGCCATTGCCTGCGCGAACACGCGCTGGCGGCCTGCGCGCTGGAGGAGGCGCCGCGCAACACCACCTTCCAGGGGACCAGCCTGCACACGCTGGTGCAGATGGTGGCCAACGGGCTGGGGGTGACGCTTTTGCCGCAGATGGCGGTGGATTCCGGCATCCTGCGCGGTCTCAACCTGGGGGTCCGGCCCCTGGACGGGCCGGTCCCGTACCGGCGAATCGGGCTGGTGTGGCGCCGCACCTCGGGGCGGAAGGAAACCTTCCGCCATCTGGCCGAAACCCTGCGGGAGGAAATCGCCTCTCCCATCCCGGTGGCGGCGTAAGGGGCGGGGTTTACCCGACGATGCGCCAGCTTCCGTCGGCCTGGCGGCAGGCGGTGCCGTTGGCGCGTTGAAGCTGGCCGCCCACCGAAATGGTGGTCTGGTATTCCCGGCAATAATCCCCGCTGCTGGCGTAGCCGTCGCGCAAGGGGGTGTAGCTGCCCCAGTTGCCGTTCTGCGGGTTGTTCCACCGCACGGTCTGGCCGATGGGGGCGCCGTAGGCCTGCATCTCGGCCTGACGGGCATAGGTGGCGTCGGCGCGGTCGAGAGAGGCGCCGGCGGCACTGCCCAGGGCCGCACCCAGCAGGGTGCCCACGCCCACCGCCACCAGCTTGCCCGCCCCGCCGCCGAAGCGCGACCCGGCCACGCCGCCGACGATGCCGCCCAGGACGGCGCCGCCGGTCTGCTTGCTGATGCCGGCGCTGCCGCCATAGGGGTCGTTGTAGCCGCCGGGGTTGGCGCAGCCGGCCAGCAGAGCGGTGGCGGCGACGGCGGCGATCAGGGGTTTGCGGGCTTTCATGATCGGATCATCCTTTCCGGCTCGGTGGGCCGTGATGTATGAGGAAACGCCGGATGCGGCGGGATTATTCCCATGATGGCGATTTCGGCGGGTGTCGCACCGCCGCCTGCGCTATAGATGGTGCCCTTTCTTAGAAACGGCAGAGACCCCGGTTTTCCGACGATGCTGACCATTTCCGATCTCGATCTGTGTTACGGCGACGCCCAGGCTCTGGACGGCGTATCCATCGCGGTGGGCGAGGGGGAGGTCACGGCCATCGTCGGCGCCAACGGGGCGGGCAAGACCTCGCTGATCCGCACCATCGCCGGCATCCTGCGCCCGGCGCGCGGGTCGATCCGCTTCCGCGGCCAGGAAATCGCCGGCCTGCCCAGCCATGTGGTGTGCAATCTGGGCGTCGGACAGGTGGCCGAGGGGCGGCAGATCTTCCCCACCCTGTCGGTGCGCGAGAATCTGGAGATGGGGGCGGTGATCCCGCGCGCCCGTGCCGGTGCTGCCGCCACCTTCGACCGGGTGCTGGGCATGTTCCCCCGGCTGCAGGAACGGCTGGGGCAGGCCGCCGGCACCCTGTCGGGCGGGGAGCAGCAGATGCTGGCCATCGGGCGCTGCCTGATGGGCAAGCCCGACCTCATCATGTTCGACGAGCCGTCGCTGGGCCTGTCGCCGGCCCTGGTGCAGGAGCTGTTCCGCATCATCCGCACCCTGGCCGACGAGGGCATGACCATCATCCTGGTGGAACAGAACGTCGCCGCCTCCCTGAAGCTGGCGGCCCGCGCCTATGTGCTGGAAAACGGGCGGATCGTGCTGTCGGGCACCGGGGCCGAGCTGCTGGCCGATCCGGCGGTGAAGCAGGCCTATCTGGGGCTCTGACCTCACGCCGCGGCGGACAGGGGAATGCCCATCCGCCGGGCCTCCAGCATGAAGGCGCGGGTCATCTGCACCAGGTCGGTGCGCCAGTAGAGCTGTTCCAGCGGGTTATCCAGGAAATCGGCGGGCAGCATGGCGTAGCAATAGGTCTCCACCATGCGCGCCTGCGGGTTCCACGGGTCGGTGCCGTCGCGCCAGCCGGTCAGCCACCCGGCGTGACCGGCGCCGATGCTCCACCGCTCGAACCGGGACGCCAGCGTGTCGGCGGTCACCAGAGCCCCGCCGCCGCCGGGGTCGGCCACCGGCACGCGGTAGACCGCCACGAAACGGCGGACGTTCAATTGCAGGCTCATCAGCAGCGCGTCCCCGAACGCCTCCACCCGGTACAGGCAATCGGCGGTGCCGGCAACATGGGACAGGCTGACCCGTGCCCGCGCCATGGCGCCGATGGCCGGGGTGCCGTCAAAGGGGCGGGGGGACAGCGGGGGTGTTTCATGCTCCACCGCCCGCAAGGCCTCGGCCATGTCCGTGGTCAGAAAGCGGGTGATGCGCCGTTCGGCGTCGGCCATGGCCGGGGCGGCGGTGCCGGGGGAAGCGGGGCTGTGATCCATGTCTCCAGACCGTTGGGTAAGCGTTGCAGAGGTAACGCGCCCGCCCGGCCATGGTTCACGGCCCCCCGTGGGGTCAGCCCTTCAGGAAGAAGATCACCGACATACCCAGCCCCACCAGCATGATGAAGGCGCGCAGGATGCGCTGGGGGATGCGGCGGGCCAGATGCGCCCCGGCGTAGCCGCCGGCCACCGACCCCGCCATCATCAGCACCGCCGCCGGCCAATACACCACCCCGCCCAGGGCATAGGTGCCGACCGACACCAGCGTCAGCACCGCCGACAGGGCGCTTTTCAGCCCGTTCATGCCGTTCAGGCTCTTCATGTTGAACAGGCTGAGGTGGGCCAGCAGCAGGATGCCCAGCCCGCCGTTGAAATAGCCGCCGTAGCACGACACGGCGAACAGCCCGCCCAGCATGGCGCCGCGCCCGTGGATGCCGCGGCCCTTCAGCCACACGGAAAACGGCTTGCCGAAGGCGAACAGCGCCGTCGCGGCCAGCAGCAGCCATGGCACGATGTGGCGGAACACGGCGTCGGGGGTGACCAGCAGCAGGCAGGCGCCCAGCACTCCGCCCACCAGGCTGACCCCGGCCAGGACGGGCAGCCCCACCCCTTCCACCGGTTCCAGGTCGTGGCGGAAGCCATAGGCGCTGCTGGCATAGCCCGGCAGCAAGGCGGCGGTGCCGGTGGCCGCCGCCGACACCGGCGGCACCCCGGCGAACACCAGCGCCGGCAGGGTGACGAAGCTGCCGCCGCCGGCCAGGGCGTTCATGCCCCCGGCGATGAACGCGGCGGCGGACAAAAGGGCGAACGTGGTCAGGTCCAACATTTCCAGGCCGAATCAGGGAAGCAATGTTTCCCTTTTACGCACGGCGGCGGGAGAGCGCCAGCACCGCGTTGCCGGGGGCTGGGTTGCTTGACCACGGGAAAGACAGGGGGAAAAACGGCAGCCGCGGAGGAATCAGAACGGCAGCAGGGGGCGCAGCACGCTGGCCAGCGCCGCCACGATCAGCAGATAGAGTGCCAGCCGGGCCAGCCGCCGCCGGATGGGCAGCCGGTTGTCGTTGGCCGGCGGGTGGTTGAGACGCACCCGCCAGGCCGGAACGATGGACGCACCCAGCGGCTGAGCGGCCCCGTTGCCGGGGCCGCCCTTGCCGAAGGAAGGATGCGACCGGTTAGCCACGCTCGGCGAGCGGGACGAAGGCGCGCTTCGTCTCGCCCTGGAAGAGCTGGCGCGGACGGCCGATCTTCTGGCTGGGGTCTTCGATCATTTCCTTCCACTGGGAGATCCAGCCGACGGTGCGGGCCAGCGCGAACAGCACGGTGAACATGCTGGTCGGGAAGCCCATGGCCTTCAGGATGATGCCCGAGTAGAAGTCCACGTTCGGGTACAGCTTCTTCTGCACGAAGTAATCGTCTTCCAGGGCGATCTTTTCCAGCTCCATGGCGATGTCCAGGAGCGGCTCGTCCTTGATGCCCAGTTCGCTGAGCACTTCGTGGCAGGTCTGGCGCATGACCTGGGCGCGCGGGTCGTAGTTCTTGTAGACCCGGTGGCCGAAGCCCATCAGGCGGAAGTTGTCGTTCTTGTCCTTCGCACGGCGGACGATTTCCGGGATGCGATCGACCGAGCCGATCTCTTCCAGCATCTTCAGCACGGCTTCATTGGCGCCGCCGTGGGCCGGACCCCACAGCGAGGCGATGCCGGCGGCGATGCACGCGAACGGGTTCGCACCCGACGAACCGGCCAGACGGACGGTGGAGGTGGAGGCGTTCTGCTCGTGGTCGGCGTGCAGGATGAAGATCTTGTCCATGGCCTTGGACAGGACCGGGTTCACCTTGTACGGCTCGCACGGGGTGCCGAAGGTCATGTACAGGAAGTTTTCCGCGTACGACAGGTCGTTGCGCGGATACATGAAGGGCTGGCCGGCCGAATACTTGTAGGCCATGGCGGCCATGGTCGGCATCTTGGCGATCAGGCGGTGGGCGGCGATCTTGCGCTGCACCGGATCGTCGATGTCCGTGGAATCGTGGTAGAAGGCCGACAGCGCGCCGGTCACGCCGCACAGCACCGCCATCGGGTGGGCGTCGCGGCGGAAGCCGCTGTAGAACTTGCTGAGCTGTTCGTGCACCATCGAGTGACGGCGCAGGATGTTTTCGAAATCTTCCTTTTCCCCGGCGTTCGGCAGGTGGCCGTTCAGCAGCAGGTAGCAGACTTCGGGGAAGTTGCAGTTCTCTGCCAGATCGTCGATGGCATAGCCGCGGTGCAGCAGGACGCCCTCATCGCCATCGATGTAGGTGATGGTCGATTCGCACGAACCCGTGGAGGTAAAGCCAGGATCGTAAGTGAAGTAGCCGGTTTCCGCGTAGAGCTTACGGATATCGATAACGCTGGGGCCGATGGTGCCGTGCAGCACAGGCAGAGTGACCTGCTTGCCGGTCCGGTTATCGGTCAGAGTGACGGTGTCGCTGGGCGACGACGCGTTCTGAGTCATCTCGGCACGTCCTTGGTTTGGGTGGGGGCCTTCCTGCCCTTCTGGAGTCGGCGCAGCATAATTGCAGCCGCGCCGTTTATCAACGCATCGAAATTATTGCGGCGCAGCATTTGACGCATCACCCATGCGCCCCAGGGTCTCGTCCCGTCCCAAAAGTTCCGCAACCTCGAAAATCGGCGGGGAAACGGTGGAACCCGACAGGGCGGCGCGCAGGGGCTGGGCCACCTTGCCCAGCTTTTCGCCCTTCGCTTCTGCAAAAGCGCGCACGCGCGCTTCCAGGGCTGCCGCCGTCCACACCGATTCCGCGGCGAACAGGGCGGCCAGCTCGCCCAGCAGGGCGCGGGCGTCGGCGTTCAGTTGCCCCCTGGCCTTGTCGTCCAGGGCCAGCGGGCGGGGGGCGATGTAGAAGGCAGCGCTGGCGGCCAGATCCACCACCGTACGGGCGCGCGCCTTCAGCCCCGGCATGGCGCGGGTCAGCAGGGCGGTCTCGGCCTCGGTCAAGGCGCTGCCGCGCGCCGACTCCAGCCGCGGGGCGATGAGCGCCACCAGCCGGCCATCGTCGGCCTGACGCATGTAATGGGCGTTGAGGTTTTCCAGCTTGGCGAAATCGAAGCGCGAGGGCGAGCGCCCGATCCCCTCCAGCCCGAACCATGCGATGGCCTGTTCGGTGGAGATGATCTCGTCGTCCCCGTGGCCCCAGCCGAGTCGCAGCAGGTAGTTGCGGATCGCCTCGGGCAGATAGCCCATGTCGCGGTAGGCATCGACGCCCAGCGCCCCGTGCCGCTTGGACAGCTTGGCCCCGTCCGGCCCGTGGATCAGCGGGATATGGGAGAAGCTGGGCAGATCCCAGCCCATGGCGTTGAAGATCTGGATCTGGCGGAAGGTGTTGGTCAGGTGGTCGTCGCCGCGGATGACGTGGGTCACGCCCATGTCGTGGTCGTCCACCACCACCGCCAGCAGATACGTCGGCGTGCCGTCGGCGCGCAGCAGGATCAGGTCGTCCAACTGGCTGTTCTGCACGGTGACGGTGCCCTGCACCTCGTCCTTCAGCACGGTCTCGCCGGTCTGGGGGGCCTTGAGCCGGATGACCGGCTTCACCCCTTCGGGCGCGTCGGAGGCCGGGCGGTCGCGCCAGCGCCCGTCATAGCGCACCGGCTGGCCGGCGGCCTTCTGGGCGGCGCGCATGGCGTCCAGCTCCTCGGGGCTGGCGTAGCAATGGTATGCCTTGCCCTCGGCCAGAAGCTGGCGGGCGACCTCCGCGTGGCGGTCCTTGCGGTCGAACTGCGACACCGGTTCGTTGTCGCCCATCAGGCCCAGCCACGACAGCCCGTCGAGAATGGCGTCCACCGCCGCCTGGGTCGAGCGGGCGCGGTCGGTGTCCTCGATGCGCAGAAGGAAGGTGCCCCCGTGGTGCCGGGCGTACAGCCAGTTGAACAGCGCGGTGCGGGCGCCGCCAATGTGCAGGAATCCGGTGGGCGAGGGGGCGAAACGGGTAACGACGGTCATCGGTTGACTCAATTCCACGCTGTGGCGCTGTTACACTGGCGAAAACCAGTCTTTAACATATCGGCGGCACGGGTGGCGGACCAGTTTTACGATGTCGATACCGGTCTGGAATCCCCGGACGGCATGGCAGCCCCCCGCCGCGGACGGCTGGCCCGTGCCGCCGACCTCCTCTGCGCGCCCGTGCTGGAGGAGCGGGACCGCTGGCCCCTGTGGGTGCCGGTGGGCATCGGCGCCGGGGTGGCGCTCTATTTCGCGCTGACCGCCGAACCGCCGCCGTGGCTGGGGGGTGCGGGGCTGGCCGCCGGCCTCGTGTCCGCGTGGCTGGGGCGCCGGTCCCTGGCGGTGCTGGCGCTGGCCTGTGCGCTGATGAGTCTGGCCGCCGGCTTCGCCGCCGCCCAGATCCGCACCCAGTGGGTGGCCGCACCCATGCTGACGCGGGAGGTGGGGCCGGCCCCGGTCACGGGCCGGGTGGTGGCGGTGGAGCGGCTGGCGGAGGGGGCGCGGGTGGTGCTGTCCGGCCTGTCCATCCCGCGGCTGGCGGCCAAGGCGACACCGGACCGGGTGCGCATCCGCCTGATCGCCCGCCATGGGGTGCCGCCGGTGGGGGCGGTGATCCGCATCACCGCCGTGCTGCACCCGCCCCAGGGACCGGGGGAGCCGGGGGCCTTCGATTTTCAGCGCCACGCCTTTTTCGCCGGGCTGGGGGCGGTGGGCTATGCCCTGAGCGCGCCCGAGGTGATGGCGGGGCCGCCCCCCGGCCCGGCGGACCGGGCCGGGGTGATGCTGGAGGCGCTGCGCGAACACATCGCCGACCGGGTGGCGGCATCGGTGGACGGGGCGGGGGAGGCGGCGGTCACCACCGCGCTCATGAACGGCGAGCAGACCGGCATCCCCGAACCGCTGATGCAGGCCATGCGCGGCAGCGGGCTGGCGCATCTGCTGTCCATTTCCGGTCTGCACATCGCGCTGGTGGCCGGCATCGTCATGATGACCGTGCGGGTTCTGCTGGCGCTGGTGCCGTATGTGGCGCTGCGCCTGCCGGTGAAGGAGATGGCGGCCTTTGCCGGGCTGCTGGCCGCGGTGGCCTACACCGGCGTGGTGGGGGCACCGGTGCCCACCCTGCGCTCGGTGCTGATGACCGGCATGGTTCTGGCGGCGGTGGTGGTGGGGCGCGATCCGCTGTCCATGCGGCTGGTGGCCTTCGCCGGGGTGGCGGTGATGCTGATGGCCCCCGACAGCCTGCTGGGCGCCAGTTTCCAGATGTCGTTCGCCGCCGTGGTGGCGCTGATTGCGGTGTATGAACGAATCAGCGCTCCCATCGCCCGGTTGCGGGCGGACCTGGGGTGGGTGGGCCGTGGGGTGCTGGGGCTGGCGGGCATCGCGCTGACCAGCGTGGTGGCGACCATCGCCACGCTGCCCTTCGGCCTCTACCACTTCCAGACCATCAGCCTGTACGGCGTGCTCTCCAACATGATCGCCATCCCGGTCACCTCGGCCCTGGTGATGCCGTGCAGCCTGGCGGCCTATGCCCTGATGCCGCTGGGGTGGGAGGGGCCGGCGCTCACCGCCATGGGCTGGGGGGTGTGGGTGGTCAACCGCACGGCGGAAACCGTGGCCGCCTTGCCCGGCGCCACCCTGACCGCGCCCGCCATGCCGGGGTGGGGGCTGGGGCTGGTGACGATGGGCGGGCTGTGGGCGGCGGTCTGGCAAGGCCCGTGGCGCTATGCCGGCCTGGCGGTGGCGGTGGTGGGGCTGGCCTCTCCCTTTGTGGTGGAACGGCCCGACGTGCTGGTGTCGGCGGAGGGAGAGGTGATGGCGGTGCGCGGGGCCGATGGCCGCCTGTATCCCTCGGGCCGCGGCGGGCGGCGGGTGGTGGACGGCTGGACCGCCCGTGACGGCCAGCGGACCCCCGGCGCCCCGTGGCCCAGGGCCGGGCGCGGGGCCGAGGGGCGGCTGACCTGCGATGCGGTGGGGTGCCTGTACCGCAAGGACGGGCATACCATCGCCCTGTCCCGCCTGGACACCGGGCTGGAGGAGGATTGCCGCACGGCGGATGCCGTGATCACCACGGCCCCCGTGCGCCGCTGTGCCGCCCCGGTGGTGATCGACCATTGGTCGCTGCACCGCCGGGGCGCCCACACCCTGACCGTGCGCCCGGACGGCATCCGGGTGGACAGCGTGGGGATGGTCCGCGGGCGGCGGCCCTGGACCATCCCCTGATGCGGGTGCCTGGGCATAAACAGGCCCTCTCCCGGGGTGGGAGAGGGGGAATCCATGGTCAGGCGGTGCGCACCGTGCGCAGGAACTCCGCGATCTGGCTGTTCAGCCGCTCCACATCCATGGACAGGGTGTCGGCGACCGATTGCGAGGTGCCGGCGTCGGAGCCGGTGCGCGTGGCGGCATCGCGGACCATGCCGATGTTGTCCGAGACGTCGCGGGTGCCGTTGGCCGCCTGCTGGATGTTCTGGGCGATGTTGCGGGTGGCCGCCGCCTGCTGTTCCACCGCCGAGGAGATGGAGAAGGAGGTCTGCTCCAGCCCCTCGATGGCCTGTCCGATGCCGCGGATGGTGCTGACCGCCTCGTGGATGGCGCGCTGGATGTCGGCCACCTGGGTGGCGATGTCCTGGCTGGCCGATGCCGCCTGTTCCGACAGAGCCTTCACCTCGCCGGCCACCACGGCGAAGCCCTTGCCGGCCTCGCCCGCGCGGGCCGCTTCGATGGTGGCGTTGAGCGCCAGCAGCTTGGTGCGGCCCGACACGTCGGTGATGACCCGCACCACGTCGTCGATGCGGGCGGTGGCGGCACCCAGGCTGTCCACCGTGGCGCTGGTGCGGCGGGCGGCTTCGGCGGCGCTGGCGGCGGCGGTGGCGGAATCCGACGCCTGCCGCCCGATCTCGTCCACCGAGGCGGTCAGTTCGGTGGCGGCGGCGGCGGCGGTTTCCACGTTCACCGACGCCTGGCCGGCGGCATCGGCGATCAGCGCCGACCGCTGGCTGGAATCGCCCGCCGACGACGCCATGGCGTGGGCGGCGGTGCGCATCTTCTGCGCCGATTCGCCCACCCGTTCCACCAGCCCCGACACCGAGGATTCGAACGCGGAGGCCAGACGGTTCAGGCCGGCGCGCCGCTCCTCCTCCGCCCGCTGGGTCATGCGCTGCTGTTCCTCGTGCAGGCGCGACACCTCGGCGGCGTTGGTGCGGAACACCTCCAGCGCACGGGCCATGGCGGCGATCTCGTCCGACCCGCGGTTGTCGATGGTAACGGACGAATCCCCGTCGGCCAGCCGCAGCATGGCCTTTTCCAGCGCCGTCAGGCGGGCGATCAGGCTGCGGCTGACATAGCGCCACACGATCAGCACCGTCACCAGGATGCTGACCGCCGCCACGGCGATCAGCACGGTGCGGCTGTCGCTGACGGTGGCGCGGGTGGCGTCGGTGTCGGCGCTGATGCTGCGGGATGCCGCCTGGGCGATCTCGCCGGCGGTCTGGGACACGCGCTCGGACGCCGCGGCGCTGGCGGCCAGACCGCCGTCGCGTTCGCGCTGGGTCTGGAGCATCTGGCGCTGCAGGGGGATCAGCCCCTCCGGCCCGGTCATCTGGGCTTCCAGCCGGTCCAGGACCGGACCCATGGCGGTGGCGAGCCGGGGGTCCACCTTCGACGCATCGCGAAGCGCGGTGATGGCGTTGCCGGCGCGCATGGCGGTGACGTCGATGGCGGCGGCGGCGGTGGCGCCCATGGCCTCCGGCACCAGACCCAGCATGGCGACGCTTTCCCGTTCGATCACGTCCAGCGGCTGCAGCCCGTCCATGGCCTGAAGCAGCATTTTCGCCAGCAGAACCTTGCGCGCCTCGTCGGTGTCGCTCTTGTTCAGGTCGGTGCGGGCGCGTCCGGCCACCGCCTGCCAGCGGGCGCGCATGGGTTCGGCGGTGCTGCGCACCTCGGCCACGGTGGCGGTGATGGCGGCGGCGGTCTTGCCGCTGCGCTCCGTCAGGGCCAGCACCCGTTCCACCACCCGCGTCACCGCCGCTTCCTGGTCACGCGCCGTGGTCAGGGCGCTGCGCAGGGCGTCGGTGTGCCCGCCGCCGCCGTCCAGCGCCTGAAGCAGCGATTCCATCTCGCCCATGGTCTTCAGAGCGGCGGCGTGGAACCGTTCCTTTTCCGCCGCCGTGTCGGCCTGGGCCAATTGCGGCATCTGGGCCATCAGCGTCTGACTGGCGCCGGCCAGCGATTTGGCGGCCAGGATGTGCGGAACGGCGCTGCCCGCGATGCGGTCCAGGGAGACGGCCGCCACCCCGAAGGCATAGATCGCAGCACCCGCCGACACCACCAGCATGGACAGCACCACCCCGAACGCCAGGATCAGGCGCGTCCCGATGCTTGAGCCGATCGTCATCTCGGCCTCCCTTCAATCCAACGGTGTGTGTGGGAAAGACGTGAAGGGGCCGGCTCAGGGCACCGCCTTCATCAACTCCAGGATCTGCGGCGCGTTGGGGGAGGATTTGGCGAAGGCGGGATAGGCCGTCCGCTCCGCATCCGCCTGCCAGGCGGCGAAGGCGGCGGCGTCCAGCGCGTTCACCGTCACGCCCGCCTTGGTGAAGACCTCGGCGGCCTGGGCGTTCATGCCGTCGATGCGCTTCTGGATCGCCACGGTGGCGGTGTGGGCGGCGGTGCGCACCGCATCGCGCTGCGCGTCGGTCAGCCCGGCCATCGTCGCCTTGGACATCACCAGCGGCGCATAGACGAAGAACAGCGTGCCGTCACCGGGCAGGGTCAGGCATTTCAGCTCGTCCCGGATCGTGCTGGACACGAACGACGCCACGGGGAAGGTCAGCCCGTCGAGCGCCCCGGTCTTCAGCCCCTTCTGCAGCTCCGAGCTGGGCAGGGAGACCGTCAGTGCGCCGGCCCCCTCGAACAGCGCGTCCAGCGCCTTGGACGAGGTGCGGACGGCCATGCCCATCAGGGCGGACGGGGTGGTGACGCACTCCTTGGCGCTGCCGACGCCGCCCGCCAGCCACACGCCCTCCAGCACCGTCACCCCTTGTCCCTCTTCGGTCAGGGCGCGCAGCCGGTCCATGAAGGGGGACGCGGCCAGACGGCGGGCGTGGTCGGCGTCGCGGATCAGGGCGGGCAGGCCCAGCGCATGCACCTCCGGGACGCCTTCGGCCAGTTCGGCCAGGGAGAACATGGACATGTCCACCGTTCCCTTGCCCAGCGCGCCCCACTGTTCCTTGACGCGCATCAGCGTCTGGTTGGGGAACAGCGTCACCTTCAGCCCGGCATTGGCCCCATTCAGGGCCTCGGCGAAGGCCAGGGCGTAACCGTGGCGCCAGTCGTCGGCGTTTTCGGGGAAATGGTGGGCGAAACGGATCTCTTTGGCCGCGGTCTGGGCCTGGGCCGGCGGGCCGGCCATGACGGCCCCGAACAGGGTCAGGGCCGCCACCGACGCGGCGGCCGCCCGGGCGATCCGGCCAAGCGACGGCCTGGACGACGGACCTGCAAAACGGGAAAGACCGGATGCGCGGAACGTGGGTGTCAGGCCAAAGAGAGACATAAGCATATTATAATCCTTTTTGCAATATTCGCTCGGAGCGAAATAAAGCGAACGGAACAGGCGTTTGTCTGTCTGTTCCGGGGATGCCTTCCAGCTTCTTCAGAAGCGATTGTTGCCTGTTTCTGTAGCATACTGGATTCGGAAAGTCATGGCGCCTGAGTTCGTCATCGGGAACTTTGGCAACCGCGCAAGAACGCGCATATTTTTACCGTAAATTGAAAATGCGGGTGGCATGATGGCCGATGTTGCCTCTTTTGCGGCTAAAAAGGGGGAAATTCAGGTTAAGATTTGTTAATAATGATGTTTTCGCCCTTTTTGGTTGCCGGTGCCGGCCGTTTTCCACCCCGTGCGGCGGAAGCGCGCGGGGGGCGCCGGTCTGAAAGGGCCATCGGGAGCGCTGAACGGGCAATCGTGCACGCCATCTTTACAATAAAATACAAATAAAAACTCCGCCGTCCTGCCGCCATACGGGATGGAGGAGGCTCCCCGGCCAGGACGGCGGCATCGGCCCGGTGCGCCCTGCCGCCTTGGCAGGGATGCGGATTCTCTGATATCCCTGTCCTTCCGAATCGGAAGGCCGCATGTCGATCACCACCTCCTCCCTCGCCGCACCCTCCGCCGCTGCGGCGCTCAGCTTCCTCAATATTTCCCATTCCTTTTCGGGGCGCCGCTGGCTGGCGCGGCCCTATGACGAGCGGCTGGCCCTGGCTCTGGCCCAGGGGCGCGGGCTGCCGGAGATCGTCGGGCGGGTGCTGGCGGCCCGCGGCGTGACGCCGGAGGCATGCGACAGCTTCCTCAACCCCACGCTCAAGGGGCTGATGCCCGACCCCTCCCGCTTTCACGACATGGACGCCGCCGCCGAGCGCATCGCGCGGGCGGTGATGGACGGGGAAACGGTGGCGGTGTTCGGGGACTATGACGTGGACGGCGCCACGTCGGCGGCGCTGCTGCGGCGGTTCTTCCGCGCCGTGGGGCGGGATCTGCGCATCTATGTCCCCGACCGCATCGCCGAGGGGTACGGCCCCAACGCCCCGGCCCTGCTGCGCCTGCGGCAGGAGGGGGTGAGCCTGGTCATCACCGTGGACTGCGGCATCGCCGCCTTCGCGCCTCTGGAAGCGGCGGCGGACGCCGGGCTCGACGTGGTGGTGCTCGATCACCACGCGGCGGAGCCGGCCCTGCCGCGGGCGGTGGCGGTGGTCAACCCTAACCGGCTGGACGAGGATGGGGAATACCGCACGCTGTGCGCCGCCGGGGTGGCGTTCCTGGCCGTAGTGGCCATCAACCGGGCGCTGCGCCGCGCCGGCTATTACAGCGGGCGGGGTGAGCCGGACCTGATGGAATGGCTGGATCTGGTGGCGCTCGGCACCGTGTGCGACGTGGTGCCGCTCACCGGGCTGAACCGGGCGCTGGTGTCCCAGGGGCTGAAGATCATGGCCCGGCGCACCAATCCGGGGCTTTCGGCCCTGGCCGACGTGGCGGGGATGAAGGACCGGCCCGATTCCTACCACGCCGGCTATGTGCTGGGGCCGCGGGTCAACGCCGGCGGGCGTGTCGGCGGGTCGGATCTGGGCGCCCGCCTGCTGTCCACCGACGACCCGGTGGAGGCGCGCGAACTGGCCCAGCGCCTGGAAGGCCACAACGCCGAACGCCGCGCCGTGGAACAGGCCGTGCTTCAGGAGGCCATGGCGGCGGTGGAGGCCATGGCCGACGAGGAGCGCGAGCTGATCTTCGCGGTGGGGGAGGGGTGGCACCCCGGCGTGGTCGGCATCGTCGCCAGCCGGCTGAAGGAACGCTACAACCGCCCCGCCTGCGTCGTCGCCATCGAGGAACGGCCCGACGGCACCCGTGTCGGCAAGGCGTCGGGCCGGTCGGTGCGCGGCGTCGATCTGGGGGCCGCCGTCATCGCCGCCCGGCAGGACGGGCTGCTGCTGGCCGGCGGCGGGCACCGCATGGCCGCCGGCTTCACGGTGGCGCTGGAGCGCATGGACGAGCTGCGCGCCTTCCTCACCCGCCGCGTGGCCGAACAGCTTGCCGCCGAACCGCTGCTGCCCACCCTGGAACTGGACGGCGCGGTCAGCGTCGGGGCGGCCAACCTGGACATGGTGCAGCGGCTGTCCATGCTGGGCCCCTTCGGCACCGGCAACCCCGAGCCGCGCTTCGCCATCGCCGACGCCCGCATCCTGCGGGCCGACGTGGTGGGGGCCAACCACGTGCGCTGCATCCTGACCGGGGCCGACGGCGGGCGGCTGAAGGCCATGGCCTTCCGCGCGCTGGAAACCGATCTGGGCCGGGGCCTGCTGACCTCCGCCGGGGCCACGCTGCACATTGCCGGCACTTTGCGCATCGACCGTTGGAACGGGCAGGAAAGCACCCAACTCTTTATCGACGACGCCGCGCGACCCCAGGGGTAAGCTCATAAGGGATAGGGCATGAGCGACAGCCGTTTCCAGCCGGTGCACCGGCCCTCGGCCCCTCCGGCCAGCCGGCGGCGGCGTTTCGCGCCGGGTGAGATCCTGATGCGCCAGGGCGACCCCGGCCATTCCGCCTGGCTTATCGAATCCGGGGACGTGGATGTCATTCTGGAGCGGCCGGGCGACAAGCCGGTCCGCCTCAGCCACCTGTCGCGCGGCGCGCTGGTGGGGGAAATGGCCCTGATCGACCAGGGGCCGCGCAGCGCCACCGTGCGGGCGGCCAACACCGTGGTTGCCACCGAACTGGGGCACGACACCTTCCGCCGCATGATCGACACCGCCCCGCCGCTGGCCAACTACATCCTGACCAGCCTGCTTGCGGCCATCCGCCGGCTGTACGGCATCCCGCCCTGCGAGCGGTCGGAAGGGTCGGGAAACATCCGCTCCCAGCATGACTACGCCCGTGTTCTCAACCGCCGCCCGTTCCGCGAGGGGCATTGTTTCTTCAAGGAAGGCGAACTCGCCTCCCACGTCTACCTGATCCAGAGCGGACGGGTCGGCATCATCCAGGGCGGCACCCGGATCGCCGAATTGGGGGCCGGGCGGCTGTTCGGGGAACTGGCGGTCCTGCTGAACGTGCCCCGTGCCGGCACCGCCATCGCCCTGGAGCAGACCACCTGCGAAATCATCCTGCGCAACGATGTGGAACAGGTGATGGGGTCTCTGCCGCCCATTCTGCGGACCCTCACCCGTTTCTACGCCGGGCAGGTGGCCCGCAGCCGGCCGGGGCATGCCGCCAAGCCCAAGGCGGGCGCCGCCGTGCCCCATGTCCCCGAAGGGGATATGCCGGGGGAGATGGACGACTTTCTGTAAGCCGGGGGTTTCACCCCCGGCACCCCTCACCAAGGGCCGGGAGGCCCTTGGAACCCGGCAAGAGGGCTCAGGCCCGTTTGCGGGTGGTGGTCTTGGCGGGCTTGGGCTCACCGTCCGTTTCGGCGGCGGCCTTCTTCTTCGGAGCGGCTTTCTTGGGGGCGGCTTCCGCCGTCTCGCCGTCCGCGGGGGCGGCCGTCTTCTTGGCGGCGGGCTTGCGGGTGGTCTTCTTCGGTGCTTCCTCGGCGGACTCGCCCTCGGCGGGGGCGGCCTTGGCCCCCTTCTTGGCGGCGTCCTTCGCAGCCTTGGCCTCCAGAAGCTCCAGGCCCTGCTCCAGCGTCACCGTCTCCGCGTCCATCGCCTTGGGGATGGAGGCATAGGTGGAGCCGTGCTTGACATAGGGGCCGAAGCGGCCAGCCCCCACCGTCACCGGCTTGCCGGTCTTGGGGTGGTCGCCCAGCGTGCGGCCCGGCGTGGCCGCGGCCTTCTTCGCCGCCTCGCCCAGCAGGGACACCGCCCGGTTGATGCCGATCTCCAGCACGTCGTCGTCGGGGGGCAGCGATTTATAGACCGGTCCGTGCTTGATGTAGGGGCCGAACCGCCCGATGCCCGCACTGATCTCCTGCCCGGTTTCCGGGTGGTTGCCGATGGTGCGCGGCAGAGCCAGCAGCTTCAGGGCCTTGTCCAGATCCAGGTCGGCCACCGTCATGCCCTTGGGCAACGACACCCGTTTGGGCTTGGGTGCTGCGTCCTTGGCCTTCTTCTTGCCCTTGGCCGGCTTTTCCGCCGGGGGGGCCTCCTCCTCCGCGCCGCGGGGCGGCCCGAGCTGGATGTAGGCACCGAAGGGACCGCGGCGCACCGACACCGGCAACCCGGTTTCGGGATCGTCGCCCAACTCCTTCGGCCCGTCCAGCGTGTCGGGGGCGTCGTCGTTGGCCACCGCCAGCGGGCGGGTGTAGCGGCATTCCGGGTAGTTGTTGCAGCCGATGAAGGCGCCCATCTTGCCCAGCTTCAGCCCCAGCCGCCCGGTGTGGCACTTGGGGCAGACCCGCGGGTCGCCGCCGTTCTCCCCCACCGCGGGGAAGAAATGCGCGCCCAGCTCTTCGTCCAGGGTGGTCAGCACCTGGGTGATGGTCAGATCCTTGGTGCCGTCCACCGCGGTGTGGAACGACCGCCAGAATTCCCGCAGCACCGCCTTCCAGTCCAGCCGCCCGTCGGAAATGTCGTCGAGCTGGTTTTCCAGATCGGCGGTGAAGGTGTATTCCACATAGCGGTTGAAGAAATTCTTCAAAAACGCCGTGACCAGCCGCCCGCGGTCTTCGGGAATGAAGCGCCGCTTGTCGAGGCGTACGTAATTGCGGTCCTGCAGAACCTGCAGGATTGAGGCATAGGTGGACGGGCGCCCGATGCCCAGCTCTTCCAGCTTCTTCACCAGCGACGCTTCGGAATAGCGCGGCGGCGGCTGGGTGAAGTGTTGGGCCGGGGTGACGGCGCCGCGGTCCAGCCCGTCGCCCTCGGCCATGGCCGGGAGGCGGCGTTCCTGTTCGTCCTCGGCGTCGTCCTTGTCTTCCTGATAGACGCGCATGAAGCCGTCGAACACCACGATGGAGCCGGTGGCACGCAGCACCGCCTCGCGGTTCGGCGACGCCACGTCAACCGCCACCTGATCCAGGACGGCGCTTTCCATCTGGCTGGCGACCGTGCGCTTCCAGATCAGCTCGTAGAGCTTGAGTTCTTCACCTTCCAGATAGGCCGCCACCTGCTCGGGCCGGCGGAACAGGTCGGTGGGGCGGATGGCCTCGTGGGCTTCCTGGGCGTTCTTGGCGGCGGTCTTGTAGATGCGCGGGCTGGTGGGGACGTAGGAATCCCCCCACAGCGACCCGATCAGCGAGCGGGACGCCTGGATCGCCTCCTGCGACAGCGACACGCCGTCGGTACGCATATAGGTGATGAGACCGACCGTCTCGCCGCCGATGTCCACGCCCTCGTACAGCTTCTGGGCCACGCGCATGGTGCGGGTGGCGCCGAAGCCCAGCTTGCGCGAGGCTTCCTGCTGCAGGGTCGAGGTGGTGAAGGGGGCATAGGGGTTGCGCCGCGCCTGCCGCCGCTCCACCGACGCCACCCGGTAGGGGTGGGCCACGATGGTGGCGACCGCACGGTCCGCCGCCGCCTGGTCGGGCAGGCCGAACTTGTCCAGCTTCCGGCCGTCCAGATGGGTCAACTGCGCGGTGAACCCGGCCCCGGCGGGGGTGGTCAGGCCCACGTCCACCGTCCAGTATTCCTGCGGGCGGAAGATCTCGATCTCGCTTTCCCGCTCGCAGATTAGGCGCAACGCCACCGACTGCACCCGGCCTGCCGACCGCGATCCCGGCAGCTTGCGCCACAGCACCGGCGACAGGGTGAAGCCCACCAGATAATCCAGCGCCCGGCGGGCGAGATAGGCGTCCACCAGTTCCTGGCTGACGTGCCGCGGCGCCTTGATGGCCGCCTGCACCGCCGACTTGGTGATTTCGTTGAAGGTGATTCGCTGGACATCGACCTTGTCCAGCAGGCGCTTGTCGCGAAGGACTTCCGTCAGGTGCCAGGCGATGGCTTCCCCTTCGCGATCCGGGTCGGTTGCGAGAAAGACGCGGTCCGCCCCCTTCACCGCCCGCGCGATGTCGTCGATGTGGCGGCGGGAGCGGTCGCCCAGCTCCCATTCCATGGCGAAATCTTCGTCCGGGCGCACCGATCCGTCACGCGGCGACAGGTCGCGCACATGGCCGAAGCTGGCGATGACGGTGTAATCCGCCCCGAGATATTTGTTGATCGTCTTGGCCTTCGCCGGCGATTCGACGATCACGACAGTGCTGCCCGGCACGAGTCCCACGCCCCCAGAAGTTCAAACGCCCGCCAACGGGTCCGGCCTGCTCCAGAACGCAAAACTGGCTCAGATCAGATTGACCCGGTTGCCCGGTTGGCGCTGGACGCGCCCCGCCAGTTCCAATTCCAGCACGGCGGCCAACACCACGGGTGCTGACAATTGGCAGCCCCGGACCAGTTCGTCAATGGTAACCGGGGTGGGAGAGAGGTTTTCCAGCACCAGTGTGCGGGCCATGTCCACCTCGTCCTCCGCCGGGACGGTGGGCGGGGGCGGGGACAGGGTGCTGTATGTATGCTCTTTCGCACCCGGAGGTTCCAGGTGGCGCAACGCTTCCAGAATGTCGTCCGCCGATTGCACCAAGGTTGCCCCCTGTTGGATCAGGGCGTTGGTGCCCTGGCAGCGCGGGTCCAGCGGCGAGCCGGGCACCGCGAGCACCTCCCGCCCCTGGTCCAGCGCCATTCGCGCGGTGATGAGGGAGCCGGACTTGGGCGCCGCCTCCACCACCACCACGCCCAGCGACAGGCCGGAGATGATGCGGTTGCGGCGGGGAAAATGGCGGGCCTGCGGCTGGGTGCCCAGGGGCGATTCGGCCACCAGCACCCCTTGGGCCGCAATGGCCTCGGCCAGATCCCGATTCTCGTCCGGGTACACCACGTCGATGCCGCCCGCCATCACCGCCGCGGTGCCGGTGCCAAGGCTGCCCTGGTGCGCCCCGGTGTCGATGCCGCGGGCCAGCCCCGACACCACCAGCAGCCCGGCGGCCCCCAGGTCGCGGGCCAGGGTCTGGGCGAACTTGCGTCCGTTGAGCGAGGCGTTGCGGGCGCCGACGATCGCCACCGCCCGCCGCGTCAGCAGATGGGCGTGGCCGACGGTGTTGAGCACCGGCGGAGCGTCGTCGATGGCGGCCAGCGCTTCCGGGTAATCCGGCTCGCACGCGCACAGGATGCGGGCGCCGAAACGCTGGACCGCCGTCAGCTCCCGTTCGGCCTCCGCCTTCGTCACCACGCGCAGGGGTTTCTGCCGCCCGCCGCGCCGGGCCAGATCGGGCAGGGCGTCGATGGCGGCCTTGGCGGTGCCGAACCGCTCCATCAGCTTGTGGAACGTCACCGGCCCGACGTTCTCCGTGCGGATGAGGCGGAGCCAGTCGATGCGGTCGGCGTCGGTCAGGGGGCGGCGTGGTTGCGGCATGACCCCAATATCCACAACCCGGAGGCGTTCGTCCAGCATTCATGTGTGTGCAAAGGCGAAATGCCGGGGGCTTTGCCCCGACACCCCCCGGCAAGGGCGTCAGCCCTTGCATCCCGAGGTTCAGGCGGGCTTCTTCTTGCCGATCTTCGGCTCCTCGCCCTTCAGCAGGCGGCGGATGTTGGCCTCGTGCCGGATGAAGACCAGCACGGCGATGAACAGGGCCAGCGCCGCCACCGGCGCCGTCGCCAGCCACAGGGATGTGAGCGGCGCCAGGGCCAGCGCCACCAGGGCCGACAGGGACGAGATGCGGAACAGCGCCGCCACCGCCAGCCACGTCAGGCAGGCGCCGGCGCCCACCGGCCACGCCACCGCCAGCAGCACGCCCAGCGCCGTCGCCACCCCCTTGCCGCCCTTGAACCCCAGCCACACGGGGAAGGTGTGGCCCAGCATGGCCCCGCCGGCGGCCAGCAGCGCCGCCTCCGGCCCGGCCACCCACAGGGCCAGCAAGGCGGCCAGCGCGCCCTTACCGCTGTCGAGCAGCAGGGTCGCCAGGGCCAGCGGCTTGTTGCCGGTGCGCAGCACGTTGGTGGCGCCGATGTTGCCGGACCCGATCTGGCGGATGTCGCCCAGCCCGGCCAGCCGCGTCAGCACCAGACCAAAGGGGATCGACCCCAGCAGATAACCCAGCAGGGCGGCGAGGATGAGGGGCAGGGCGTCCACGGGCTCAGCCTTCCTGGCGGGTCCAGACGGTGCGCCCGTCCACGATGGTGCGCACGGCGCGGCCCTGCACCGGGCGGTTGCCGAACGGGCTGTTCTTGGATTTGGACAGGAACGCGTCCTCGTCCACCGTCCACGGCACGTCCACGTCGATCACCACCAGATCGGCGGCGGCCCCCACCGCCAGCCGGCCCGCCGGCAGCGCCAGGATGTCCGCCGGGCGGCAGGTGACGCAGGCCAGCGCGTCCAGCAGGCTCACCGCCTTCTTGTGCGCCAGCTCCAGCGTCAGCGGCAGCAGGGTTTCCAGCCCGATCACCCCGAACGCGGCCTGGGCGAAGGGCACCCGCTTCTGGTCCTGGTCGCGGGGGGTGTGGTCCGACGCGATCACGTCGATGGTGCCGTCGGCCAGACCGGCGACGATGGCCCGGCGGTCCATCTCGTCGCGCAGGGGCGGCGACACCTTGGCGAAGGTGCGGTAATCGCCCACGTCGGTTTCGGTCAGGGCGAAGTAATGGGGGGCGGTGTCGCAGGTGATGGGCAGCCCGCGCGCCTTGGCCCGCCGGATGATATCCACCGATTCGGAGGTGGTGACGTGGGCGATGTGGTAATGGCCGCCGGTCATCTCCACCAGCCGCAGGTCGCGTTCGATCATGATGATCTCGGCTTCCCGCGGGATGCCGCCCAGGCCGAGCCGCGTGGCCCGCTCGCCGGCGTTCATGACGCCCGACGCCAGCGCCGGTTCCTCCGGGTGCTGGATGACGGGGCGGCCGAACACCTTGGCGTAGTTCAGCACCCGGCGCATGACACCGGCGTTGGCGATGGCCTTGGACCCGTCGGTGAAGCCCACGGCCCCGGCGTTGGCCAGCAGCCCCATTTCGGTGATCTCCCGCCCCTCGGTGCCGCGGGTGGCGGCGCCATAGGCGTAGATCTTGACCTGCTTGACGTCGCGGGCCTTGCGGTTGATGAACTCGATCCCCGCCACGTCGTCGATGACCGGATCGGTGTTGGGCAGGCACACCACGGTGGTGACGCCGCCCGCAGCCGCGGCGCGGGCCGCACTCTTCACCGTTTCGTTCTGTTCCCCGCCGGGTTCGGTGATGAGAACCCGCATATCGACCAGACCGGGGGCCAGCGCCTTGCCCGCCAGATCCACCACCTTGGCGTCCGACGGCACGCCGTCGGCGAACAGGCGGGGGCCGAAGTCGGCGATCTTCGCCCCTTCGGTCAGCAGGGCGCCCGGCTGGTCCAGCCCGGTGGCCGGGTCCAGCAGGCGGGCGTTGATGTAGGCGGTGCGGCCCGGAGGCGTGAGGGGTGCGGCGATCATGGCGCGTGATCCTTACAGGGCGGCAGAGGCGGCGCGGGCCGGGCGGGTCAGCAGGTCCAGAACCGCCATGCGCACCGCGACGCCCAGTTCCACCTGATCCAGCACCATCGAGCGCTTGTGGTCGTCGGCCACTTCCGAATCGATTTCCACCCCGCGGTTCATCGGGCCGGGGTGCATGATGAGGGCGCCGGGCTTGGCGACCTTCAGCTTGTCGTAATCAAGGCCGTAGAAATAGAAGTATTCGCGGATGGAGGGGACGAACTGTCCGCTCATCCGTTCGGTCTGCAGGCGCAGCATCATGATGATGTCGGCGTCCTTCAGCCCGGTCTTCATGGTGTGGTGCACCTCCACCCCCAGCCGGTCGATGGCCCGCGGCAGCAGGGTGGGCGGCGCCACCACGCGCACATGCGCGCCCATGGCGTTCAGCAGATGGATGTTCGACCGCGCCACGCGGCTGTGCAGGATGTCGCCACAGATGGCGACCACCAGCCCTTCCAGCCGGCCCAGGCGGCGGCGGATGGCCAGCGCGTCCAAGAGCGCCTGGGTCGGGTGTTCGTGGTGGCCGTCGCCGGCGTTCAGAACGGCGCAGTTCACCTTGTCGGACAGGAGCTTGACCGCGCCCGATTCGGCGTGCCGCACCACCAGCGCGTCCAGGTGCATGGCGTTCAGCGTCAGCGCGGTGTCGATCAGGGTTTCGCCCTTCTTCACCGAGCTGGCCTGCACCTCCATATTGATGACGTCGGCGCCCAGCCGCTTGCCGGCCAGTTCGAACGACGTGCGGGTGCGGGTGGAATTCTCGAAGAACAGGTTGACCACCGTGCGGCCGCGCAGCAGGTCGGATTTACGCTCCGGCTGGCGGCTGTGCTCGACATAGCCGTCGGCAAGGTCGAGAACCTGGGTGATCTGGGCCGCGGTCAACCCCTCGATCCCGAGCAGGTGACGGTGCGGAAACGATGGGGCGGGGGCGGATGTTCCGGTCATGGGCCGGGACTATAGAAGCGCCGTACCCCAGCCGCAAGAGTGTGCGCATACCCCCTTTGCATCCCGGTTCCGCAAGATTTCCGTGCGCAGTCTTTCCGCAAGGTGGGGCTTACGCCACCTGCCGGCTTTCCAGCAGGCCGCGCAGCACCTGGCTCAGCGCGTCGGCCAGCGAGAACCGCTCCTCGTCGGGCAGGCTGGCGATGACGGCCGCGAACCGCTTCATGGGGTCGTGCTGGAGCAGGTCGAGCGCCATCGGCGTGGGATGCAGGTGGATGACCCGGCGGTCTTCCGGCACCGGAACGCGCGTCAGCAGGCCCTTGCCCACCAGCACCTCCACCGTCTGGGACGCGGCCCCACGGGTGGTGGCGTGAAAATCGGCGAACGACGACACCGTGCGCTGGCTGGGGTTGGCGCTGGCGAAATAGCGCAGCGCCGTCCACTGGGACGGTTTCAGGCCGTGCGAATAGCCCATGCTGTCGGCGATATGGCCGATGTGGAGCATCACCTCGGCAATGGCCTGGGCGGACGCGAAGGATGGCGATGAAACGGAAGCCATGCGGGACGCCTTTTCAACAGCCGCCCGCCAGGGAAGGGCGTCGGCGGGTGCCATGGTGAGATTATCGGATTTTGTTGCGAATCGGTGGGGCCAATGGTTAAGTCACTGGACGTTCCGTTATCAAGAACCGCAAGGGCTGTCCAGCATCGTCGCTACCTATAAGCAATGTTTCCGTTAACATATGTTTAGGATATTATAGAGACTTCATCACGAAAATGCTTTAAAAGCGAAGAGGTTGTTTCCAATTGTCGCACCATCCAATCGTCGGGGTGGGTGCCGCGGGATGCGGGGCCGCATGGGTGTCCCGCCGGGCCGGACGGGCCGAAACGCTGGCGCGCGGGTGGGAAACATCTATATATCCGCGATGAAAAGCATCCCGGCGCCTCGTCACACGGACCCCCCATGAGCACATCCGCCCCCAAGCCCGCCCCGCGCGTGGGCATCGTCAGCCTTGGCTGCCCCAAGGCGCTGGTCGATTCCGAACGCATCCTGACCCGCCTGCGGGCCGAGGGGTACGAGATTTCCGGCAGCTACGACGGCGCCGACGCGGTGATCGTCAACACCTGCGGCTTCATCGACAGCGCCAAGAAGGAATCGCTGGACGCCATCGGCGAGGCGATCAAGGAAAACGGGCGGGTGATCGTCACCGGCTGCATGGGCGGCGACCCCGATGCCATCCGCAACGCCCACCCCGGCGTGATGGCCGTCACCGGCCCCCACCAGTACGAAGAGGTGGTGAAGGCGGTGCACGAGGCGGCCCCGCCGGCCCACGACCCCTTCGTCGATCTGGTGCCGCCCCAGGGCATCCGCCTGACCCCGCGCCACTATGCCTATCTGAAGATTTCCGAGGGCTGCCACAACCGCTGCACCTTCTGCATCATCCCGTCGCTGCGCGGCGATCTGGTCAGCCGCCCGGTGGACAAGGTGCTGCGCGAGGCGGAGAAGCTGGCGACCGCAGGCGTGAAGGAACTGCTGGTGATCTCCCAGGACACCAGCGCCTATGGCCAGGATCTGCGCTACGCCGAACGCCCGTGGTACGATCGTTCCGTGCGCACCCGCTTCGCCGACCTGTGCCGCGAACTGGCGAACTTCGACCTGTGGGTCCGGCTGCACTACGTCTACCCGTACCCCCATGTGGACGAGGTGATCCCGCTGATGGCGGAGGGGCGCATCCTTCCCTATCTCGACATCCCGTTCCAGCACGCCGCGCCCACTGTGCTGAAGGCCATGCGCCGTCCGGCGTCCCAGGAAAAGCAGCTCGACCGGATTCGGGGCTGGCGCGAGCAGTGTCCCGAACTGGCGCTGCGCTCCACCTTCATCGTCGGCTTCCCCGGCGAGACGGAGGAGGATTTCACCTTTCTGCTCGACTGGCTGAAGGAAGCCCAGCTGGACCGCGTCGGCTGCTTCAAGTACGAGCCGGTGGTGGGGGCCGAGGCCAACAACCTCCCCGGTGCCGTGCCGGAAGAGGTCAAGCAGGAACGCTGGGAACGCTTCATGGAAGCGCAGAAGGCGATCAGCGCCGAACGGCTGGCCAAGAAGGTCGGCTGGACGCTGGGCGTGCTGATCGACGAGGTGGACGAGGAAGGCGCCATCGGCCGCAGCTACGCCGACGCGCCCGAGATCGACGGCAATGTCTTCCTGAACGGCGAGACCAATGTGAAGCCCGGCGACATCGTGGACGTGGTGATCGAGCACGCCGACGAATACGACCTGTGGGGTTCGGTGGAGCGTGCCGAGTGACCGGCCCCGTCACCCCGGAGGATGCCCGTCTGATGGACATCCTTCAGGGTGGCCGCTGTTTCTATTGCGGCGAGCCGGTGGGGGCCAAGGCCACCTTCGACCACGTGATCCCGGTGGCCTATGGCGGCATCGGCACGCCGGGCAACGTGGTGCTGGCCCACCGCCGCTGCAACCAGTTGAAGGCCGGCCGGCTGCCCACGCCGGAAGAGATCGAACGGTTGATCCGCCAGCGCCGCGGCAGCCGTCTGGGCGTGTGGCCCCCCATCACCGCCCTGGCCGCCGCCGAACCGGGGGACGAGTGGATCGTGGTGGCCCGCGCGGTGGCGGTCCTGGGGCGGTTCTGAAACCCCCGGTCTGCACACCCTTGTGGGAGTGCCGCGCCTGCCTTATATTTGAGAGCGGAGCAGGGGAGGGGCTGCTACCCCCCTCTACCGCGCCGACCCCCCAGCGATGCGGCTTGCGCCTTGAATGCAATCGTATGGTGTAGGGCTGCGTCCTTTCGCACGCCGCGACGGTGCGCTTTTTTGCCGAAACCGAAGCGTGGCAGCGCAACCTTTGCCGCGCCGGGCTGTTACAGTGGTTTTCGTCGAACCATGAAACGGCCGCCATGATCGATCGCCAAGACCGCACCTGGTACAAGGATGCCGTCATCTATCAGCTTCATGTGAAAGCCTTTTTCGACGCCGACAACGACGGAACCGGCGATTTCGCAGGGCTGACGCAAAAGCTGGACTACATCCAGGATCTGGGCGTGACCACGCTGTGGCTGCTGCCCTTCTACCCCTCGCCCTTGCGCGACGACGGGTACGACATCGCCGATTACCGGCAGGTGAACCCACGCTACGGCACCATGGCCGATTTTCGCCGCTTCATGCGCGAATGCCATGCCCGCGGCCTGCGGGTCATCACCGAACTGGTCATCAACCACACCTCCGACCAGCATCCGTGGTTCCAGCGGGCACGCCGGGCACCACCGGGGTCGAAGCACCGCGATTACTACGTCTGGTCCGCCACCGACCAGAAATATCAGGGCACGCGGATCATCTTCTGCGACACGGAGAAGTCCAACTGGACCTGGGACGCCGAGGCACAGGCCTATTTCTGGCACCGTTTCTATTCCCACCAGCCCGACCTGAACTTCGACAACCCGCGGGTGTTGCAGGAGGTGCTGAACGTCATGCGCTTCTGGCTCGATGCCGGGGTGGACGGGCTGCGCCTCGACGCCGTGCCCTACCTCAAGGAGCGCGAGGGCACCAACAACGAGAACCTGCCCGAAACCCACGAGATCCTGAAGGTCATCCGCACCAAGATCGACCAGGGCTACAGCGACCGCATGCTGCTGGCCGAGGCCAACCAGTGGCCGGAAGACGTGCTGCCCTATTTCGGCGACCCGGCGGCGGGCGGCGACGAATGCCACATGGCGTTCCATTTCCCGCTGATGCCGCGCATCTACATGGCGGTGGCGCTGGAGGACCGGCACCCCATCGCCGACATCCTGCGCCAGACGCCGGACATTCCCGACCTGTGCCAGTGGGCCATCTTCCTGCGCAACCACGACGAACTGACGCTGGAGATGGTGACCGACCGCGAACGGGATTACCTGTGGAACTTCTACGCCGGCGACCGGCGGATGCGCATCAACCTGGGCATCCGCCGCCGTCTGGCCCCGCTGCTGGACAACGACCGCCGCAAGATCGAACTGCTGAACAGCCTTCTGATGTCCATGCCCGGCACGCCGGTGATCTATTACGGCGACGAGATCGGCATGGGCGACAACGTGTTCCTGGGCGACCGCGACGGTGTGCGCACGCCCATGCAATGGTCGCTGGACCGCAACGGCGGCTTTTCCCGCGCCGACCCGGCGGGGCTGTTCCTGCCCGCCATCATGGATCCCATCTACGGCTATCAGGCGGTGAACGTGGAGGCGCAGAGCCGCAGCCCGTCGTCGCTCCTGAACTGGATGAAGCGGCTGATCGCCGTGCGGCGGCAGCAGGCGGTGTTCGGGCGCGGCGCCTTCCGGCTGCTCTATCCCGGCAACCGCAAGGTGCTGGCCTATCTGCGCAGCCTGCCGGGGGAGGGCGGGGCGCCCGATCAGGCGGTGCTGTGCGTCGCCAACCTGTCCCGCTCGGCCCAGGCGGTGGAGCTGGACCTGAAGGCGTTCAAGGGCCGGGTGCCCATCGAACTGATGGGCCGCACCCCGTTCCCGCCCATCGGCGAGCTGCCCTATCTGCTGACCCTGCCGGCCTATGGCTTCTACTGGTTTGCTTTGGCGGCGGAGGCCGACCTGCCGCGCTGGCATGAAACCCTGCCCGAGGCTCTGCCCGATCTGATGACGCTGGTGGTGCGCAACGGCTGGTCCAGCCTGCCGCCCCGCGCGGTGCAGGATCTGGGCAACGACATCCTGCCGGCCTATCTGCCCAAGCAGCGCTGGTTCGGGGCCAAGGACCGCACGCTTGTGGCGTGCGAGGCGGGGCTGATGGTGGAGATGCCGGGGGCGGGCGACGGCTGGCTGCTGCTGCGGGTGGACGCCCGTTTTGGCGACGGCGGGCCGGATCTGTCCTATTTCCTCCCCCTCGCCATGAACTGGGACGAGAACGCCGGTCAGGCCGGGTGGCCGCTGCTGCCCTTCACGCTGGCCAAGATCCGGCGGGGGGCGAAGGTGGGGGCGGTTCACGACGCGGCACAGGCGGACGGCTTCATCGCCGGCCTGCTGTCGGCCATGGCTGCCGGGCGCACCCTGCCGGCGGGCGATGGGGAAATCCGCTTCACCGCCACCCCGGCCCTGGCCGGGGCCGCCGTGCCCGATCAGCCGTCGGTGCGCCGCATGGGGGTGGAGCAGTCCAACAGCTCCATCCTGGTGGGCGACGGGACCGAGGAGAAGGCGGTGGTGAAGATCCTGCGCCGCCTGCTGCCCGGCGCCCACCCGGAGCTGGAGGTCAGCCGTCACCTGTCGCGGGTGGGCTACGCCAACACCCCGCCGCTTCTGGGGGCGGTGGAGCATGTGGCAGCCGACGGCATGCCGACGGCGCTGGCCATCGTCCAGGGCTTCGTGCGCAACCAGGGCGACGGCTGGACCTCCATCGTCGAGCATCTGGAGCGGGAGCTGGACGACATCCGCCTGGGCACGCCGCAGGACGAAGCGGACGCCCGGTCTTTCGCCCTGTTCGTGCAGCTTGCCGCCACCTTGGGCCGGCGCACCGCCGAACTGCACCGGGCGCTGGCGGTGGAGACCGGTGACCCGGCCTTCGACCCGGAACCCATCGCCGCCGACGACCTGATCCGCTGGGCCGCGGGTGCGCAGGTGCAGGCCGATGCCGCCTTCGCCGCCCTGGCCGGCGCGCTCGACCGCCTGCCCGAGGAGGTGCAGGCCGACGCCCGCCGGCTGCTGGACCGGCGCGGCGAGGTGCACCAGCGCCTGTCCGACGCCGCCCGGACGCCCATGGGGGCGGTGAAGATCCGCATCCACGGCGACTATCACCTGGGGCAGGTACTGCGGGTCCAGAACGACTTCTTCATCATCGACTTCGAGGGCGAGCCGTCCAAGCCGCTGGAGCAGCGCCGCGCCAAGCGCTCGGCCCTGGTGGACGTGGCGGGGATGCTGCGCTCGTTCAACTACGCGGCGTGGGCGGCGCTGTTCCGTCTGTCGGAAAAGGATCTGGACGACCAGATCGCCCCCCGGCTGCGGGCCATGGCCGCCCAGTGGGAGGCGTGCAGCGCGCGGGCCTTCTACGACGCCTACCGCGCCGCCGCGGCCGGCTGTCCGGTGTGGCCGGAGGACGAGGAGGCCGCCGAACGGCTTCTCTCCCTGTTCCTTTTGGAAAAAGCGTTGTACGAGGTGGGGTACGAGGCGGCGAACCGCCCCGGCTGGATCGGAATTCCCGTCAAGGGGGTGCTGGCCCTGCTGGACGGGCATGGCCTGCCGCCCGCCGACGGTGCACAATGCCCGGCCCCTGCCTCCGCCCGCACAGGAGAAAGCACGACCGATGGCGCATGATCCCACGTCTTCCCCGGCTGCCGTCCCCCTGCCGCCCGATCTCGCCGCCGAAATCGACGCGGTGGTCCGTGCCGACCACGGCGACCCGTTCGGCTTCCTCGGCATGCACGAGACCGTGGACGGGATGACGGTGCGTGCCTTCATTCCCGGCGCCACCGCCGTGCGGGTGATCGACGCGGGCGACGGTTCCGTGGCCGCCCCCATGACCCGGGTCCACGGCGACGGCTTCTTCATCGCCGACTTGCCGGGATGGCGGCGCTTCCCCTACCGCCTGCAGGTGGATTTCCCCCTGGCGACGCAGGAGTTCGAGGATGTCTACCGCTTCGGCCCCGTGCTGGGCGAGCTGGACATGCACCTGCTGGCCGAAGGCAACCACCTGCGCAATTTCGAGCGCCTGGGGGCTCATCCCCGCACGCTGGAGGGGGTGGAGGGCGTCGCCTTCGCCGTCTGGGCGCCCAACGCCCGGCGGGTCAGCGTGGTGGGGGAATTCTGCGCGTGGGATGGCCGCCGCCTGCCCATGCGCCGCCGGACCGAGGCGGGGGTGTGGGAGATCTTCGTCCCCCACGCCACCGCCGGCCAGCGCTACAAGTTCGAGATCCAGGGGGCGGACGGCGCGCTGCTGCCGCTGAAGGCCGATCCCTTCGCGTTTGCGTGCGAGATGCGGCCCGCCAACGCCTCCGTCATCCATGGGCTGCAGGACTTCCCCTGGCAGGACGGGGGGTGGGAGAGCCGGCGCGAGCACAGCGCCAGCCGCTCCGCCCCCATCAGCATCTACGAGGTGCACCTGGGGTCGTGGGCGCGGGTGCCGGAGGAGGGGGACCGCTTCCTCACCTATGACGAACTGGCCGAGCGGCTGATCCCCTATGTGACGGAGATGGGCTTTACCCACATCGAACTGCTGCCCATCACCGAACACCCGTTCGACGGCTCGTGGGGGTATCAGCCCATCGGGCTCTACGCCCCCACCAGCCGCCACGGCGGCCCCGACGCCTTCAAGCGCTTCGTGGAGGCGTGCCACCGGGCCGGGCTGGGGGTGCTGCTGGACTGGGTGCCCGGCCATTTTCCCACCGATCCCCACGGTCTGGGCAGCTTCGACGGCACGCACCTGTACGAGCACGCCGACCCGCGCCAGGGTTTCCATCAGGACTGGAATACCCTGATCTACAATTTCGGCCGGCGGGAGGTGGCGAATTTCCTGCTGGGCAACGCGCTGTTCTGGCTGGAGCAGTACCGGCTGGACGGTCTTCGCGTCGATGCCGTGGCCTCCATGCTCTATCTCGACTATTCGCGGCGGGAAGGGGAGTGGGTGCCCAACCAGTACGGCGGGCGGGAGAATCTGGAATCCATCGCGTTCCTGAAGCGCATGAATGAACTCGTCTACGGCCACCACGCCGGGGCGATGACGGTGGCGGAGGAATCCACCTCGTGGCCGGCGGTGTCGCGGCCCACGTACCTGGGCGGCCTGGGCTTCGGGTACAAATGGAACATGGGGTGGATGCACGACACCCTGGAATACATGCGCAAGGAACCGGTCCACCGCCGGCATCATCACCACGCGATGACCTTCGGCATGGTCTACGCCTATTCGGAAAACTTCGTCCTGCCGCTCAGCCACGACGAGGTGGTGCATGGCAAGGGCTCGCTGATCAACAAGATGCCGGGCGATGCGTGGCAGAAGTTCGCCAACCTGCGCGCCTATTACGCCTTCATGTTCACCCATCCGGGCAAGAAGCTGCTGTTCATGGGCGGCGAGTTCGCCCAGTGGCGCGAATGGAGCGAGGCCCGCAGCCTGGACTGGCACCTGCTGGAGCAGGAGGAGCACCGCGGCATCCGCGATCTGGTGCGGGAGTTGAACGGCCTCTACCGCGGCCTGCCGGCACTGCACCAACTGGATTGCGACCCCGCCGGGTTCGAGTGGATCGAGGCCAACGACAGCGACTACAGCGTCTATGCCTATCTGCGCCGCGGCACGGACGGGGATGCGCCGGTGGTGGTGGTGTGCAATTTCACCCCCATCCCCCGCGACGGGTACGCGGTGGGGGTGCCGCTGCCGGGGGATTACCGCGTGCGCCTGAACACCGACGATCCCCGTTTCGGCGGCTCAGGCTATGGTGCCGTGCCCGCGGTGGTGACGGCGGAAGAGACGGCCCGGCACGGACGCCCACACTCCCTGACCCTGACCCTGCCGCCGCTGGCAGCTCTGGTGCTGGAGCGGGCCGGGTAGGGCGCGGCAACACCGGGTGCTGCGTGTCGATGCGCTGCCGTGGGGCCTGGGTGCCGATCCCCGCGGTGGCCCACCGCACCGTTTGGGAACCGGACGATGGTGTGCCGAAGAAAAAATTCGATGGGGAGGGAATTTTTCAAGATTTGGCCCCCTTCATAGGAAAGAATGTTTTCTTTCGAAGAAATTTTTTCCGGGCCTTGAATTTCCTGCCGGCAAAAAATACCGATTTTCTCAAATGATTCATGTCGATAAGCAAAGTTGAGGGCATGGACTGTTTGTTTTGGTGTGTCTTTTTCAAGAGCAATTTTTGAGATATTCCGCCCTGCTTTGAGAGGGGAGTGAGAAGGGGCACTAAGCTTACGGCTTTTTATTGAAATTATCATAGATAGACCCTCTCGAGGGGGACCATCCTGTTTCGCCATAACGTTCTTCAATAATGCCAGGTGCCCTTTTCATGAGCGCGCCGGCAATGAAATTTCGCTGCATTTCAGGAGGCAGGCCGCGAGCCTCATCCAGAACGCGCATAGCGACACCGTTGAGGTTATTGGTGAATATTGTTTGCCCATCCCTGAAGATGGCTCCTACAATGACGCCACCTTGCCGGAAAACAGTATGCGCCTTTACAGCACGGTATTCAGCCAACATATTAGGGTCATTGGCTTTTGCTTCATTCTCGGCTCGCTGAGCCTTTTCTTGGGTTTCTTTAAAAATTTCTTCTGGTGTTGATTTCCTCCAGCCAGACAGGTCAAATGTTTTGATATTTTCTTTTGAGAAATTAGGGATGACGAAACCACTGTTTCCTGAAGGTAACGATAATCCGGTGCTCATGTGTGTTTCCTCTGGCAATTGTACCGGATGAGGTTTCAGGCTTTGGAAGCGTTGGCTTCCTTATCGATGGCGCCCCGGTTCGGTGCCCAGCCGGTCTCGCCATAGCGTTCTTCAACGGCTCGGTTGCCGAGCTTCTTCATGATCGCGTTGACCATATAATCCCGGCCCTGCGGCCCCGCCAATTGATTGGCATAGGTTGCCGCGTCCAAACCGATGAAAGCCGCATTCCGGTGATAGTCGGCTGTGCCATCCCGGTAGGCTGCGGCAACAATTTCACCGTTCATTCGGACCACAGTATGAGCCTTTACAGACTTGTAAGCGGCAATCTTGGCCGGATCATTGGCCTCTGCCAATCCAGCCGCTTGCTTGGCGGCTTCTTGTTTTCTCTGGGAAATTTCTTCGGCTGTTGGAGCGCGGGACATGGACGGGTCGAATCTTCGGGCCACATAGCTTTGCCCTAATGAGAAACTGGATGTTGATAAGGAACTGGTCATGCTCATGATCCTTTGCCGTCACTTGCTTAATAGGCAAAAGCACCGGATTCTTTTCTTATTGCTCCGCGGTTTGGTGCATAGCCAGTCTCACCATAGCGTTCTTCGACGGCTCCGCTGCCGAGCTTCTTCATAAGGGCGTTGACAATATAGTCTCGCCCTTGAGGGCCGGGTAATCGACCGGCGTATTCTGCCACGTCCAGTCCAACAAAAGCCGAGTTCTTATAATATTCCGATGTGCCATCGCGGAACACGGCGGCAATAATCTCCCCATTGACCCGGACCACGGTATGAGCCTTTACAGCTTTATAAGCGGCAATCTTGGCCGGATCATTGGCTTCAGCCAATCCAGCCGCTTGCTTGGCTGCTTCCTGTTTATCCCGTGCAATTTCTTCGGCTGTTGGTGCTTTCCAGCCTGATAGGTCGAATGTTTTAATATTGTCTTTTGAGAAATTAGGAATGGCGTATCCGCTGTTCCCTACAGGTAACGATAATGTGGTGCTCATCATTGCCTCCTATTAACTCCATAGCAGGATATCGAGCAATAACGATGCCAAAACGCAAACGTGCACTGGTATGAGTGTGTAAGATTTGCGCAGGAGTTGAAGTTTTGGATATAATTAGATTTATAAATAAATTTATATGTAGGATCGTTTATTAACAAAAAGGGATTTGCCGCCATTGCGCAGCAAATCCCCATATTCTGTGCTGATAGCAACACGAGAGCATTGTTGCTATCATATATTATGATTGCAGATTACAGAAGGGTGGAAAGGTTGAATATAAGTCCATCAGAGGTCTTGAGACTTTCCACCACATAGTTGCCACCAAGATAAAAATTATCAATGATGACACCATCATCGAGATACCCATCGCTAAGGTCGGCAGTACTACTTAGAATAAGACTATTCCCACTGCGGTAGTAGGAAATATTAGCCTGAGTGACATTGGAAAAATAGATCATGTCGGCAGATCCGCCTCCATAACCATCATTCCCAGCCTCATTCTTGTTGTCATTGATAAGATCAACGCCTTCGTTGGCGCCATGATAATATACGTCGTTATCAAATCCTCCGTACATTGTATCGTTCCCGGCCCCGCCATACAGGTGGTCACTCCCGGCTCCGCCCAGCACGTAATCGTTGCCGTTGCCGCCGTACATCGTGTCATTGCCCGTCCCGCCGGCAATGGTATCGTTGCCGTCATAGCCGAGGAGGCTATCGTTGCCTGCATCCCCCGTCAGCAGATCCATAAAGCTGCTGCCGTGGATGGTATCGTTGCCGCCCTGTCCATAAGCCGCGTTTGAATTGCCACCGTTGTCGGGGGTTTTTCCGCGTAGATCAAGAACTTCGGACGTAGCATCACCCATGAGAACAGTCATCTTATACTCTCCTTCTGGAATCATTCTGTTCAGGTTTACACACACAAGCACAGCCGGGCCGACACCGTCGCCGCCGGGACTGTGCGGTCACTCGGCGAGACCGCTGCCGTTCGGAGGAAAGCTCCGGACGGCACGGCGTCGGCGAGGATCTCGTCGCATGAGGAGATGTCCGGCGGGCGGCGTGGTCAGTCCTCACGGAACGCCCTCCGGAACGAATCTTCGATGGGTTGCAGCAGGTAGCGCAGCAGCGTGCGCTCCCCGGTCAGGATCAGGGCTTCCGCCGGCATGCCGGGCTGCAGGCGCACGCCGTCCAGGGCGGCCAATTCACCCGCGTCCACCTCCACCCGCGCCAGGTAATAGGGGGCGCCGGTGCGGTCGTCGGTCAGGGCGTCCGCCGACACCCGCGTGACCGATCCGGCCAGTTGCGGCGTCGTCCGGCTCTTGAACGCGCTCAGCACCACCTTGGCCGGCAGGCCGGCGCGCACCACGTCGATGTCGGTGGGGCTGACGCGGGCGTCGATCACCAGCGGATCGTCCTGGGGCACCAGATCCAGGATGTCGCCACCCGGCGCCACCACCGCGCCCGGGGCGAAATGCCGCAGCTTCATCACCACGCCGGCCACCGGCGCCGCCACGTCGCGGCGGCCCTGGCGCACGGCGGCGGCGGAGCGTTTCTCGCGCGATTCGGCCAGCCGGACCTGAACGTCGCGCAGTTCGGTGGCGATCTCGCTCTGGCGGTCGTCGCGCAGGCCCAGGATTTCCAGCTCGGCCTGGGCAATGGCTTCGCGCGCCTGGGCGATGCGGTTGGCAAGGTCGCCCTGCTGTCCCTCCAGATCCACCCGCTGGCGCTGCAGCGCCAGCAGCCGCGGCTTGCGTTCCAGCCCCTGGCGGACCATGGCCTCCACCCCGGCGATTTCCTCGGCGATCAGCGCCAGTTGCCCGCGGCCGGCGGCCCGCTGGGCTTCCAGGGCGGCGATCTGGGCCTGTTGCTGGGCGATTCGCTGGCGGATCACCTCGGCCCGGCCCTCCAGGCTGGTGCGGCGGCTGGCGAAGATGCGCCGCTGTCCGGCCAGGATCTCCGCCACCGCCCGGTCGCCGGCACGGGCGGTCAGGTCATCGGGAAACGCCACCGCGTCCGCGCCGTCGCGCTCGGCGGCCAGCCGGGCCTCCTGCGCGGCCAGCGCCCAGACCTGCCCGTCAAGCAGGGCGATGGTGGAGCGGGTTTCCAGATCGTCCAGGCGCATCAGCGGCTGGCCCGCCGCCACCCGGTCGCCCTCGCGCACCAGGATCTCGGCGACGATGCCGCCGTCCAGGTGCTGCACGGTCTTGCGGTTGCCGTCCACGGTGACGGTGCCGGGGGCGATGGCGGCGCTGGCCAGCGGCGCCAGGGCCGCCCAGCCGCCGAAGCCGCCGAACCCCAGGGCCGCCGCCAGCGCCCCGGCGGCGATCAGGCGCGCGGCGGGGGGACGGGGGGGAAGGCCGGGCGTGGTGACGGCGCTCATGCCGTGGTCTCCTTCACGCCGGCCGATTCCGGCACAGGGGCCGGGCGCGGGCCGGATGGGGAGGGGCCGGATGGGGAAGGGACGGAGTGCAGGGTGCGGCGCTTCAGCGCCTCGATCACCTCGTTGCGCGGCCCCAGCAGATCGACCCGCCCGTCCCGCAGCACCAGGATGCGGTCCACCTGCCCCAGGGTGCTGGGCCGGTGGCCGATCAGCACCACCGAGGCGCCGCGTTCCTTCAGCCCGGCGACGGCGCGGTTCAGCGCCTCTTCCCCCTCCGGGTCCAGGCTGGCGTTGGGTTCGTCCAGCACCACCAGCCGGGGCGATCCATAGAGCGCGCGGGCCAGCGCCAGCCGCTGCCGCTGCCCGCCGGACAGAAAGGCCCCGCCCTCGCCGATGTCGGTGTCGTAGCCCCGGGGCAACCGCAGGATCATGCCGTGGCAATCGGCGGCCTGGGCCGCGGCCACCACCGCAGCCGGGTCGGGATCGCCCAGCCGGGCGATATTCTCCGCCACCGTTCCGCCGAACAGGGCCACATCCTGGGGCAGATACCCCAGATGCCGGGCCACGTCGTCGCGGCGCCATTGGAACAGGTCGGCGCCGTCGAGCCGCACCGCGCCGGCCAGCGGTGGGTGCAGCCCGACCAGCAGCCGCGCCAGGGTGGATTTGCCCGCCGCCGACGGGCCGACGACGGCCAGCGCCTCACCCGGACGAACCTCGAACGATACCCCCTGAAGGATCGGGCGGGGCGGCACCGGCCCGGCGGGATCACCCGCCCGGTACACCACGTTCTGCACCGTCAGATGCCCGGCCGGTTCGGGCAGGGGCAGGCCGGCGGCCCGGCGCATGGGCTGCGACAGCAACGTCCTGATCCGGCCCAGCGCCTCCCACCCCGCCATGGTCTGGCGCCAGCCGCCGATAGCCTGTTCCACCGGCGCCAAGGCCCGGCCAAGCACGATGGAAGCGGCGATCATCGCCCCGCCGGAGATTTCGTGCCGCACCGACAGCCACGCCCCCAGCCCCAGCACGGCCACCTGAACCACCTGGCGCAGGAACCTGGTGACCGCCAGCAGGACGGCGCTGCGCCGCTGCACCCGCTCGTTCCGGTCCAGGCAGTCGTCATGGTGGGTTTGCCATCGGCGCAGCAGGCCGGGCAGCAGGTGCAGGGCGTCCACCACCTCGGCGTTGCGCACGGCGGAGTCGGCGGCCATCAGCGCCCGGCGCCCCGCCGCCGCCGACACCGTGGCCCCCCGGCGGGTCACCCGGTCGTTGGCGATCACCAGGGCCGCCAGCACCGCCACCGACCCCACCGCCAGATGCCCGAGCACCGGGTGCAGCAGATAGACCACCGCCACATAGACCGGCACCCACGGGGTGTCGAACAGAAAGGCGGCACCCCCGGCCATGGTGCCGCGCAGGGCCGCCAGATCCCGCAGGGCCTCGGTGCGCCCGTCCCGTCCGGCCAGCACCCTGTCGGCCAGCCGTTCCAGAACCGTGGCGCCCAGCCGGCGCTTCAGCCAGTCGCCCGACACCGCGAGAATCCGTCCGCGGACATAATCGAGAAAAGCCATCAGCCCCAGGGCCGACACCGCCATCAGGGTCAGGAAGATCAGCGTGGACAGATGCCCCGACGGCACCACCCGGTCATAGACCTGCATCATGTAAAGGGAGGAGGTCAGCGCCAGGATGTTGATCAGCAGGCTGAACCCGCCCGTCCACACCAAAGCGGGGCGGCATTGGACGAGCACGCTTACGGATGTGTGTTCCGTCCCGATAAAACCTTCGCATGTTTCCGTGGTTGATCGAACGAATAGATGTCGAAATAATCGCTCTATAATCGTTTTTTCATAAATAGTTTCGAATACATAACAGATCCAGGTTATGATTTTATCAAGGATGGCGCGTCAACAAGAATACAGCCGCGAATTCTATTTGAAATATAACTAACGATAAGAATGCATCGTCTCGATGGTGAAGCGGGCCTGTGATCCCGGGGCCGCCGGACGCATGCCTTGCGGAAACCCCCGGCTTGACGCTGGCGGAGAGGAGATTTTATTGCTGTTTCGTGGCGGCTTGGCGCCTGCTCCGGCAGGCTCCCCGTCCGCCCCCCACGCCGTCAGCCGGAGTGATCCCTTGCCCATCCGCAGCACCGGGGCCGCACGGCCCGCCGTCCGTCCGGGGCGCCCCTATCCGCTGGGGGCCAGTTGGGACGGGCACGGGGTGAACTTCGCCCTGTTCTCCGCCCACGCGGAACGGGTGGAACTCTGCCTGTTCGACGCCACCGGGATGCGGGAGACCGACCGCATCACCCTGCCCGACTACACCGACGAGGTGTGGCACGGGTACCTGCCCGACGTGCAGCCGGGCCAGCTCTACGGCTACCGCGTCTACGGCCCCTACGAACCGTCCGCCGGTCACCGCTTCAACCCCAACAAGCTGCTGCTGGACCCCTACGCCAAGGCGCTGTTCGGCACCATCAAATGGTCGGATGCCCATTACGGCTACCGCGTCGGCACGGCGCGGGAGGATCTGTCGTTCGACCGGCGCGACAACGCCCGGTCCATGCCCAAATGCCGGGTGGTGGACAACGCCTTCACCTGGGGGCAGGAGCGGCGGCCCAACGTGCCGTGGTCCGACACCATCATCTACGAGGCCCACGCCCGCGGCTTCACCATGCGCCATCCGGGCGTGCCGCCCCAGGCGCGCGGCACCTTCGCCGGGCTGTCCATGCCGACGGTCATCGCGCATCTGAAGGCGCTGGGGATCACGGCGGTGGAACTGCTGCCGGTTCACGCCTTCACCGACGACCGCCATCTGGTGGGGCAGGGGCTGCACAATTACTGGGGCTACAACTCCATCGGTTTCTTCGCGCCGGAACCCCGCTACCTCGCCACCGGCGTGGTGTCGGAGTTCAAGACCATGGTCGCCCGCCTGCACGACGCCGGGATCGAGGTGATCCTGGACGTGGTCTACAACCACACGGGCGAGGGCAACCATCTGGGCCCCACCCTGTCGTTCAAGGGCATCGACAACGCCTCCTACTACCGGCTGCTGCCGGAGGACCGGCGCTATTACATCAACGACACCGGCACCGGCAACACGCTGAACCTGTCGCACCCGCGGGTGCTGCAGATGGTGATGGACAGCCTGCGCTATTGGGTGTCGGAGATGCATGTGGACGGGTTCCGCTTCGACCTCGCCACCATCCTGGGGCGCGAGCCCCATGGCTTCGACCAGGGCAGCGGTTTTCTGGATGCCGTGCGGCAAGACCCGGTGCTGGCCGGGGTCAAGCTGATCTCCGAGCCGTGGGACGTGGGGCCGGGCGGCTATCAGGTGGGCAACTTCCCCCCCGGCTGGTCGGAATGGAACGACCGCTACCGCGACACCGTGCGGCGGTTCTGGCGCGGCGACGACGGCATGCTGCCGGAACTGGCCGGGCGGGTGGCCGGGTCGTCGGACCTGTTCGACAAGCGCGGGCGGCGCCCGTGGGCGTCCATCAACTTCGTCACCGCCCACGACGGCTTCACGCTGGCCGATCTCGTCTCCTACAACAACAAGCACAATCTGGCCAACGGCGAGGACAACCGCGACGGCCATTCCGCCAATTACTCCAACAACCACGGGGCGGAGGGGCCGACCGACGACCCGGCCATCCGCACCGTGCGCGGCCGCCAGCGCCGCAACCTTCTCGCCACGCTGCTGCTGTCCCAGGGCACGCCCATGCTGCTGGCCGGCGACGAGCTGGGCCAGACCCAGCACGGCAACAACAACGCCTATTGCCAGGACAACGAGCTGACGTGGCTGGACTGGTCGCGGTTCGAAAAGGAAGAGACGCACCCCATGGCCACCTTCGTCCGCCGGCTGACCGCCATGCGGGCGATCCACCCGGTGCTGCGGCGTCCGGTGTTCCTGCACGGGCGGGTCACCTGCCCGGCGGGGCTGAAGGACATCGCGTGGTACGCCCCCGACGGGCGGGAAAAGACCGCCGAGCAATGGCGCACCCCCCACGCCCGCACGGTGGGGCTGCTGCTGAACGGCCACGCCGGGGATTATCAGGCACCGGACGGGCGCCCGCTCGACGATTCGGTGCTGCTGATCGTGCTGAACGCCCATCACGGCGTGGTTCCCTTCACCCTGCCGGCGGTGCCGGGGGGGCGGGGGTGGCGCTGCCTGCTCGACACCCGCGTCGAGGACGGGGAGGGCGACGGGCGCATGGTGCTGAGCGGCAAGGCGGTGGATGTGGATGGGCCGGCGGTGCTGGTCTTCCAGCTGGTGGAGGCACCTGAGACGCGGTAACGCACCACCCCGGCGTTAACCTTTGCTGGGGCGGGACGGCGGCCCGTGTTAAGGTTGCATCCTTCGGGGACGGGGGGTGCCGGGAGGAATGCCGGAATACGATTTTTCCACGGTCGAGGCGGCGATCATCGACCAGCAGCCCCATTCGTTGCGGGTTCTGCGCGAGGTGCTGGTGCGCCTGGGCATCAAGCGCGTCGACGGCTACGGCTCCGTCAAGGACGCGGCGTCCATGCTGTCCACCGCCACCCCCGACCTGATCCTGGCCGACGCCGACGGGGAGGAGGCGGAGACGCTGCGCTTCATCCGCACGCTGCGCAACGAGCCGGGGGTGCCCAACCCGTTTGCCACCGTCATCGTCACCACTTGGCAGCCCACGCCCGCCCTGTTGCTGCGGGTCACCAACACCGGGGCCGACGACCTGATGGTCAAGCCGGTATCGCCCAAACAGGTGCAGGACCGGCTGGCCGCCCTGATCGAATCGCGCAAGAAATTTGTGGTCACCGCCGATTACACCGGCCCCGACCGCCGCAAATCGCCGCGCGAAGGAACCCAGGTGCCGCTGATCGACGCGCCGAACACGCTGCGCCTGCGGGCCACCGGGCGGTGGGACCAGATCAACCTGCGCCAGTTGATGATCGAATCCTGCCGGCAGGTGAACGGGCAGAAGCTGCTGCGCGGCAGCGTGCAGGTGGCGTTCCTGGTGGAACTGGCCCGTCCAAGTCTGGCGGCGGCGGAGAAACCGGCGCTGGACCATGTGGCACGGGTGCCCGCCGTCATCGACGACATCCACCGCCGCCTGCCCGAAGGCAAGACCGTTCCGGTCACCGCCCTGTGCGTTGCCATGAAGAAGGCGGTGGAAACCGTGCGCATCCAGGCCGCCGAGGGCCGGGTGGGAGAGGAGGCGGCGGACCGCCTCACCGGGCTGGCCTATGACCTGATGCGTGCGCTGGACCCCGCCCGTCCGCTGGAGGCGATGCAGCAGGAGGTGCAGGGCGCCGTTGCCGGTTACCGTGCCCGGCTGGAGCAGATGGCCGCCGCCAAGGCCGCCGCCGCCAAACCACCGGCCGAGGCCCCGGCGGCGGATGCGGGGAAGGGTGAGGGTGCGGCCGCCGCGCCGCCTCCTTGAAAACCCGTCGCTTCTGATCCCGCCTCACGGCGCCGCCGGCAGCCCGACCGGCTCGAACCCGAATTTGGCCAGCGTGGCCTGACCCTCCGGCGCCAGGATGGCGGCCATCAGCCCCACCGCCGCCGGGTTGTCCAGCCGGGTCAGGGCCAGCCCGTATTCCGGCCCGGTGGCATAGGGCGGGGGCACCGGCACCACCTGCACGTCCGGCGTGGCCTTGCGCCGCTGTTCGGCCCCGCTGCAATAGGCGATCATGACGGTGATGTCCCCCCGCTGGAACGCCGACGCGATGGGATCGGGATCACTGGTGGGGGCGGTGGAGCCGCCGACGATCTTCTGCGCCTTGGCGTCCAGTTGAGCGAAGGCGCCGGGGACGGCCTTGTCGATCAGCCGGAACATCGCCCAGGTGTAATCGCCGCCGGGGTCGGCGTTGGGCGTGGAGGTGCCCAACCTGACGGCCGGGTCCAGCAGCCGGGCGGCGAAATTGGCGGCGTCCAGACCCGCCTCGGGCTTGGCGAAAGCACACAGACTGTTGCGGGTGAACATCATCACCGCCGCGGCCCGCCCGTCGGCGCGCAGTTTCAGCGCGTGGCCCATGTCGGCGGAGGTGAACAGGTCCACCGCCTCCCCCGCCTCGATCCGGTCGCGCATCAGGCCCGAGGGGCCGAAGGCGGTGCGCACCGGGGTGCCGGTGGCCTTGGTGTAATCGGCGGCGATGGCGGTCATCACCGCCTTCAGGCTGCCGGCCCCGTACAGGACCAGTTCCCCGGCCAGGGCCGGGGTGGTGGCGGCGAGCGAGGCCAGAACCGCAAGACAGCGGGAAACGCGCATGGGGGATGCCCTGTCAGCAAGGGCCGGACGGTTGGCCGGCGGATTGTCGTTCCCGCCATCTATATTCATACAAATATAACGTCGTCAATCATCCTCGTACTGCCCCCGCTCCGCATCGCGGTGGCAGGCCTGACAGTCGGCGAAGCTCTTGGCGCGGGTGCCCAGATGGCGCTTGCGGTGTTCGTGGAGGAACCAGCGCTGTTCGGTGATTCGCATCACGGTGCCGTCGCCGCGCCCGGCGTTGGCGGTCAGATAGGCGCGGATGTCGGCCACCGCCGCGGCGGGCAGGGACGCGTTGTCGCCGAAATGGTCGGCCAGCCCGTCCATGATGCGGTTCCAGCTTTGCGCCGGCAGCAGCCCCGGCTGAAAGGCCATGTGGCATTCGCCGCATTCCTTCTTGGTGGCCGGGTGGGTGACGGGGGGAACGCGCTCCATCTCGTTGGCCAGCCCCGGCAGGGCGGTCAGGCACAGGAACGCGGCGGCGGGAAGGGTCGGGATGCGGATCATGGCTTGCCTGTCAGGAGATAGGTGATGACATCGCCCTTTTCCCGTGCGGTGCAGGCGCGGCCCAGGACGGCGGGGCAATCGCGGGAGAAACGCTTTTCCACGTCGGCGGCGTTGGTGAAGCGGGCGGGGTTGGCGGTGACGGCCATCGGCTCGATGGACCGTCCGGTCTTCTGGTGCTGGCCGGCGCGGGTGGGGTCGGGGGTGTGGCAGGTGGCGCAGGCCGGGGTTTCCGCCTTGCCGCCCGTGTGCGGCCCCCTGTAGAGCGCCTGTCCGCGGGCGGCGTCGAAGCCGGTGAAGCCGGAATCCTCCTTCCGCGCCTCGGCGGCATAGGTGGTCAGGATGGCGTCGCGGGCCGGGTCGGCGCGGGCGGGCAGGGCGGTGCCGGCGGTCAGCAGCAGGACCGCCGCCGCCCCGGCCGGGATCAGGCGTGTCTGGGAACGTCTCATGGATGGGCTCCGTGATGGGTGGGGGGAACGGGGGAGCGGGATGCAAGGGAAGGCAGCCGCTTCAGCCCGTGCAGGCCCAGGAGCACGGCCACGTGTCCCACCACCAGCCACAGGCCCAGCGTGGACAGCGCCTCGTGCAGGTTCTCCAGCTTGGACAGGCTGTCGGCGGCGACGCCGCTGACGGTGACGGTGGTCAGCGCGCCCAGCAGCAGGACCGCCATCCAGGCCAGAACCGGCGAACGTCCGCGCAGCGCCCGCCCGTCGCCGCGCATCAGCCAGCCCAGCCATTGAGCCAGGGCCGCCCGCGACGGGCGGGGAATGCGCAGCGGGCTGCCTTCAGGGGCGAAGACCCCCGCCAGCAGCCGCAGGGCCAGGGCGCCCAGCACGCTGTACCCGGCCACCTGATGCATGATGTAGGTGTCCTCGTCACCGGTCAGATAGGCGACCACGAAGCCGCCCGACACCAGCGCGTGGAACAGGAAGAGAAAGCCCATCTGCGCCCGTTTCGACGGGAACGCGGGGCGGGGGAAGGAGGGGGTGGTCATGGCCGGTCTTCCGTCTTTGGGGAAAGGGATCAGTCGGCCAGAACGCGGACGACGGTGCCGGCGGTGGTGCCGGCATCCTCGCCCCCCGCCGTCATCTGCCAGACGAAGGCGGCGGACGCGATCAGCAGCGTGGCGGCGGTCATGTGAAGAAGCATCCGGCGGAGCATGGCCCGTATCCTCGTGTTGCCCGGTTGCGGTGATGGGTTTCACTGTGGACCAGCGTGCCTGAACCGCCCCTGACGCCACCGTTCAGCCGGTGTTCAGGATTTCCCCTGCCGTGTGCGGCGCAACATGGGCTAAGCTGGCGCGGTGCGGAAAAGCATCTGTGAAAACAACGGGGTGGGACGTGACATGAAGCTGGTGCGCTTTGGTGCCCCCGGTGCGGAAAAGCCGGCGTTGCTGGATGCCCATGGGGCCTTGCGCGATCTGTCGCAGCATGTGGCGGATATTGCCGGCGGTACCCTGGCGCCGGACGCGCTGGAGCGTCTGCGCCGCCTGGACCCGGAAACCCTGCCGCGGGTGGACGGCAGCCCGCGCATCGGTCCGTGCGTGGGGGGCGTGGGGAAGATCGTGTGCGTCGGCCTCAACTATTCCGACCACGCGGCGGAATCGGGGATGGCGGTCCCGCCGGAACCGGTGCTGTTCCTGAAGCCGTCCAGCAGCCTGTGCGGCCCGTACGACGACGTGGAGATCCCCCGCGGTTCGGAAAAGGCCGATTGGGAGGTGGAACTGGGCGTCGTCATCGGCGCCTGCGCCAAATACGTGCCGGAAGACCGGGCGCTGGAGTATGTGGCCGGCTATTGCGTGGTCAACGACGTGTCGGAACGCGCGTTCCAACTGGAACGCGCCGGGCAGTGGGACAAGGGCAAGGCCCACGACACCTTCGCCCCCGTCGGCCCGTGGCTGGTGACGGCGGACGCGGTGCCGGACCCGCAGGATCTGGATCTGTGGCTGGAGGTGGACGGCCACCGCTACCAGTCGGGGAGCACCCGCACCATGGTGTTCGGGGTGGCCCATCTGGTGTCGTACATCAGCCGGTTCATGACCCTGCACCCCGGCGACATCATCTCCACCGGCACGCCGCCCGGCGTCGGCATGGGGCAGAAGCCGTCGGTGTTTCTGCGCCCCGGCCAGATCATGCGGCTGGGCGTGACGGGGCTGGGCGAACAGCGCCAGCGCACCGTCGCCGCCTGAAACGGGCGGCCCGCCGGGGGATCGTCCACCCCGGCGGGCCGGTGCGTTACGCCGTCTTCACGCCGTTGAGGAAGGTTTCCACCGATCCGCGCAGCTTGGTGCTTTCCCCGGCCAGCAGGCCGGCGGCGGACTGCACCGATCCGGCCATCTGGCCGGTGTTCTGGGCCGCGTCCACCACCTGCGCGATGTTCGCCGCGACCTCGCGGGTGCCGGTGGCCGCCTGTTCCACGTTGCTGGCCACCTCCCGCATCGCCGCACCCTGTTCTTCGATGGCGCTGGCGATGATGGTGGACATCTCGTGGATGTTGTTGATGACGGCGGTGATGCGCTGCATGGCGTCCGCCGCGTCGCGGGTTTCGCCCTGGATGGTTTGGACCTGGGCGGCGATGTCCTCGGTCGCCTTGGCGGTCTGGCCGGCCAGGGATTTCACCTCGCTTGCCACGACGGCGAAGCCCTTGCCGGCGTCCCCGGCGCGGGCGGCTTCGATGGTGGCGTTCAGCGCCAGAAGGTTGGTCTGGCTGGCGATGGCGTTGATGAGGTTCACCACCTCGCCGATGCGCACGGCACTGTGGCCCAGGCTGGCCATCGTCCGGTTGGTCTGCTCCACCTCGCTCACCGCGTCGGCGGCGATGCCGGCGGAACGGTTGACCTGGGTGGCGATCTCCTCGATGGACGCCGACAGTTCCGCCCCCGCCGAGGCGATGGCGGAGACGTTGGCGCCCGCCTGTTCGGCGGCGGCGGACACGGCGGCGCTCTGGCGCTGGGTTTCCTCGGCCACCGCGGTCATGCTGCGGGCCATGTCGTCCATGGTGCCGGTTGCGGCGGTCACGCTGCCCAGCACCGCCGTCACCGTCATGTCGAAATCCTGCGTCAGCCCCTCCAGCCGCAGGCGGCGGGCCTCCCGCGCGGCGATCGCCGCCTTTTCCTCGGCCTCCAGCCGCAGGCGGTCGGCGATGCTGTGCTTGAACACCTCCACCGCGCGGGCGATGTCGCCGATCTCGTCGTGCCGGTCCCGGCCGGGAACGTCCACCGACACGTCGGATTGCGCCAGCCGGTCCATCACCCGGATCATTGCCGCGGTCGGCCGGGTGATCGACCGCACGATCAGGGTGGACAGAACCAGCGCCACCGCCAGACCGGCCGCCACCACCCCGGTATTGATCCAGAGCGTGGTGGTGAAATTGTTCTGCGCCGCCTGGTATTCCTGCTGCGCGACGCGGGTCTGAAGGGTGGTGTCCTCCTCCAGCGTCTTGGACAATGTGCGGAATTCCGGCATCAGCCCGTCCTCCACCGTGGCGCGGGCGCCCTGTGCGTCGCCGGCTTCCACAAAGCGCACCGCCTTTGCCAGATGGGTGCGGTAGCTGGGCAGGGTGGTTTCGACGACCTGCGCGATCCGCTGCTCTTCGGGGGTGAGGAAGGTGGCCTTGTACGCTCCCCAATAGGTGTCGATGTCGCGGTTCAGCCCGCCGATCTCGTCCGCATTCCGCTGAAGACCGGCCTTGTCCCCGGTGTAGGCCAGTCGCATGATCGCGGTCTGGATCATTCCAAGGTCGTGGGTCACGGCGTTGAGCTGCATCAGCGGCACGGTGCGGTCCTCGTACACCGTGTGAAGCCCGGCGTTGGAGGCGGCCATCCCCCGTAATCCCATGCCCATCACCACGGCGGTCAGCAGAACCAGAATGCCCACCAGCAGCAACAGCCGGGCACGGATGCGGAGGTTCTCAAGCATTTGCTTCCTTCATCAGCAGAAAAACGCACGGACCACCACACTGCCAGCGCGTCTGTCTATGATGTGTTAACAAACGTTATTGAATAAAAATCAGGAGAAAATTATTGCGGCTAAGCTTTGGCTGGGCCGTTCCAAGATTTTATTTTCGTTGATCCTGCCGGGAGATGCGCGGTTACAGGTTGTAAGCCATGGAAAATGGCGAAATGGTTTGCTTTATATTCTGCAATGCACACCGCACGGGTGCGCCGGAGACGCCTGCGGAAGGGGAGAATCGGGCATGGCAAAGGGCCGGCCATGCCGCGTTCGGGCAGGCCGGGGCCGTGCAGGGCCAGGGGCATGGGGTCAGCGCACCAGCCGGTTCTTTTCCATCACCCGGTTGGCAATGACCACGGCCTGGGTGCGGCTGTAGACCTTCAGCTTTTGCAGGATGGCCGAGACGTGCGCCTTCACCGTGGTTTCGGTGATGCGCAGTTCAAAGGCGATTTCCTTGTTCAGCTTGCCGGTGCCCAGCATCTCCAGCACCCGCATCTGCTGCGCGGTCAAGGTGGCGAGGCGGCGCACGATGTCGGCGGTTTCTTCGTCCTCCGGTGATTCCTCCTCCACCGCCCCGGCCAACTGCGGCGGCAGGTAGATTTCACCTTGCAGAACCTGTCTCAGCGCACCGGCGATGGCATCGCGGGGGGTGGATTTGGGGATGAAGCCCGAGGCCCCGCACTCGATGGCCTCCCGCACCAGACGGCGGTCGTCGTGGGCCGACACCACCACCACGGGTGTTGCGGGGAACCGTCCGCGCAGGGTGAGCAGGCCCGACAGCCCGCTGACCCCCGGCATGGTCAGGTCCAGCAGCACAAGGTCCAGGTCGCCCTTGTCCTCCAGCAGCCGGATGGCGGCGTCCAGGCAATCGGCTTCGAGAATCTCCGAAGCCTGACAGGAATAGACGACGGCGCTGCGCAGCGCGTCGCGGACCATAGGGTGGTCATCGGCAATCAGAATGCGGCTCATGGCGTGTTTTCACGCTTGTTGGGACGTTTCCTCAAGGATCGATCATGACAGAAAAGTGAGGTTAGCGGCAACATGAACAAAAACGCCGGCTCCGAATTCTCCCCGGAACCGGCGTTTTCATTTAAAGTTTTACTTTACGCTTTGGGCAGCTTGAACACCCACAGCGAACCGCCCTGGTTGATGTCCTTCACCAGCTTGGCGACGTCGCCACCCCACAGCGGCACGGCACCGCCCCAGCCCGAGACCACGGCGACGTACTGTTCGCCGTCCATTTCCCAGGTGATGGGGCAGCCGACCACGCCCGAACCGGTCTGGAACTTCCAGACTTCCTTGCCCGACTTGGCGTCGAACGCCTTCAGGAAGCCTTCGGGCGTGCCGGTGAACACCAGATTGCCGGCGGTGGTCAGAACCCCACCCCACAGCGGGGCCGGGTTCTTGTATTCCCACGCGATCTTGCCGGTCTTGGGGTCGATGGCGCGCAGCGCACCGATGTAGTCGTTGTACAGCGGCTTGATGGTGAAGCCGGCACCCAGGTAGGCCGCACCCTTCTTGTAGGTGATCGGCTCGTTCCAGATGTCCATGCCCCATTCGTTGGCCGGCACGTAGAACAGCTCGGTGTCGGGGTTGTAGGCCATGGGCATCCAGTTCTTCGCACCCAGGAAGGCGGGGGCGGAGAACACCGACTTGCCCTTGGCGTCGTGGCTGCCGTCGGCGGGGGCACCCGGACGGTTGTCGTCGTTGTAGACCGGACGGCCGGTCTTCAGGTCGATCTCCTTGGCCCAGGTGATCTTGCTGACGAAGGGGGAGGCGTTGATGAGCTTGCCGTTGGTGCGGTCGAGCACATAGAAGAAGCCGTTGCGGTCGGCCTTGGCGCCGGCCTTGATCACCTTGCCGTCTTTCTTCAGGTCGAACGACACCAGTTCGTTCACGCCGTCGAAGTCCCAGCCGTCGTGTGGCGTGGTCTGGTAGTGCCACTTGATCTCGCCCGTGTTGGGGTCGATCGCCAGCGTGGACGAGGTGTAAAGGTTGTCGCCGGGGCGCAGGTGCGAGTTCCACGGCGCCGGGTTGCCGGTGCCGAAGTACAGCAGGTTGGTTTCGGGGTCGTAGGTGCCACCCAGCCAGGTGGCGCCGCCGCCCGTCTTCCACATGTCGCCGGGCCAGGAGGCGTTGACCGTGCCGGTCACGCCCGAGTCCTTGCCGTTCAGCGTCCCCATGTTGCCTTCGATGGTCGGGCGCTGCCAGATCAACTCGCCGGTTTCGGCGTCGCGCGCCTCCACCATGCCGATGACGCCGAATTCACCGCCGGAATTGCCGGTGATGATCTTGCCGTCCACGATCAGCGGGGCGGCGGTCATGGAATAGCCGTCCTTGTATTCCGCCGTCTTCTTGGACCAGATGACCTTGCCGGTGTCCTTGTCCAGGGCCACCAGACGGGCGTCCAGCGTGCCGAAATAGACCTTGTTGCCATAGACCGCCGCGCCGCGGTTGATGACGTCGCAGCACGGCATGATGCCGTCGGGCAGACGGTGGTCGTACTGCCACAGCTTCTTGCCGGTGCGGGCATCGACGGCGTAGAGGCGGGAATAGGAGCCGGTGACGTACATCACGCCATCGACGACCAGCGGCTGGGCTTCCTGCCCGCGCTGCTTTTCACCGCCGAAGGAGAAGGACCACACCGGCGTCAGCTTGGACACGGTGTCGGGGGTCAGGGCCTTCAGCGGGCTGAAACGCTGCCCCTGATAGCCCAGGCCATAGGTCAGAACGTCGCCGGTGCTGGCGACGTCGTTGCGCAGGTCGTCCTTGGTCGGGCCGGCGGCAAGCGCGGTGCCGGTGGCGAGTGCAGCCGCCAGCGCGGCCACCGAAACCGTGGTCCGGTTAAAGACGGACAGAAAACGCGTCATGATGCGATGACCTCCCTCAAAGTCATGGGTACCGGCGGTGTGCGGTGTTTCCCCCATCCGCGGCTCCCAACCCCTGTGTGTGGCAAGGGTGGGAACCGGAACGGGGCGGCACGGGTGTTGGCACTGCGTCAGCCGGCCGCCGCAGTGGGGGAGCCGGTGTGGACGGCCCCCCGATGGTGATAGGGCGCAGTGTAGAGATGCGCCCCGCGACGGCTATTGTGCGATGGTCCAATGGGCGGCGGGGGCCGTCTGATACCCCGCCGCCTTATCCCTTTTTTATCAACGGGTTACTTGGTAACCCGCGGCAGGGTCTCCAACTCGGCGGCGGGCCACAGATGGGCGACCGACCGCTGATATTCCGGGCGCAGCACGTTCAGGACCGAAAAGCGCTCGGGGATCGGGGCGTCCAGCATCTCGGCCATGTCGCGCCCCTGGGCCGCGGCGGCGCGCAGCGACCCGTCCAGCCACGTCAGCCAGTCGCGGGTCTGGGCGATGGCGCCCTTGTCGGGGCGGATGCGCCCGTGGTTGGGCACCAGCACCGACACGTCCAGCGCATCCAGCGTATCGAGCGCCTTCAGCCATTTGCCCACGTCGGCGTGCGGCGTGGTGGGGGTGCGGTCGGAGAAGACCACGCCCCCGGCAAACAGGACTTTGGTCGTCTCGTCGTACAGGGCGAGGTCGGCGTGGGTGTGCCCCTCCAGCGGGATCAGGCGCAGGCGGTGGTTGCCGTAGACCACGGTCGATCCGTGAACGGCCTGGGTCGGCACCACCGGATCGGTGCCCCGCATCCAGTCGCCCACCAGCCGGTACATGTTCTCGGTGATGGCATGGCCTTCGCGTTCGATGCCGGCGATGGTGCCGGGCAGGGCTGCGATGGGCACGTCCTTGAACGCCTGCGATCCCAGGAAATAGTCGGGGTGCAGGTTGCTGATGTAGACGATGCGGATCGGTTTGGGCGTCACCGTGCGGATGGCGGCGCGCATGTCCTCGCCGAAGCGGCGCGACGGGCCGGTCTGGATCACCACCACCCCGTCGTCGGTGACGATGAAGCCGGGGTTGAGGATGTTGCCGCCGTTGGCGCGGGTGAAATGCTCGGTCGAGCCCACGAAGACATAGGTGTCGGGGGCGATCAGTTCCGGTTTCAGGTCATAGGAAGGCGCGGCCCAGCCGGGAACGGCGCCCAGCAACAGGACGGCGGCGGCGAGGAGAAGGCGGATCATGGCGTGGCCCCCGCGGTCTTGACCGGCACCGGGATGGCGGCGGCGATTTCCCCGCCGTTGTTGTCGCGGCCCTTCAGCGTCAGCACCGACCCCGGCACGGGGGCGTCGATGACGAGCGTGAACACCGGGTCTTCGCTGACCGGCTCCAGCGGCGCCAGGCGGGCGACCGGGGTGCCGGCGGCGTCGGTCAGGGTCAGCGCGTCGATGAAGAAGGCGGGCACCCCGGCCATCAGCCCGGTGTCCTGCGGGTGGCGGATGCGCAGCTTGACCCGCGCGGCACCGGTATCGCCGGTGGGCCACACGCGGGCCTGCACCTCGCCCAGATGCTCGGACCAGTCGGCCGCGGCATAGGAGGCCGGGGGGGCGGCGCACCCGCCGCCGGCGGCATCCACCAGCCGTCCGTTCATGTGCCACACCCCGTCGCGGGTGCGGGCGGCGGCGCGCACGGCGGTGGCCTGCTGGATCTTGATGCGGGTGGCGATGAAGGGCCGCGCCTTCAGCGGCTCGTACCGCAGCACCACGGGAAAGGGGTTGAGGTCGGCGACGATGACGATCTCCTCCACCCCCTCCAGGGCGGTGGCGTCCACGGCGATGGGCATGGCGCGGGCGTTTTCGACGTCGGCGGGCGCCATCACCACCACGCGGGCGTCGGCCACCACGGGAGCGGTGCCGAACACCTCGGGGTACAGGGTCTCCCACATCACCGACCCCAGCGGGTCTGCGGGAATGGATGAAGCGGCCAGGGCCGGCGTCACCGCCAGCCACAGGCCGCAGGCCAGAACGGCTGCTGCTCTCATGGGTCCGCGTCTCTCCCTTTGTCGCCGCGCCCTTACCGCCCGGCCCGTTGGTGGGGGGAGGGGGCGCGTTGTTATTCGATGTTGGCCGCCGGCTGCTGGCGGGTGACGCCATAGCGCGCGAACAGCGCGGTCAGCGACCCGTCGGCATCCATGGCGGTGATCACGTCGCCCAGGGCATAGACCAGATCCCGCGAATTCTCCTTCACCGCCATGCCGATGTCCCACCCCGATTGCGGCATTCCCGGCAGGGTCATGGGGGCGGTGGGATAGGTGGTGGCGCCATCGGCACCCAGCGCCCCTTCGATCTCGCTCAAAGGCGCCAGCACGGCGGCGACGTCGCCGGCCCGCATGGCCTCCACCGCCTTGGTCACGCTGGGGAAATGGGCGACGCTGGAGCGCAGGCGCCCCCCGAACGCCCCCAGCAGGAAGAAGTCGGGAACGGTGTCCAGCTCCACCCCGATCTTTTCCCCCTCGGGCAGCGTGGCGATCATGCCGTTGGGCAGCCGGTTGGGGTTGCGGGTCAGGGCGAAGACCTCGCGCTGGTAGGGGGCGAACAGGACCGCCTCCCCGTTGCGCAGGGCGAATTCCTTGTCATAGGGGACGTGCATCATCACGTCCGCCGGCTCGCCGCCGGTCAGATACCCCTTCCACACCGCCAGCCGCAGGTCGTCGGAGACGGTTTCCCCCGGCGTGTGTTCCATCAGGTCGGCGGCAACCCCCAGCCGTTCGGCCAGGATGCGGCCCAGTTCCACGTCGATCCCGGTCAGTTTGCCGTCGGCGCGGTAGGAGAAGGGTGGGAAATCCCGGTACACCGCGATGCGCAGGCGGCCCCGCGCCACCACGTCGTCCAGCGGACGGGCGGCTGCGGGGCGAAGGGCCGCCGCGGTACCGGCGGCGGCCAATCCGGCCAACAGGAAGGAGCGGCGGCTGAGCGGCTGCCCCGTCATCATTCGGCCACCGTTTCCAGCCAGGAGCGGATGGCCCACAGGGCTTCCTGGCCCAGCGCTTCGCCGAACTTGGGCATATAGGTCACCCCGTTGCGGATGGACCCGTTGGTCACGCGTTCCTTGAACCATTCGTCACCCATGTCGCCCTTTTCCAGATAGCGCAGGTCGGGGGCGATACCGCCCGACACGGCACCCAGCCCGTGGCAGCGCGCGCAGTTCTGGTTGAAGGCGGACGCACCGATTTCGATGGCGCGCGGGTTGCCGCGGTAGGGATTGCTATCGCGCCACGTTTCGCCCAGCTTGTCCAGGCCCGTGGTGTCCACCGCCTGGGGCACCACGTCGCCGTGGGCATGGGCTTTGGGGGCGAAGGCCAGCGATCCGGCGGCGCCAAGGGCCAGGGCGGCAAGGGCAAGGGTGCTCAGACGCAGCGTCATGGGATGTTTCCTCGTATCGCGAAAGCAGGACCGGACGGCACCGGCGGCTTGCTGTTCCCACCCGTGTGGGCTGTTGTTGGTCCCGAGCATAACCACGGGCTGGCACCCGAAATAATTGGACTTTGGTACAAGGGCGGAAGAATCCGCCGCCGCGGCCAGCCCCGCGCCTCATATTGTTCCAAAGTCGCATAGGCGCGTCCGCAGCCTTTGGTTAAGCTTGCGGTCCCCTGAGACGACCCACGGAACCGGAGGAACGCCGTTGGTGGCCAGACCCGCCCTTTCCCTTCTGCGTGCCGCGGTGCTGGGCACGGCTCTGGCGGCGGTGCCGTCCGTTCTGGCCCCCGCCCCCGCCGCCGCGCAGGACGCCGCCGCCCAGGCCGTCCGCATCGCCTATCTGTCGCAGGTGGTGGAACATCCCCCGGCCCTGTCCAACCTGGACGCCGTGCCGGAGGACGAGGGGCGGGCCGGTGCCGAACTGGCCATCGCCGACAACGCCACCACCGGGCGGTTCCTGAAACAGACCTTCACCCTCGACACCGTGATGGTGGAGGAGGGGGGCGATCCGGCGGCGGCGCTGAAGGAACTGATCGCGCAGGGCCACCGTCTGGTGGTGCTGGACCTGCCCGCCGCGGCGGTGGCCCAGTTGGCCCGGCTGCCGGAGGCGCGGGACGTGCTGCTGTTCAACGCCGGGGCCAGCGACGATTCCCTGCGCGCCGCCGACTGCGCGCCCAACCTGCTGCACACCGCCCCCAGCCGCGCCATGCTGGCCGACGCGCTGGCCCAGTATCTGGTGTTGAAGCGCTGGACCAAATGGTTCCTGGTGGTGGGGCCGCGGCCCGAGGATGCGCTCTACGCCGCCGCCATCCGCCGCGCGGCCAAGAAGTTCGGCGCCACCATCGCCGCGGAAAAGGAATGGAGCGGCGATTTCGACGCCCGCCGCACCGCCCAGGCCGAGGTGCCCGTCTTCACCCGCGCCGGCAGTTACGACGTGCTGGTCGTCGCCGACGAGATCGGCGATTTCGGCGACTATCTGATGTACCGCACCGCCGACCCGCGGCTGGTGGCCGGCACCCAGGGGCTGGTGCCCACCGTCTGGCACCGCACCCACGAGCAATGGGGGGCGGCCCAGCTTCAGAACCGCTTCAACGCCCGGTTCAAGCGCGCCATGTCGCCCCGCGACTACGCCGTCTGGGCCGCCATCCGCGCGGTGGGAGAGGCGGCGACCCGCACCCAGTCCACCGACACGGGCAAGCTGGTCGCCTTCATCGAGGGGCCGGAGCTGACGCTGCCGGTGTTCCAGGGCCGCCCCGCCAGCTTCCGCCCGTGGGACGGGCAGATGCGCCAGCCGATCCTGCTGGCCGCCGACCGTTCGCTGGTCACCACCGCCCCCATCGACGGCTACCTCCACCCCCGCACCGAACTTGACACGCTGGGTTTCGACGAGCCGGAAACCGGCTGCAAGGCCCGCAAGAAAGCTTCCCGCTAGAAGGACACACCACCATGCGCCTGCGCGCCCTTTTCCTGGCCGCATCCACTGCCGCCCTGATGACGGCTCTGCCCGCCGCCGCCCAGACGGCCTATGTGTCGAACGAGAAGGACAACAGCGTCTCGGTCATCGACATGAAGACGCTGGCCGTCACCGGCACCATCAAGGTGGGCCAGCGCCCGCGTGGCATCGTGCTCAGCCGCGACAACACCAAGCTGTACATCTGCGCCAGCGACGACGACACGGTGCAGGTGCTGGATCTGGCGACCCGCAAGATCGTCAGCAACCTGCCCTCGGGCGAGGATCCCGAGCTGTTCGCCCTGCACCCCGACGGCCGCCAGCTCTTCATCGCCAACGAGGACAGCAACGTGGTGACCGTGGTGGACACCCAGGACCGCAAGGTGCTGTTCCAGGTGGACGTGGGCGTGGAACCCGAAGGCATGGCCGTCAGCCCCGACGGCAAATGGGCGGTCAACACGTCGGAGACCACCAACATGGTCCATTGGATCGACGTGGAAAAGCGCGCGGTCACCGACAACACCCTGGTGGGCGCCCGCCCGCGCTATGCCCAGTTCACCAAGGACGGCAGCCAGTTGTGGGCGACGGCGGAGGTGGGCGGCACCCTGTCGGTCATCGACACCGCCACCCGCAAGGTCACCAAGACCGTCTCCTTCGCCATCAAGGGCGTGCCCAAGGACCGCATCCAGCCGGTGGGCATCCGCCTGACCGACGACGGACGCTACGGCTTCATCGCCCTTGGCCCGGCGAACCACGTGGCGGTGGTGGACGCCAAGACCTTCGAGGTGGTGAAATACCTGCTGGTGGGCCGGCGCGTGTGGCAGCTCGACTTCACGCCCGATCAGAAGACCGTGGTGTCCACCAACGGCGTCAGCGGTGACGTTTCGGTGATCGATGTGGAGTCCCTGACCGTGACCAAGAGCATCAAGGTCGGCCGTTATCCCTGGGGGGTGGCGATTGCCCCCTGATGCGGTGGCGTTCGCCGCCGAGGGGTTGCGCTATGCCTATGGCGCGCGGGTGGCGCTGGATGGTGTCGGCTTCGCCGTGCCGTCCGGCGGTTTCACAGCGCTTCTGGGGCCGAACGGGGCCGGCAAGTCCACCCTGTTCGCCATCGCCACCGGCCTGCTGGTGCCGCAGGCCGGCACGGTGACGGTGCAGGGCCACGATCTGGGGCGCCGCCCCGGTGCGGCCCTGGCCGCCATGGGGGTGGTGTTCCAGCAGCCCACGCTGGATCTGGACCTGACGGTGGAGCAGAATTTGCGCTACTTCGCCGCTCTCCACGGGCTGGGGGGCGGGGAGGCGGCCCGGCGCATCGACGCCGAACTGGACCGGCTGGAACTGTCCGACCGCCGGAAAGAGGTGGTGCGGCGGCTGAACGGCGGGCACCGGCGGCGGGTGGAAATCGCCCGCGCCCTGCTGCACCGCCCGCCGCTGCTGCTGCTGGACGAGCCCACGGTGGGGCTGGACCGCCGGTCGCGGCTGGGGCTGATCGCCCATGTGCGCGATCTGTGCCGCCGCGACGGGCTGGCGGTGCTGTGGGCCACCCACCTGATCGACGAGATCGAAGAGGGCGACCGCGTGGTGGTGCTGCACCGGGGCCGGGTGCGCGCCGGCGGCGGTGTCGCCGCGGTGGTGGCCGCCGCCGGTGCGGCGGATCTGGCGGACGCGTTCGACCGGCTGACGGAAGAGGGGCGATGATGGGGCCGTACCTGATTGCCCTGCGCGGGATCGTGGTGCGCGAGGTGCTGCGGTTCCTGCACCAGCGCGAACGCTTCTTCGGCGCGCTGGTCCGCCCGTTGGTGTGGCTGTTCGTGTTCGCCGCCGGCTTCCGCGCCGCCCTGGGCGTGGCGATCATCCCGCCGTACGAGACCTATATCCCGTACGAGGTCTACATCGTGCCGGGGCTGATCGGCATGATCCAGCTCTTCAACGGCATGCAGGGGTCGCTGTCCATGGTCTATGACCGGGAAATGGGCAGCATGCGCGTGCTGCTGACCAGCCCGTTGCCGCGCGGCTTCCTGCTGTTCGCCCGCCTGCTGGCGGGCGTGGTGGTGTCGGTATTCCAGGTCTACGGTTTCCTGGCCATCGTGGCGCTGTACGGCGTGCCGCTGCCGGGATGGTCGCCGTTGACCGTGCTGCCGGCCCTGCTGCTGAACGGCATGATGCTGGGCGCTTTGGGCATGACGCTGGCATCCACCATCCGGCAGTTGGAGAATTTCGCCGGGGTGATGAATTTCGTGGTCTTCCCGCTGTTCTTCCTGTCGTCAGCCCTCTATCCCCTGTACCGCATGGAAGAGGCGGGGGAACTGCTCTACTGGCTGTGCCGGGTCAATCCCTTCACCCACGGGGTCGAACTGGTCCGCTTCGCCCTCTATGGGCAGATGAACGGAGAGGGGCTGGCTGTGGTGGCGGGCGCGCTGCTGCTGTTCTTGGCGCTGGCAATCCGGGGCTATTCCCCCGCCCGCGGCATGGGGAGCAAGGGGCCGCAAGCCGCCGGCTGAAGCATCGCCGAACCACATTCGAGCTGATCGGCCAGGGTCATGAGGGCCAGACGGCGCCCGTTGGTCTGTTCCACGGCGATTTCCCGCATCCGCTGGGCCATTGCCCGCAGTTCCAGGTGGTGTTCGTTGGTCATGGCCTGGACTCCCCGTCGGGGGTTTTAAAAAAGGTCGATGTCGCCGGCCGGTCCGCCCAGCACCATGGCCCCCCCCTGGCTGTCCAGAATGGTGGTGGGGCCATGGCGGGCGGCCACGCGGGCCAGCGCCAGCATGGCGCGTTGCGGGGCGGCGGTGCGCTGACGGTTGTGGCCGTTCAGACGTGGGCGGGCCGGGCCGATGGTCATGGTCAACATTATTTATTCCTTATAAAGATGCGTTTCTTCCCGTTACTTGACGTAAATCATCTGCATGACGGCAACGTATGGCGGTGGCGTTGCTCATGAAGGGGAGCCGGAGAGCGGCGGAAGCGGATCTTGGTCTGCATCGGTGGGCCTTTCTGGTCGGTCGTCGGTGGCAGAAGGCGGCGTATGCGGGGAGGCGGGGGGTGGTCCTGGAGAAAAACTCTATGAAACTGAGGGGTTTCTCGTCTTCGTCACCCTTAATGCGAGTACAGTTATATCGTCAGGCATATGCGCTTGGTAGGGGAATCGGTGCCGGCAAAGTGCGACAAAACGACGCATTTTGGAAAATACTCTTGACGGCGATCAAATTTTTAAATGGATTTCCCGAGAGAAGTCATAGAAATCAACGGGTTAGAAAATTCCGTTTATGATAATAAAATAACACCCTCTGGTGTGCAAAAGCGGAATTGAACGTAGTAATGTTATCAAACAAAGAAAATAAAAGGGACTTCATCCCGAAAGTCATATGATTCTAGTACGTCGGCCCGGTCTTCAACCGCTCCCAGAAGCGTTCGGCCACGGGGGACAGACGGGCGCGTGGGCGGAACAGGCGGATGGTGATGGGGATGTCCCACCGCCCGTCTCCCGCCCGCACCAGCCCGCCGCCGGGCACCAGATCCGGTTGCACCAGACTGAGCGGCAGCCACGCCAGCCCGCGCCCGTCCAGCGCCATGGTTTTCAGCAGAACGGCCACGTGGGAAGTAAAGACGGTTTCCAGGCACGGGCGCGGCTCCATGGTGCCGCGGGCGGCCTCGGCGATGCGGCCCATGCCGGATTCATCGCTGTAGGACAGATGCGCCACCGGCTGGCCGGGACCGCCGGGCAGGGGATGGCGCGGGGCGCCGGCCCCGTCGGGGGCGCACACGGGAACCAGGGTGTCGGCCCCCAGGGTCAGCGAGCGGAAATCGCCGCCGTCCAGCCGGCCCGGTGCCGCCGGGTGGTGGTGGCACAGCAGGAATTGCGCCTGTCCCTGAAGCATGATGCGCTCGCACGCCTGCATGGTGTCGGCCACCAGCCGGATGCCGCTCAGCGGTTCGGGGGCGGCGTCCTCCACCGCCCGCAGCCACGCGGGGAAATAGGTCAGCGCCAGCGCGTGGGTGGAGGCGAAGGTGACGGTGGCCGCGGCGGTGGACACCAGCGCGCGGATATCCTCCCGCCCCTGGTGCAGACGGCGCAGCGTATCCTCCGCCACCGGGCGGAAGCGCTCGCCGGCCTCGGTCAGGGTGATGCGGTGGGTGGCGCGGTCGAACAGCGGCGCCCCCACCCAATCCTCCAGCGCCTTCACCCGCCGGCTCAGCGCCGGCTGGGTGACGTTGCGGTGTTCGGCGGCGCGGGAGAAGTTGGCCCACTCGGCCACCGCCAGGAAGTCTTCGAGCCAGATGGTGTCCATGGCCCGTTCTGGCAGCCGCTGGCCCTTCTGTCCAGCTTACACGCCCAGCAGCTCGTGCAGCGTGGCGATCAGCGCCGATTTGGCTTCGAACCCCACGCCGGGGGCGTCGGGGAGGCCGACATAGCCGTCCTGCACCGCCAGACCGTCGGCAAAGCCGCCGAAGGGCTGGAACACGCCGGGATAGGATTCGTTGCCGCCCAGATGCAGCCCGGCGGCGATGTTCAACGACATCTGGTGGCCGCCGTGGGGCACCACCCGCCGGCTGGACCAGCCGAGCTGCGCCATGGCGTCCAGGGTGCGGGTGTATTCCACCAGCCCATAGCTGAGCGCGCAGTCGAACTGCAGCCAGTCGCGGTCGGGGTTCATGCCGCCGTGGCGCAGCAGGTTGCGGGCGTCCTGGTGGGAGAACAGGTTCTCCCCCGTCGCCATGGCGCCGTCGTAGTGGCGGCCCAGTTCGGCCTGCAGGGCATAATCCAGCGGGTCGCCGGCCTCTTCGTACCAGAACAGGTTATACGGCTTCAACGCCTTGGCATAGGCGACGGCGGTGTCGAGGCCGAAGCGGCCGTTGGCGTCCACGCACAGGTATTGCCCGTCGCCCACCACCTCCAGCACCGCCTCGATGCGGCGCAGATCCTCGTCCAGGGGGGCGCCGCCGATCTTCATCTTGACGGTCTTGTAGCCCATGTCGCGGTAGGAGCGCATTTCGTCCTGCAGCGCGTCCAGCCCCTTGCCGGGGTAGTAATAGCCGCCCGCGGCATAGACCCACACCCGGTCGTCGGCCCGTCCGCCGCGGTAGCGGTCGGCCAGCAGGCGGTACAGCGGCACCCCGGCGGCCTTGGCCACCGCGTCCCAGATGGCCATGTCCAGCGTGCCCACCGCCACCGAGCGTTCGCCGTGGCCGCCGGGCTTCTCGTTGGTCATCATCCGCGCCCAGGCGCGGAACGGGTCGATCAGGCCGGTGTCCGGGTCGAGCAGGCTGTCGGGATCGGCCTCCAGCAGCCGGGGGATGAAGCGCTGGCGCAGCAGGCCCGCCGCGTCGTAGCGCCCGTTGGAATGAAACCCGTAACCCACCACCGGCTTGCCGTCGCGCACCACGTCGGTCACCACCGCCACCACCGAACAGGTCATCCGGCTGAAGTCGATGTAGGCGTTGGAGATGTCGGACGCGATGGACGCGACCTTTTCACGAATCTCGACGATGCGCATGGCGGGGCTTCCCTGCTGGCTGTGATGCCGGAAAGGTAAGCCCGCCGTCACCCGCGGGCGAATGCCGTCTTGGCATCAATGAATGCCGAACCCGCATGAAAAAGGGCCGCGGTGTCGCCACCGCGGCCCCCTTCCTCAGAACCGGATCAGGCTCAGTGCGAGGACGCCGCCGCCGCACCCAGGCCGGTTTCCGACCGGATGTACTGGTAATCGTACGCCTTGGCCTCGTCCTTGGCGCGCTGGCTCTTGTCGGTGACCGAGAACAGCCAGATGCCGGCGAAGGCCAGCGCCATGGAGAACAGCGCCGGGTGCTCGTACGGGAAGATCGGCTTGGCGAAGCCGAAGATGCTGACCCACACGGTGGGGCCGACCACCACCATGGCGATGCAGCTCACCAGACCGGCGAAGCCGCCCACCAGCGCGCCGCGGGTGGTCATGCCCTTCCAGAAGATGGACAGCAGCAGCACGGGGAAGTTCACCGACGCCGCCAGACCAAAGGCCAGCGCCACCATGAACGCGATGTTCTGGTTTTCGAACGCCAGGCCGAGCGTGATGGCGATGACGCCCAGCGCCAGGGTGGCGATGCGCGACACGCGGATTTCGCTGCGCTCGTCGGCCTTGCCCTTCTTGATGACGTTGGCATAGAGGTCGTGGCTGACCGCCGACGCGCCGGCCAGCGTCAGACCGGCCACCACCGCCAGGATGGTGGCGAAGGCCACCGCCGAGATGAAGCCCAGGAACACGTTGCCGCCCACCGCCTTGGACAGGTGGATGGCCGCCATGTTGCCGCCGCCGATGATGGCGCCCGCGGCGTTCAGGTATTCGGGGTTGGTGCCGACGATGACGATGGCCAGGAAGCCGATCAGCACCGTCAGGATGAAGAAGTAGCCGATGAAGCCGGTGGCGTAGAACACCGACTTGCGCGCTTCCTTGGCGTCGGGAACGGTGAAGAAGCGCATCAGGATGTGGGGCAGGCCGCCCGGACCGCACATCAGCGCCAGGCTGAGCGACAGCGCCGCGATGGGATCGGTCATGCCCGCCGACGGCGTGAGCAGGGCGGGGCCGGCCTTGTGGACCTCCACGGCCTTGGACACCAGCAGATCGACGCTGAAGCCGAACTGGGCCAGCGCCATGCCCACCAGCACGGTGCAGCCGCCCAGCAGCATCACCGCCTTGATGATCTGCACCCAGGTGGTGGCCAGCATGCCGCCGAAGGTCACGTACATGATCATCAGCACGCCGACCAGCACCACGGCATAGGCATATTCCAGACCGAACAGAAGCTGGATCAGCTTGCCCGCACCCACCATCTGCGCGATCAGGTAGAAGCACACCACCGCCAGCGAGCCGATGGCCGACAGCGTGCGGATCGGCGTCTGCGACAGGCGGTAGGAGGCCACGTCGGCAAAGGTGAAGCGGCCCAGGTTGCGCAGCCGTTCGGCCACCAGGAACAGCATCATCGGCCAGCCCATCAGGAAGCCGATGGTGTAGATCACCCCGTCGAAGCCCTTGGCGAACACCATGCCCGACAGGCCCAGGAACGCCGCCGCCGACATGTAGTCGCCGGCAATGGCCAGACCGTTCTGGAAGCCGGAGATGCCGCCGCCCGCGGTGTAGAAGTCGGACGCCGAGCGGGTGCGCTTGGACGCCCAATAGGTGATGCCCAGCGTGCCGGCCACGAACACCAGGAACATGGCGATGGCCATCACGTTCACCGGCTGGCGCTGCACCGCCCCGTCGATGGCCGTGGCCAGCGACGGCGATGCGGCCAGGACACCGGCCAGGGTCAGGGTCAGAAGACGGCTCATTGCCCGGCCTCCTCGATGAGTTCGCGGGTCAGGCGGTCGAATTCGCTGTTGGCGCGGGCCACATAGATGCCGGTGCTGACGATGCAGGCGACGGTGATGCAGAAACCCGCCACCAGGCCGATGGTCAGGGTCAGACCTTCCGACCACGGCAGCGACAGAAGCTTGGGATTGAACGCCACCGTCAGAACGAAGGCATAGTAGATACCCAGCATCACCACGGCCAGCAGCACGCTGAAGCGGTTCCGCCGGGCGGTGAGTTGGGCAAATTTCGGGTTCGCAAGAACCCGGTCGTAAACAGCTTCACTCATGAAGCGTGTCCTCCGATAGTTTTTATTTGGCGTTGATTTTTTGAATGGCTTAAAGCTGGGCTTCGTCCACGGCCATGGTCACCGCCGCACCCGCGGTGGCGGCGTGGGCGAAGCCCTGGGCGGTGGGCAGGATGGTTTCGGCGTAGAACCGCGCGGTGGCGATCTTGGCGTTGAGGAAGCCGGCGTCGGCCCCGTCCTCGCCCAGACGGCGGGCCGCGGCCAGGGCGGCGCGGGCCATCTGATAGCCACCGACCACCGCACCGGCCAGCCGCAGGAACGGCACCGCCCCCGCCGCCGGCAGCGCCGGGTTGTCGTTGCCCAGGAAGCAGGCCACCGTGCCGGCCAGCGTGTCGGCGCCCTCGGCCAGCGCGCGGCGGATGGCGGCGAAATCCTCGCCCGGACGGGCGGCCAGATCGGCGTCGAGGTCGCGGATGTCGGCGATCAGCGCGCCGATGCCGGCCCCCTTGTCGCGCAGCACCTTGCGGAACACCAGATCGTTGGCCTGGATGGCGGTGGTGCCTTCGTAGATGGTGGTGATGCGGGCGTCGCGCAGATGCTGCGCCGCGCCGGTCTCTTCCACATAGCCCATCCCGCCATGGACCTGCACGCCCAGCGAGGCCACCTCCTGCCCCACTTCGGTGGACCAGCCCTTGATGATGGGGGTCAGCAGCTCATAGCGCTGCTGGGCCGCCGCCTTGCGGGCCGGGTCGGGGATGTGGTGGGCGATGTCGATGCACGCCGCCCCCTCGTAGGCCAGGGCGCGCATGGCCTCCACCTGGCATTTCATGGTCATCAGCATGCGGCGCACGTCGGGATGGTTGATGATCCCGGTCTTGCCCCCGGTCCAGCCGGCGGGGCGCCCCTGCACCCGTTCGCGGGCGTAGGACACCGCCTGCTGATAGGCGCGGTCGGCGATGCCCAGACCCTGAACCCCGACCGACAGGCGGGCGTGGTTCATCATGACGAACATGTATTCGACGCCGCGGTTTTCCTCGCCGATCAGGTAGCCCTCGGCGCCGCCGTTGTCGCCGAAGGACATGACGGCGGTCGGGCTGCCGTGGATGCCCAGCTTGTGCTCCAGCGACACGCAGCGCACGTCGTTGGGGCCGAGCAGGGTGCCGGCGTCGTCCACCTTGATCTTGGGCACGGCGAACAGCGAAATGCCCTTCAGCCCCGCCGGGGCGTCGGGCAGGCGGGCCAGCACCAGATGGACGATGTTTTCGGTGAGCGTGTGGTCGCCGTAGGTGATGAAGATCTTCTGCCCGAACACGCGGTAGCGGCCGCCGTCGCGTTCGGCGCGCGAGCGGATGGCGGCCAGATCGGACCCGGCCTGCGGCTCGGTCAGGTTCATGGTGCCGGTCCATTCGCCCGACACCAGTTTCGGGAGGAACAGCGCCTTCAGCGCGTCCGACCCGTTCTCGACGATGGCATCCACCGCCCCCTGGGTCAGCATGGGACACAGCGCGAAGGCCATGTTGGCCGACTGCCACATTTCCTGCACGGCGGTGTTGACCACGTGCGGCAGGCCCATGCCGCCCCATTCGGGGGAAAAGGGCAGGGCGTTCCACGTGCCGTCCACCAGCGTCTGCCACGCTTCATGCCAGCCGTCGGGGGTCTTGACCACGCCATCCACCAGCTTCGACCCCTGGCGGTCGCCGGGGGCGTTCAGGGGGCCGATGACGTTGGCGGCGATCTTGGCCGCCTCTTCCAGCACGCTGGCGACCACATCGGCGCCGGCATCCTCGAAACCGGGCAGGGCCAGAACCTCGTCGAGGTGGGCGAGTTCACGCAGCGCGAATTCCATGTCGCGCAGGGGGGCGGCGTAATCGGTCATGGCGATCTCTCGTCGCAGGGCGGGGCGGGGACGGGGGATAAGGTGCGGGCGGCATCCTCACGCGAAAAAGGATGCCGCCCGCGGCCGGCACGGAAACCGGCGGAGGGAGGACGCAACTCTGCCCCGCCGGTTTCCGTGAGGATGGCCTTACGCGTTGTCTTTGTTCAGATCCTTGGCCGTCTGGCGCAGGGCGAACTTCTGGATCTTGCCGGTGGAGGTCTTCGGCAGGTCGCTGAACACGATGGTGCGCGGCACCTTGAAGTGGGCCATGTGCCCGCGGCAATAGGCGATCAGGTCCGCCTCGGTCACATCGGCCCCGGCCTTGAGCGTGACGAAGGCGCACGGGGTCTCACCCCACTTCGCGTCGGGGCGCGCGACCACGGCGGCTTCCATCACCGCCGGATGGCGGTAGAGCACCTCTTCCACCTCCAGCGACGAGATGTTCTCGCCGCCGGAAATGATGATGTCCTTCGACCGGTCCTTGATCTCGATGTAGCCGTCGGCGTGCCACACGCCCAGGTCGCCGGTGTGGAACCAGCCGCCCTCGAACGCTTCCGCTGTGGCCTTGGCGTTCTTCAGGTAGCCCTTCATCACGTTGTTGCCGCGCAGGAAGATCTCGCCCATGGTGGCGCCGTCGCGGGGGACGGGGGTCAGGGTCATGGGGTCGGCGACCATCAGCCCTTCCAGGATGGGCCCGCGCACGCCCTGGCGCGCCTTCAGCCGCGCCTTGTCCTCCAGTGGCAGATCGTTCCAGCGGTCGTGCCACACGCACACCACCGACGGGCCGTAGCTTTCGGTCAGGCCGTAGACGTGGGTGACGTCGAAGCCCATGCGCTCCATCGCCTCGATCACCGGGGCGGGCGGGGCGGCGCCGGCGGTCATCACGCGCACCTTGTGCTCGATCCCTTCCTTCAGGGAGTCGGGCGCGTTGTTGATCATGTTCAGCACGATGGGGGCGCCGCAGAAATGCGTGACCTTCTCGTTGCGCACGGCGTCCAGGATCGGTTCCACCCGCACGTGGCGCAGGCACACGCTGGTGCCGGCGATGGCCGCCAGCGTCCAGGGGAAGCACCAGCCGTTGCAGTGGAACATCGGCAGCGTCCACAGGTACACGGCGTGCTGCGGCAGGCTCCACGACAGGGCGTTCGAGACCGCGTTCAGGTGCGCGCCGCGGTGATGGTACACCACGCCCTTGGGGTTGCCCGTGGTGCCCGAGGTGTAGTTCAGCGCGATGGCCTGCCACTCGTCGGCGGGCGGGGTCCAGTCATAGGCCGGGTCGCCGCCGTCCAGGAACTGTTCATAAGTCATGGACCCGATCAGCTCGCCGCCCTTGTAGCTGGGATCGTCGATGTCGATGACCAGCGGCTTGACGGTGGCCTTGTCCAGCGCGCGCTTGGTGACGGCGGAGAACTCGCGGTCCACGATCAGGATCTTGGCGTCGCCGTGATCGAGGATGAAGGCGATGGCTTCGGCGTCCAGGCGGGTGTTGACGGCGTTCAGCACCGCACCGGCCATGGGGATGCCGAAATGGGCTTCGAACATTTCCGGCGTGTTGGCGCCCATCACCGCGATGGTGTCGCCGGTGCCGATGCCGCGGGCGGCCAGGGCCGAGGCCAGACGGCGGCAGCGGTCATAGGTCTCGCCCCAGGTGCGGCGCACGGCACCGTGGACCACCGCGGTGCGCTCCGGCCACACCGACGCGGCGCGCTCCAGGAAGGTCAGGGGCGACAGCGCCACGAAATTGGCGGCGTTGGGGTCCAGATCGGTATCGTAGGGGTTGGAAACGGCCACTGGTGCATCCTCCCGAGACGCATTTGTGCTGTGGCGGGCATGTCCCGCGACATATTAGGGAAGGAGGATGCCAGGAGACTTTTTCGCCAATTTCTCCCGATTGTGACGAATTGTAAACGCGTGCCGGTTTGGGGGTGGTTGGGGTACAAAGCGTCTTCCCCTCCGCCTGCAAACCCGAAGGCTGCCCCGTCCCATGTCCGTCCTCGCCGCCCTGCCGGGCATCGTCAACGTGGTGGCCCCGGTGTTCGTGGTGGCGGCGGTGGGGTTTGCCTGGATCCGGGCCAGGCTGCCGTACGACAGCGCCTTCATCACCACCTTCGCCGTCAACGTCTCCACCCCCTGTCTGGTGTTCTCGTCGCTGGTGAAGGCGCAGCCGGGCGGTGCCACGCTGGCGGCCATGACCACCGCCGCCGTTGCCACCATGGGGCTGGCCGGGCTGGCGGGGTGGCTGATCCTGAAGGCGGCGCGGGTGCAGGGGGTGCGGGCCTACATCTCGGCCCTGTCCTTTCCCAACGCCGGGAACCTGGGGCTGCCGGTGTGCCTGTTCGCGTTCGGGGAGGAGGGGTTGAGCCTGGCCATCCTCTATTTCGCGGCCATGGCGGTGGCGCAGTTCACCATCGGCCCGGCACTGGCCGCCGGGCGCTTCGACTGGCGCATGGTGCTGCGCACCCCGGTGATCTATGCGGTGGCGGCGGCGCTGCTGGCGGTGCGGCTCGATATGGCGGTGCCGGTGTGGATCGGCAACACCACCCAGTTGCTGGGCGGGTGCGCGGTGCCGCTGATGCTGTTCTCGCTGGGGGTGGCGCTGGCCCGGCTGCGGCCCGCGGGCGCCGGGCGGGCGGCGGTCCTGTCGGCGCTGCGGCTGACGCTGGGTCTTGCCGCCGGGTTCGGTGTCAGCGCCGTTCTGGGGCTGGACGGGGCCATGCGCGGCGTGGTGGTGCTGCAAAGCGCCATGCCGGTGGCGGTGTTCAACTATCTCTGGGCGCTGCGCTACAACAACGCACCGGAGGAGGTGGCGGGGATGGTCCTGTTCTCCACCGCCATGGCCTTTGCCGGGCTGCCGTTGCTCCTGTTGGCGGTCATGCCCGGCTGATCCCCGCCCCTACGCGCACGAGCGCCGCGGTTCGGGGAACACGCTGACCTTCGACGGTTCGTAGATGGGCAGGTTGTCGGTGAACACCGCGTCCAGCCGCGCCACCTGGAACACCCGCTGCACCCGGCCCTGGGCGCCCACCAGCGCCACGGTCTTGCCGTGACGGCGCATTTCCTCGTACGCGATCAAGAGCATGCCGATGCCGGCGGAATCGATGGACTCCAGGGCGGACACGTCGAGGACCGCATGGGTTCCGGGCAGGGTCAGCAGCTCGCCGATCATGGTGCGGGCGGTGGCGTGTTCGTTGAATGTCCAGCGTCCCTGAATGCGCACCATGGGCGCCTTCCCCGGCGCGGTTTTGTCAGCCGTGGTGATGGTGTAGTGCATCGTCCCCCCAACCTCCGCTCGATCATTGCAACGTCGGTAGTACAGGCTGTTTCTCTTTGGCGTTGCAAAAGCCTGCCTGCAGACATGGAACGAATCAACGGTCAGCAAGGGGTGCTGCGTCAGCATGACGCAGATGGGCTGCCGGCATGTTATCGGGCTGACACATACCCGAGCATGCTTGTGAACGGCATGACACGCAACGAACAGTCTCTTTGCCGGCCACCGGCTTTTGTAACATTTGAATTTCTGTTCGAGTCCGCGCCGGAAGCCGGTGCGAACCGACTCGGGGGAAGATAAACAGGGCGGGCCGGGTGACTATTCCGCCGCACAGACCCCGGCCCGTGCCTGCGCCAGCGCCAGAAAGCGCCGGCACTGCATTTCCTTGTCATACCCCAAGAGCACGCCAAGGATGAAATCCTCCTCGGGAGAGAGCTGGTTGAGGGGTTTGCAGACCACCGCCCGCACGGTGTCGATCCAGGCGGGCCGCCCGAAGAAGACGTTGGTCTTGGCCGGGCTGACCGGGTGGATATGATGGGCGATGCCGCGGCGGCACAGGCGGCGGATGACCGCATCGGTGTCGCAGGGCCCCAGCGTCATCATGAACATCTGGCGCACGCCCTTGTCGTACTCGTACAGGTGGTGCGCCAGGATCTTCAGCGATGCGCGGGACGCCCCCGCCGGTATCAGGTCAACTGGCTGATCCATGTGGTGATTCGCTTGTCCGTTTTGGAAGACTGGTTGTCCTGGTCAAGCGCAAGGCCGACGAACCTGCCATCGCGTTCGGCCGTCGATGCGGAATAGTCGTATCCGTCGGTTTCGGTAAAACCCACCACGACACCCCCCTGTTCGACCACGTGATCGTACAGGATGCCCATGGAGTCCACGAAGGATTCGGGATAGTTCACCTGATCGCCGGTGCCGAACAGCGCGACCTTTTTATTGGCGATGTCGGCGGATTTGAGCGTGTCGATGTGCGCTTCCCAGTCCGATTGCAGGTCGCCGTTGCCATAGGTGGGGGCGCCCAGGATCAGCAGGTCGCAGCTTTCGAAATCGGCGGCGGTGGCCGATTTGATGTCGATGGCCTTGCCCTGGATCTTCTTGGCGATGCGCGTGGCGACGGCCTTGGTGGCGCCGGCATCGGAGCCGTAGATAACCGTGATGTTCATCGGGGCTGCTCTTTTCCTGAAAGTCGGTGGGTGAGGTGAAGCCCGGGCGCTCATGATGATTATGCAAATGATAGTGATTTGCAATATGGATTCGATGGCTTCCGAGGTGTTGCTGATAAAAAGTCAAACCAACCATCCGCGGTTTAGCAATCTGCCTGGCAACACAAAGACGGTTGACCGTCCTCATCGAAATATTCCAAAAAGAATAACGATGAGCCCCTGCCACGGCAGGGATCCCCGGTGAATGGAAGGAACGAACATGCGCGCAACGTGGCGGGCCGCCGGCCTGATGATCGCCGCGGTCCTGATGACGGCAGCCGGTGCCCCGGCCTGGGGGCAGGAGCTGTACGCCTATGTCGGTGCCGGGCTGCGGCCCCCGGTGGACGCCCTGATCGAGGCGTACCGGCAGAAGACCGGCGTGACGGTAAAGGCCGAATACGGCGGCTCGGGCCAGCTTCTGACCCGTATCGGGGAAACCGGCAAGGGCGACCTGTTCATCCCCGGCAGCACCGCCTACACCGGCACGCTGAAGGAAAAGGGCGGGGTTCGGGAGGAGTGGATCCTCGTGCTCCACGGCCCGGTGCTGGCGGTGGCGAACGGCAAGGCCGACGCCATCCAGAGCTTTTCCGATCTGGCCAAGCCGGGGGTGAAGCTGGGGCTGGGCGACCCGGCGGCCATGGCGCTCGGGCGCACGGCCGACGAGATCCTCGACCGTTCGGGCCAGGGGGATGCCATCCGAAAGAACGTCACCGTCCGCGCCGCCACGGTCAAGCAATTGGCCCTCTACGTCATCGACGGCAACGTGGACGCCGCCATCATCGGTGCGGCGGAAGCGGCGCAGGCGCCGGGCACGTTCGTGGTGCGCGCCATCCCCACCGACTGGTACCAGGCGGAATACGCGCCGGTGGCGGTGCTGTCCGCCTCCACCCAGCCGGACGCGGCGGCGGCCTTCGCCGCGTTCCTGGCCTCCGACGAGGGACTGGCGGTGTTCGCCCGCTACGGCTTTCCCCCGGCCAAACGGTAAGGGGGGTGAGGCCGCGCCCTCTGCGCCGCCGGCTGACCGGGCTGGACTGTCTGGCGGCGGTGCCGCTGGCGCTGATCCTGCTGCTGGTGGCGGGGGTGCTGGCGGCGCTGGCCCTGCGGCTGTCGTGGGCGGAACTGCTGACCGCCTTCCGGTCCCCGGAGACCCGCTTCGCGCTGTGGCTGTCCCTGTGGACGTCGGCGGCGGCGCTGGCGGCGGGGGTGGCGCTGGGGCTGCCGGCGGCCTATCTGCTCGCCCGCCGGTCCTTTCCGGGGCAGGCGGTGGTGGACACGCTGCTGGACATTCCCATGGTCATGCCGCCGCTGGTGGCGGGCCTGGGGCTGCTGTTCCTGTTCGGGCGGCGGATGCTGGGGGAGCCGCTGGCGGCCATGGGGATCGACCTGCTGTTCTCCCCCGCCGGAGTGGTTCTGGCTCAGGCGTTCGTCGCCGCCACGGTGATGGTGCGCATGGGCAAGGCGGCGTTCGCCGCCACCGACCCCGGTCTGGGCGACGCCGCCCGCACCCTGGGGGCCACGCCGTGGGGGGTGTTCTGGAGCGTCGATCTGCCGCTCGCCGCCCGCGGGCTGCTGGCCGGGGCGGTGCTGGCGTGGGCGCGGGCGCTGGGGGAATTCGGCGCCACGCTGCTGCTGGCCGGGGCCACGCGGCTGCGCACCGAAACCCTGCCCATGGCGGTGTTCCTCAACATCGCCACCGGGGAAACCGGGGTGGCGGTGGCCTGCGCCCTGATCCTGCTGGCGGTGGCGTCCGCGCTTCTGCTGGTCTTGCGGGGGCTGGGCGGCGCGCGTGGAGGGGCGTAATCCCCCCTTTCTTTACCCGGATTGCCTGTGGCACCTTTTCCCCATACGGACAGGGGGAGGGGATCATGAGCAACGGCACCGGCACGGACGGCGCGTCCGCCACCCGCACGGACGAGGACGCCCCGGCGGCGGAGCGCACCACCACGGGGGTCGAGAATTCCGAGCGGCTGAACGGCGGCAACCGTCCGCCCCCGGCGGGCAAGGATGCGGAGCTGGAAACCTTCTGACGGGGCCGCCATGACGCTTCGCCGCCTGATCCTTCTGGGTTTGCTGGCCCTGTGCGTCCCGACCCTGCCGGGTGGGGCGGGGTGGGCGGCGGACGTGACCACCGCGCCGTTCCTGCGCATCGAAACCGGGCGGCACAGCGCCCGCATCAACCGCGTGGCGGTGGACGCGCAGGCGCGCATCGCCGCCACCGTGTCCAACGACAAGACGCTGCGCCTGTGGACCCGCGACACCGGGGAGCCGCTGGGCGTGCTGCGCGTGCCCATGGAGGCGGGGGACGAGGGCGCGCTGTATGCCGTCGCCCTGTCGCCCGACGGGGCCACGGCGGTGGCCGCCGGCAACACCGGGTCGGCGTGGGACGGCGGCACCGCCCTCTACCTCTTCGACGTCAAGGCGCTGCGGCTGAAGGGCCGGCTGCCGGGCCAGCCGCAGGTGGTGAACGATCTGGCTTATTCCCCCGACGGGCGGTTCGTGGCCGGGGCCTTCGGCGGCACCGCGGGAGTGCGGGTGTGGGACAGCGCCACCTTCCGTCTGGTGGCGGAGGATGCAAGCTATGGCGCCCGCACCGTTGCCGTGGCCTTCGACGCCGCCGGGCGGCTGGCGGCGGCATCCTTCGACGGGACGGTGCGGCTGTACGGTCCCGATTTCGCGCCGTTGGCCACATACAGGTCGTCGGACGGCGGACAGCCGGCGTCGTTGGCCTTTTCACCCGACGGCGCCCTTCTGGCGGTGGGATACGCCGATGCGCCGCGGGTGGCGGTGCTGTCGGCCCAAACGCTGGAACCGCTGTTCACCCCCGCACCCGGCAGCGGGGCGGCGGGCAGCCTCAACGCCGTGGCCTGGATGGCCGTGCCCGGCGGAGCGCCGGTGCTGGCCGCCGCCGGATCGCTGGGGGTGGACGCCACCAGCACCGTCCTGCGCCGCTGGCCGGACGGCGGGCGGGGCGCGCCCGCCGACACCGTCATCGCCCGCGATACGGTGAACCATCTCCGCCCGCTGCCCGATGGCGGGCTGCTGTTCGCCGCGTCCGACCCGGCGTGGGGGCGGGTGGACGGCAGCGGTGTTCCCGTTTACACCCGCCGGGGGGAGACCGGTGATTTCCGCGACCTGCCCCAGGGCCGTTTCGCCCTGTCCCCCGACGGCATGACCGTCGATTACGGGCTGGAGCAGGGGGGCCGGCGCCCCTTCCGCTTCGACGCCCTGGCCGGCACGCTGACCGCCGACCCCGGCCTCCAGCCCGGTTTCACCCCTCCGGTGGCCGAGGCTGCCGGGGTGAGCGTCACCGGCTGGCGCAACGGGCGTACGCCCCAGGTCAACGGCCACCCGGTGGCGCTCGATTCCGGGGAAACCGCGCGCAGCGCCACCGTGCTGCCCGACGGCTCCGCAGCCCTGGTGGGAGCGGAGTTCAGCCTGCGCCTGATCGGTGCCGATGGGATGGAACGGGCGCGCGCCGCCGTTCCCGCCGCCGTGTGGGGCGTGGTGGCCGCGGCGGACGGGCGGGTGGCGGTGGCGGCCTTGGGCGACGGCACGTTGCGCTGGTTCGCCCTGACCGGGCCGCAGCCCCTGGCCGAACTGGCCGCCTTCTTCCCCCACCGCGACGGCAGACGGTGGGTGATCTGGACGCCCGAGGGCTTCTTCGCCCATTCCGATGGCGGGGGCGAGGCGCTGGTGGGTTTCCACTTCAACGATCCTGAGAAGAAGGGGCTGCAATGGGTTGAATTCAAACAGGTCTACCGCGTGTTCCAAGCCCCGGAGCTTGTGCGCGCCAAGCTGACCCGGACCGGAGAGGCGGAGATCCAGGCCCGTGTGCGCGCCATCGGCGACGTGCGGCAACGGACCCAGAGCCGCCCACGGGTCGCCCTGACCGACATCTGTCCCATCGCGGTGGACGGGGGTGAGGCGCCGTGCCGGCCCCTGGACCCCACGCCGGCCAGCCGCGCCTTTGCCCGCACGGCGGACGAACCGGCCCAGCCCGTCCCGGCCCAGGCGGACGAGACGCCCGCCATCGCCCAGGCCCTGCCCGCCGGCACCGCGGCGGTGCGGCTGCGCTACCGGGTGAGCGACACCGGCGGCGGGGTGGGCACGGTCAATCTTTTCCTCAACGGACGCAACGTCACCGCCAGTGCCCAGGCCAGCGCCGAGGCCCGCGGCTATGCCCGCCCCGATGCGGCCGCCGACGTGCGGGAGGGCGTGATCCTGCTCGACCCCGGCACCAGCCGGGTGCAGGTGCGCGCCTACGCCAGCGGCGATGCGGTCTATGAACGGTCGGCGGTGGTGGCGTTCACCGCGGCGCCCGCACCCCAGCCGGCTGCCGGAGCGGGAGCGGGGGATGAGACCACCCGCGGGCCGGCGGTGAAGAAACCGCGGCTGCTGCGCTTCGTGGCCGGCATCAACGCCTACCGCCCGCCGGGCGCCGCCCTGCGCTTCGCCCGCTCCGACGCCGAGGCCGTGGCCGGCATCCTGGAGCAGCGGGTGCCCGACGGTTACGACGCCGCCGCCTCCAACGCCCTGTCCATCACGCTTTACGACGAGCAGGCAACGCGGGACGCGGTGACGGCGGGGCTGGAGACACTGGCGGCGGCAGCCCGCCCCGACGACACGGTGGTGATCTATCTGGCCGGTCACGGGGTGATCGTGCCCTCGGTCAAGGATCCGGCGGTGAACCTCTATTACTTCGTCACCCAGAACCTGAGCGAGGTGTCGGCGGCGGCCATCGGCGCCGAAACCCTGTCGGAAAAGGATCTCAACCGCCTGATCAGCGGCATCGCCGCGCGCAACGTCTTCGTCCTGCTCGACACCTGCCACGCCGGGGCTGTGCCGGCGGCCACCGTGGACAAGCTCTATCAGGATATGGGCACCCGCTTCCTGCTGGCCGCCGCGTCGGAGGAGCAGGAGGCGCTGGACAGCTACGATTCCCGCACCGGCGTCTTCGCCTATGCGGTGCTGGACGGGTTGAAGGGCAAGGCGATGCTGTCGGGCGACGACGCCATCTACAACCTGACCCTGGGCCAGTACGTCAGCCGCGCCGTGCCCCGCCTGGCCAAGGAACGCAACTGGCGGCAGACCGCGGTGTTCAAGACCGGCGGCAGCGACCTCACCCCCTTTCCGGTGGCGTCCCCGGTGCCGTAGGGGGCGTTTTACCGCGGCCCCGTGTAGACACCATGCACCCCCAGTTCCACCATCTGCCCGGCCAGATGGCGGGACAGCAGGCGGGCCACCTGGGTGGCGGCGGAGCGGCCCTCCAGCGCCAGCAGGTCGGCGTGCAGGGCCGGCAGCGGCTGGGTGGTGGTGATGGCGATGAAATGGTCGGCGCCAAACGGCGGCTGCACCGTGAACAACAGGCGGTAGGGGCCGTTGCGGGGGATCAGCAGCGGGTCGCTGTCGGGGCCGCCCGCACGGGGGTAGAGGAACGCCACCGACCCGTCGGCGGCCAGATCGATCAGGGTGAAGTAACGCCCCTGGTTGCCAGACACGGCAAAGGTCACCTTGTCGCCCTGGTGGTGGATGCGGTCGTCCGGCAGCAGCGCCAGCGCCAGCGGGCGGGGGCCGGCGGCGGCCTTGGCCCGTTCCACCAGCGACCAGCGGTCCACGATCTGCTGGAGCCGGCGGATCACCGCCGGGTCGGCGGGGCTGCCCTTGACCCCGGCCACCATGTCGCCGCTCTCCGATATCACCTCCCCCCGCCGCTGGTCCCAGGTCAGCAGGGCGGGGCCGTCGCCGGTCACCGGGGTGATGCCGGTCAGGGCGGCGGCCAGACGCCGTGCGTCGTCCTCCGCGGCCAGGATCCGCAGGGTGACGGGGGCGCCGTCGGGCAGGCCGGCGAAGGGCGCCACCGGCACGGGCGTGGCCTCGATCAGGGCATCGCCGCCGCGGCCCGCCGGGCGCACCTGGGGGTGCTGGCGTCCTTCCATCTTCATGCGCACGGTTTCGCGGATGAAGCTTTCCAGCTCGCCCTTCGACAAAATCCCGTCGCCGTCACGGTCGGCCCCGCCGCGCAGCGCGCGGGCGAAGGCCCACGACAGGGCGCCGCGGGGCTGCCCGTCGATCATCACCTCCGGTGCCAGTTCGTCCTCGGGCACCGCGGCGAAGAAGGTGACGTTGGGCGGCTCCTCCTTTTCCGCGGCAAGCGCTGCGGGGGTGGGCGGGGGCAGGGCGTCGTCCTCGATGGGGCCATAGGTGGCGGCACGGGTGCCGAGCTGCCCGCCGCGGGGATCGACGGCGCGGGTCATGGTGCCGGAATGACAGGCGTCGGCGACGAAGATCACCCGCCGCGGGGCCGCCGCCTTCAGCATCAGGGCCAGTTCGTCGTCGGTGATGCGTTCGGCGGTGCCCGGCCCCTTGGCGGCGAAACCCGCCAGCAGCAGCACCTCGTCCTTGCCGTCGGCCTCGCTGCCGGGCACCCGTTCCGGCTCCTGCCCGCCGTGGCCGGCGTAGCTCAGCACCAGCGTGGCGTCGGGGGCGGTGGCGGCGATCAGCGCGTCCCATTCCTTCAGCACCGCTCCGCGTGTGGCGTCGCCGTCCAGCAGCAGGCGGACGGTGCCGGCCCCGGCGGTCTTCAGCGCGTCGGCGATGTCGCGGGCGTCGTTGACCGCGCCGTGCAGGGGGGTGACCGTTCGGTAGGCGTCGATGCCGATGACCAGGGCGGCCATCTCCGCCCGCGCCGTTCCCGCCGCCAGGGCCAGGACGGCGGCCCCCGCGGCCAGCATCCGGCGGACCGCGGGCGGGGGGCGATGGGGGGAAATGCGGGTCATGGGCAGGCCGGCTCCCAGCCGTGGGGCGAGTGGACCGGGGCAGGATCGCGCGGAAACCGATGCTGCGCAACCCATTGACCCCGAAGGCCCCCATGTCGAGTTCCCCTTTGTCCCCGTCCCCCGTTCCGATATGGTGCGGTGCGCCAGCCGTCACCGGAGGCGGCGGGCCGGCAAGCGTGGGAGACGGCGGATGGATCAGGCGGGCAAACAGGGCGTTGCGCGGACGGTGGCCGTCTATCTGCTGGCCCTGGTGCTCATCGCCGCGGCGGCCTTCGCCATTCATCTGATGGCCGACGCCATGGCGGCGGGCCGGGCGGAAGCGTCCCGCGTGGCCGCCATCAACGCGCACGAGCGGGTGCTGACCCAGCGCATCGCCAGTCTGGCCCAGACCCTGGCCCTGGCCGAACCGGAGCGCCGCGCACCCGCGGAAACGGCGCTGCGGGATGCGGTGGAGCAGTTGGACAACACCCATCAGGCCCTGATCGACGGCATGACCCGATCGGCGGGCGGCCTGAACGCCAGCCCTGCGGTGCGCGCGGTCTTTCTGGAACCGCCCCATAATCTCGATGGCCAGCTCCGCCGGTTCATCGGGGCGGCGCAGCGGTTCCTGACCCTGCCCCCCGACCGGCGGGCAGGCAGTGCCGAGCTTGCGGCGCTGCTGGACGACGCGGTGCAACCCCTTCCCGCCGCCCTGGACGCGGCGGCGCGCCAGTGGGAACGGGACGATGCCGCCGCCGCCGGCACCCTGCGCGCCACCTTGACCGTGCTGTTGGCGGCGCTGCTGGCCGTTCTGGCGGCGGAAGCGCTGTTCGTCGTCCGCCCACTGTTCCGGCGTCTGGCCGCGGCGCGGGCCGCGTTGCAGGCGGCGGCCAGCATCGACCCGCTGACGGGGTGCCTGAACCGCCGGGGGTTGCTGGACGCGGCGGGCCGGGAATTCGACCGGGTGCGCCGCTATGGCGGCGGGGCCGCGGTGGCGGTGATCGACATCGACCGTTTCAAGGCCATCAACGACACTCACGGCCATGCCGCGGGCGACGAGGCCATCCGCGCCCTGACCGCCACGGTGGCCGACACCATCCGTTCCACCGACAGTTTCGGGCGGTTCGGGGGCGGTGAATTCTTCCTGATCCTGCCGGAAACCCCGCTGGGGGACGCCCAGCGGGTGCTGGACAAGCTGCGCCTGCGGGTGGCGGAAACCCCGGTGATGACCGGCGGTGTTCCGGTATCCATGACTGTCAGCATCGGCCTTGCCACCGTGTCGGGCTATGACGCCGACGTGTTCGGCACCATCGCGCGCGCCGAACAGGCGCTGCATCAGGCCAAGAGCGAGGGGCGCAACCGGGTGGTGGGCGTGATGAGCGCCGGGGCCGCCCCGGCGGCTGGCTGACCGTCTCCACGGGTGGAAAAGAGGGGGGCGGGGGGAGTCCCATGAACCCCCGCCCCCCATTGCGCCGGCGGTTTCCCCTCCCTGTCGGCGCAAACCCCGGCCGGACCGCACCGCCCGGCCGTGGACTCGTCATGTTTTCCCTCAGAACGTCGCGCGGGCGTTGAGGAAGAAGGTCCGTCCGGCCTCGGGGAAGCCGTCCGTGAGCTGATAGTCCGCGTCGAACAGGTTGCGCACCCCGAGGGCTGCCTCCAGGTTGCCGGTGATCTTCCAGTCGGCCTGCAGGTTCACCAGCGTGTAGGCGCCGGTGCCGTAATAGACGGTGCCGGCGGTGTTGCTGGTCCAGCGGTCGCTGGCCGCTTCCACGCTGGGGGTGATGCTCAGCGATTCCAGCGGCTTATAGGTGGCGTAGGCGAACAGCTTGTTGATGGGCGTGCCGATCGGCTTGATGGCCGGGTTCGTGGTGTTGTCGATGTCGCGGCGGACATAGGTGTAGTTGCCGCCCACGGTGAGCGTGCTGGTCACCGCCGTCTCGGCCGACAGTTCGAACCCGAAATACTGGCCGTTGCCCACGTTCTGGCTCTGGCTGACGGGGGAGCCGCTGTAGACGATGTTGACCTGCTGGATCACGTCGGTGACGCGGGAATGGAACAGCGCCCCTTCCAGCCGGGTGTTGCCGAACACGGTGTCGGCGGCGCCGATCTCCATGGTGATGGCCCGTTCCGGCGCCAGACCCGGATTGGACGTCGCCCCGCCGAAGCGCGAGCTGAAGCGTTCGAAGATGGTGGGGAAGCGGGTGCGCGACGACAGGCTGGCGTGCACGCGGCCCGTGTCGCTGTAGCGGTGGATCAGCGCACCCTGCCAGTCGAAGGAATGGCTGTTGGCGATGGGATAGTTGATGAAGCTGCCGCCGGCCAGCGACGTGCCGGTCCAGTCCTGCGCCTTGCTTAGAATGCGCCAGTTGTAGCTGGCCCCCACCACCAGGTCGGTGTTCTTGGTGGCGTGCCAGGTGTTTTCCGCCGCCACCGACCACGTATCCTCCTCGGTGGTCTGGGTGGGTTCGGTGAAATAGCGCGGCGAATAGATGTCCTGCCATTCCTTGTGAGTGTCGCGGCGGTAATGGACCGCTCCTTTCAGCGTGTTGTCGGGGATCAGGTCGGTCCCGGCCTCCACGCTGCCGCCCACGGCCTTGTCGTCGTAAAAGCTGCGGAACGATTTGGACGTGGCCTGACGGCTGTAGTTGGCGTCGTCCCACGAATAGAGGCCGTTTTCGAAGGTGTTGTAGTACAGCTTGGTCTTCACGTACGACGCATCGCCGATCCTGGTGTTGGACAGCCAGTACAGGCTCATGATGTCCCAGTACGGCCACGTCCAATAGCGTTGCGATGACAGGGTGTCGGTGATGTGGGGCGGGGTTTCCTTCTCGCCGTCCTGCTTGGTGAAGCTGATGCTGTATTCGTCGGTGTCGTTGGGGGTGAAGCCGGCCTTCAGGTTCACCCGCCAGTCCTTGGTGCCCGAATGGTCGCGGTTGCCGCCGTTCTCGTTCACCGTCCGGCCGAAATCGTCGGACAGGCGGATGTGGGTGCGCTCGGTGCGGGCACCGCTGGCCTGCACATAGAACTTTTCCTGCCGGCTGCCCACGCGGGCATAGGTGGTGTTGTCCGACAGGGCGCCCTTGTTGTCGAAGGTCAGGCCGCCGCGCGCTTCGCCCTCGATGGCCTTGGTGGGCTTGCGGGTGACGAGGTTGATCGACCCGCCCATGCCGCCGGGGCCGTCCAGGACCGAGACATAGCCCTTGGCCACCTGCACCTCCGACACGTCGGGAGTGAGGAAACGGTTGAAGTCCAGCCGGTTGTCGGCGGGCAGATAGACGCGGATGCCGTCGATGGACAGCGGTACCTGAAAGCGGTCGAACCCGCGCACGGTGATGGTGCGCTCGTTGCGTGACCCGCCGGTGTTGGACGACGACACGCCGGGCACCAGATTGAGCGCGTCGTCCAGCGCCGTGCGGTTGTGGGTCCACATCTCCTCGGCCGTCAGCACGCTGCTGCCCACCGCCGAGCCGGAGTCGTCGCGGGCGGTCACGTTGATTTCGCCCAGGGTGAAGACATCCGAGGATTGGGCCGACGCGGTGCCGGCCATCAGAGCCAGGAGCGAAGTCGTGATAGTTAGATGTATATAGCGCATGTCGGTCCCGATCGTCCCGTTCGTGTTGGCGGTTGAAGGCGTTGTTCAGAGAGTGCGGAGGAAGGCCAGCAGCGTGTCCCGTGCGGCGGCGGGCAGGGCGCCGAAGCGGGCGCGCGATGCTGCCGCCTCACCCCCATGCCACAGGATGGCCTCGGCCACCGTGCGGGCACGCCCGTCGTGAAGGTAGAAGGCACCGTCCCCCGCCACCCCCGCCAGACCCAGGCCCCACAGGGGCGGGGTGCGCCAGTCGCTGCCGCCGGCCAGCCCGTCGGGGCGCCCGTCGGCCAGATCCGGCCCCATGTCGTGCAGCAGCAGATCGGTGAAGGGATGGATGGTGCGGCCCGCCAGTTCCGGCAATGCCGGATAGGGGCCGGTGGTCAGGGTGGGGCGGTGACAGGCGGCACAGCCGATGGCGGTGAACAGCGCCTCTCCCTCCTCCGCGCCGGGGGCGGTGCGGCGGGCGGGCACGGCCAGGGCGGCGGAATAGAGGGTGATGGCGTCCAACTGCGCGGCGGTCAGTTCCGGTTCCCCCCGGTTTGCCGCGGCGGCGCAGGCGGTCTGCACGCCCGTGCAGTTTTCCCCGGGGAAGAGGGGGGATGTGATGCCGATGTCGCCCAGGAACGCCCCGGCAATCTGCTGGCGCAGCGTCGTCTGGTTGGCCTTCAGCCCGAAACGCCCGATCAGCGTCTGGCCGCTGGCGACGTCGTGGATGCGGTTGGGGCGGCCCGAAATACCGTCCCCATCGTGGTCGCCGGGGTCGGCGGCCTCCAGAATGACCGACTCCGGCACCGCGTCCAGCAGCCCCAGCCCATGCACCGGCGGCGCCATGCGCACCGAGGTCAGCACCCCGTCGCCCAGCGGACCGAACGCCAGATCCCGGAACCGCAGCGTGGGCCGCCGCAGTTCCACCACCGTGCCGTCGTCCAGGGTGACGGGCACCGGCGTCCAGACCAGGGTGGCTTTCCCTTCGCCCGGCACGCCGGGAATGGAATCGGGGTTCAACTGCTCGCCATAGGCCGGGTGTGGGGTACCGTCGGGGGCCGACAGCCGCACCAGCGTGGTGCGCATCACGTCGTTTTCCCCATCGGGCGGGGCGCCGCGCCCGTTCTTGACGTGGCAGGCGACGCAGGACAGGCGGTTGAACACCGGCCCCAGCCCATCCAGCTCCGGCTGTTCCGCCGAGGGGGTGATCAGCCACGCCTGCCGGAACAGCGACCGGCCATGGGCGAAGGCGTCGTGATGCTCCGGCGCCAGGGCGGGGATGGGCTGGCCCAGTGCGTCCCGCCCGGCGGACGGAACGGTCACCCCGTCCTGCGCCGCCGCGGGTCCGGCCAGAAGCGCCAACAGAAGAACGGTTGCCGCACCCCGCGTCATGGCGCCGCCTGCCGGATCAGGGCCAGCGCCTCGGCGCGGGTGGCCGTCAGTTGCTCGTTCCAGGTGGCTTCCAGGGCCTTGGCGCGGGCATCGGCGTCCGGGTCGGTGCGGCGGCTGGCGAACAGGGCCGGCAGCGCCGGGTCCGCCGCGTCCCCGGCCGGCACCGGCACCCAGCCGGCCAGCGCGCGGGCGCGGGCGATCAGGGCCGCGCGCTCCGGTGTGGGATCGGGGGCCGCTTCCGCCGCGTGGATCGCCTGCCACAGGGCGGCGGTGTCGGCCAGCCGTTCGGTCACCACCCGGTCGAACAGCGCCACCACCAGCGCCGTGCGCGCCAGGCCCAGCGGGATGTCATAGGCGAAATCACCGTTGTGGGCGAACGGGTTGACCTGTCCCGCCGGGGCGGCGGCGTAGACGTCGGGGCGCACGGGCAACCGGCGGACGTCGGGGTGGAACAGCAGGGACTGACCCTCCGCCGACAGCACGAAATCGACGAAGGCCCGGGCCGCGTCCGGGTGGGGGGCCTGGGCGGTGATGGCCACCTGCGCCGGGACGAAGGCGGTGCGCGGGGGATAGGCGAAGGCCACCGGCTGGCCGTTGGCGATGGCCGATCTGGCGAAGAAGTCGATGGTCAGCCCGGCCACCGCCGCGCCGGTCTGCACGCTGTCGGCCACCTGTCCGCCCGACGTGATGGGGCGGGCGTTGCCGGCGATTTCTCCGATCATGGCCCACCCGGCATCCCACCCTGCGTCCTGCAGCAGCGATTCGTAGAGGGCGGGGGAGAAGCCGACCTGGGACGCGATGGGCAGCGACACCAGCCCGGCGAACCGCGGCTGTGCCAGATCCTGCCACCCGGCGGGCGGGGTCAGCCCGCGGGCGGCCAGCGCCGCCGGGTTGGTGACGATGCCGTAGCCGGCCACCTCGAACGCCTCATAGGTGCTCTGGGGGTCGGAGATCACCTCCGCTCCGATGCGGCCCGGCAGGGCGGCGCGGTCCACCGCCAGCGGGCGGAACACCCCGGCGTCCCGCAACGCGGGGAAGCTGCCCAACGAGGGCGTCCAATAGACGTCGGCCCCGCCATGGCCGGGGGTGGTCAGCAGCGTCTGTGCATCGCGGGCGTGCTTCCACACGATGCGCAGGTCCACGCCGGGGTTGGCCCTTTCGAACGCCTGTTCATAGCGGCCCGTCATCTCCTCCGGGTAGCTGGTGACCACAACCACCTGATCCTCCAGCGCCCGGGCCGGGGACGGGCCGGCGAGCCATAAGGCGCCGGCCCCGGCCAGAAACGTCAGGGTCGTGGCCAGCACGCGGCGGCGGAAAGGCACGGGCATGGGTGGTCTCCTCGGGCGGGGGCAAGGCCGGGAAGCGGGGCGGGAACGGCAATGGCATTAATATCTTTATGGATATAACGGATGGTGGTGCCCGTCAACGAAATATCATGACAAATATAACGTTGTTGCGTCCGGCGGCGGATGATGGCTTCCTTCAGCCTATGAACGGTGTATAGATGTCCCGTTTCCGCTGTTTCGGCCCGCTTCGCCATGACCGATCCGCTTTCCCCCAGCCCCGGAGCCCCGCCCGCCCGCCGTGGCGATGACGGGCGGGCCATGGGCTGGACCATACCGGCGTCGCTGGTGGTCCACGGGTCGGTGCTGGCCGTGCTGCTGCTGTGGCCGCCCCAGCCGGTGGTGGTCGCGGCGGACGATGTGGTGTCGGTGGAACTGGTGACCATGGCCGCCGCCTCGGCCCCCGACGGCGGTGAACCGGCGGAACCGGCGGCTCAGGAAACGCCCGCCCCGCCGGTGCAGGAGGCCGCGGCCGACCCCCCCACGCCGCCCGAGCCGGCCCCGGCGGAGGAAACGCCGCCGCCACCCCCGCCGTTGACGGTGGCGCTGGCCGACCTGCCCCCGCCCGAACCGCCGCCGCCGGTGGATGAGGGGGGGCTGCGGCCCGAATCACCCCCGCCACCGCCACCGCCATCGCCTGCTCCACCCCCGCCGGAGCCGCCGCCCCCGCAACCGGCCCCGCCGCCACCCCCGGCCCCGGCACCCCGTCCGCGGCCCGCACCGCCGCCGGAACGGGAACGGCCCAAGCCCCCGCCGCCGCGGGTGGTGAAGGCCCCCGCCGCGCCCGCGGCACCATCCGTCCCGGCGGCCATCCCGGCCTCCGTGCCCGCGGGGGCCGCGGCGGCTCCGTCCGCCGCCGCTCCCGCACGGGGGGCCGGCGGCGAGGGCGCCCCGGCCAGTGCCGCCGATTTCCCGCCCGATTACCTGGCCCGGTTGCGCGCGTGGCTGGAGCGGCACAAACGCTACCCGGAACAGGCGCGGATGCTGCGCACGCAGGGGGTGGCGACGCTGTGGTTCCGCATGGCCCGCGATGGCACGGTGCTGGCGTGGCGGATCGACCGGGGTTCCGGCTCGCCCCTGCTGGACGAGGCGGTGCGGGCGATGATCGAAAGCGCCTCCCCCCTGCCGGCCCTGCCGGCGGAGGTGGCGGGCGGCACGCTGGAGCTGCGGGTGCCGGTGGCGTTCCGTCTGGTGAATTAAACCTTTCAGATCCAAGAGATAAGCCGGACGTGCGGCAAGGGGCACCTTGATCCCCTGCCACGGTCGGGCCTATGCTTGCCCAAAAGGGCAGGGAACCGCCCCGTGCGGCTTTTGCGCCCTGCACCACGTGGAGTGTATCCCGTGAAATGGAAACCGTTCGCCCTGGCTCTGGTGCTGCTTCTGGTGGCCGCGGGCGGGGCTTATGTCAGCTACCGCACCCTCAACGCCCGGCAACTGCCGCCGGGAATCCTGTCCGCCAACGGCCGGATCGAGGCCAACGAGATCGACGTGGCCGCCAAATACGCCGCCCGCGTCGCCAGCGTGCGCGTGCAGGAAGGCGATCTGGTGGAGGCGGGGGCCGTCCTGGCCGTGCTCGACACCCGTGATCTGGAAGCCCAGCTCCGCGCCGCCGAGGCCCAGGCGCGGCAGGCCGTGGAATCCCGGACCGAGGCCGATTCCACCGTCGCCCAGCGGACGGGCGAGGCGGATTTCGCCGCCAAGGAGATGGAACGCACCCTGGTGCTGTTCGGCAAGGGCCATGTCTCGCAGCAGCGCGTCGATCAGGCGCGCACCCAGCACCAGACCGCCGATGCCGCCCTGGCCGCCGCCCAGAGCCGCCGCGCCAGCGCCGACGACGCCATCGCCGCCGCCAACGCCGAGGTGGAGCGCATCCGCACCCTGCTCAACGACGGCATCCTGACCGCCCCCCGCACGGGCCGCGTGCTCTACCGGCTGGCCGAACCGGGGGAGGTGCTGGGGGCCGGCGGCAAGGTGGTGACCATCCTGGACCTGTCGAACGTCTACATGACCTTCTTCCTGCCCACCGACGCGGCGGGGCCGCTGGGGCTGGGGGCCGACGCCCGGCTGGTGCTGGACGCGCTGCCCGATCTGGCGATTCCGGCCATGGTGTCGTTCGTGTCGCCGCGCGCCCAGTTCACGCCCAAGCAGGTGGAAACCAAGTCGGAGCGTGACCGCATGATGTTCCGCGTCAAGGCCCGCATCCCCGAGGCGCTGGTCACCCGCTACATCGACCGGGTGAAGACCGGGGTGACCGGCATGGCCTATGTCCGGCTGGACGACACCGCCGAATGGCCGGGCTGGCTGGAATCCCGCCTGACCCGCGAGAACGGATCATGAGCACCGCCACGGCCCCGGCGGTGGAACTGGCGGGGGTCACCCACCGCTATGGCCGCACGGTTGGGCTGGATGACGTGTCGCTGACCCTGCCGGCGGCGGAAACCGTGGCGGTCATCGGCCCCGACGGGGTGGGCAAATCCACCCTGTTCGGCCTGATCGCCGGGGCGAAAAGGGTGCAGGGCGGCACGGTGACCGTGCTGGGCGCCGACATGGCCGACGCCCGCCGGCGCGCGGCGGTGCAGACCCGCATCGCCTATATGCCCCAGGGGCTGGGCCGCAACCTCTACGCCGATTTGAGCGTGGAGGAAAATCTGGTGTTCTTCGCCCGGCTGTTCGGGCTGGATGCCGCCCAACGGCGGGCGCGCATCGCCACGCTCTTGGAGGCGACGGGCCTCGCCCCCTTCCCCGACCGCCCGGCGGGCAAGCTGTCGGGGGGCATGAAGCAGAAGCTGGGGCTGTGCTGCGCCCTGCTGCACGATCCCGACCTGCTGATCCTGGACGAACCCACCACCGGGGTGGACCCGCTGTCGCGCCGCCAGTTCTGGGATCTGATCGACCGCATCCGCGCCTCGCGCCCCGGCATGACCGTGCTGGTGGCGACATCCTATATGGACGAGGCGGCGCGGTTCGGGCGGGTGCTGATGATGCACGCCGGGCGCCTGCTGGCCGACGACACCCCGGCGGCGGTGCTGGCGCGCACCGGCACGGCGGATTTGGAGTCGGCCTTCGTGGCGCTGCTGCCCGAGGAGGCCCGCCGTGGCCACGCCGTCCTGACCGTGCCGCCGCGCGATCCCGCCGAGGACGGGGAAACCGCCATCGAGGCGCGCGGGTTGACCCGCCGGTTCGGCGCCTTCACCGCCGTCAACGACGTGAGCTTCCGCATCGGGCGGGGGGAGATCTTCGGCTTCCTCGGCTCCAACGGCTGCGGCAAGACCACCACCATGAAGATGCTGACCGGCCTCTTGCCCGCCACGGCGGGGGAGGTGCGGCTGTTCGGTGCCCCGGTGGATGCCGGCGACATGGCCACCCGGCGGCGGGTCGGCTATATGGCGCAGGCGTTCTCGCTTTATGGCGAACTGACGGTGCGGCAGAATCTGGTGATGCACGCCCGTCTGTTCGACCTGCCGGCGGCGGAGCGGGTGGCGGCGCTGTCCCGCCGTTTCGGGCTGGAATCCTATCTCGATTCGGTGGCCGACGGGCTGCCGCTGGGGGTGCGGCAACGGCTGTCGCTGGCGGTGGCGGTGCTGCACGAGCCGGAGATGCTGATCCTGGACGAACCCACGTCCGGCGTCGATCCGGTGGCCCGCGACCTGTTCTGGGCCGATCTGGTGGCGCTGTCGCGGCAGCAGAACGTCACCATCTTCGTCTCCACCCATTTCATGAACGAGGCGGCGCGCTGCGACCGCGTGGCCTTCATGCACGCGGGCCGGGTCATCGCCGCCGGCCCGCCCGACGACTTGCGCCGGCAGCAGGGGGCCGCCAGCCTGGACGACGCCTTCATCGGCTTCATGACCCGGGCGGCGGGGGAGGGGGGCGGGACGCCGGCCCCGGCACCCGATTCCGCCCCCCTGGCGGTGGAGCACGCCGCCGCCCGCCACCCGCGCTTTTCCCCGCGCCGGCTGCTGGCCTATGCCGGGCGGGAATCGCTGGAACTGCGCCGCGACCCGGTGCGGCTGGCGGTGGCGCTGCTGGGCACGGTGCTTTTGATGCTGGTGTTCGGCTATGGCATCACCATGGACGTGCAGGATCTGCGCTTCGCCGTTCTCGACCGCGACCAGACGCCGGAAAGCCGCGCGTACATCGAACAGTTCGACGGCTCCACCTATTTCCTGCGCCGCCCCGACATGACGGATGGGGCGGCGATGCTGCGGCGGTTCCAGGCCAACGACGTGGCGTTGGTGGTGGAGATCCCCAACGGTTTCGGGCGCGACCTGCGCCAGGGCCGGGCGCCGGAGGTGGCGGTGACCATCGACGGCGCCATGCCCTTCCGCGCCGAGACCATCCAGGGCTATGTGGCGGGCATTCATGAACACTTCATCGCCGACATGGCCCAGCGCCGCGGCATCACCCTGCCATCCGCCCCGGCGACGGTGGAGGCGCGCTACCGCTATAACCAAGGGTTCCGCAGCCTGGACGCCATGGTGCCCTCGGTCATCGCGCTGATGCTGGTGTTCATCCCCGCCATCCTGGCCGCGCTGGGCGTGGTGCGGGAAAAGGAATTGGGATCCATCACCAACCTGTATGTGACGCCGGTGACGCGGCTGGAATTTCTGCTGGGAAAACAACTGCCTTACATCGGGCTGGCGACGGTCAACCTGATCTTGATGACACTGATGGCGGTGGTGCTGTTCGGCGTGCCGGTCAAGGGCAGTCTGGCCGGACTGCTGCTGGGCGGGCTGGTCTATGTCACCGCCACCACGGCGCTGGGGCTGCTGATGTCGGCCTTCACCAGCACGCAGACGGCGGCGGTGTTCGGCACCGCCATCGCCACCATGATGCCGGCCACCCAGTTTTCGGGGCTGCTGCAGCCGGTCGCCACGCTGGAGGGGCCGGCACGGATCATCGGCACCCTGTTCCCCACCACCTATTTCCTGAAGATCAGCGTCGGCGCCTTTACCAAGGGCTTGGGCTTCTGGGATCTGCTGGGCTTCATCGCCGCCACGGGTGCCTTCGTGCCGGTGCTGCTGGCCCTGTGCCTGATCCTGCTGCCCAAGCAGGAGAGGTGAGCCATGACACGATTCCTGCGCTGCACGGCGGTTCTGGTGGGCAAGGAGTGGATCAGCCTGTTCCGCGACCTGTTCATGCTGGGCTTCGTGGTCTATTCCTTCAGCTTCGCCGTCTACAGCCAGGCCACCGGCATCACCCATGACGTGCGCAACGCCGCCCTCGCCATCGTGGACGAGGACGGCTCGCCCCTGTCCCGCCGGCTGGCCGAGGTGTTCCGCCGCCCGGAATTCCAACCGCCGGTGCCCATCGCCCCCCAGGCCATTGACCGGGGGATGGATACCGCCCGCTACACCTTCGTCATCGACATCCCGCCGCACTTCCAGTCCGACGTGCTGGCCGGGCGGTCGCCGGCGGTGCAGTTGCTGATCGACGCCACCGCCATCATGCAGGCGGGCATCGGCGCCGGCCATATCGCCGGCCTGCTGGACGACGAGATCGCCCGCTTCGCCCGGCGGGAGGCCCCGGCCGCCGACCCTCCCGTGGGCATCCAGGTGCGGGTGGCGTTCAACGAGGCGCTGAATTCCTCGTGGTTCACCGGCGTGATGGCGCTGCTCAACAACATCACCATGCTGGCGGTGCTGCTGGCCGGCGCTGCCCTGATCCGCGAGCGGGAGCACGGCACGCTGGAACACCTGCTGGTCATGCCGGTGCGCCCGGTGGAGATCATGACCGCCAAGGTGGTGGCCAACGGTGCGGTGATCCTGCTGCTGACCGCGGTGTCGCTCTATGGCGTGCTGAAGCTGCTGCTGGGGGTGCCGTTGGCCGGGCCGGTGTGGCTGTTCCTGTTGGGAACCGCGCTCTACCTGTTCTTCGCCACCGCCTTGGGGATCTTCCTGGGCACCGTGGCGCGGTCGATGCCGCAACTGGGGCTGCTGTTCATCCTGATCGTGCTGCCCATGAACATGCTGTCGGGCACCAACACGCCGTTGGAAAGTGAGCCGCAATGGCTGCAAACGGCGATGCAGGCGGTGCCGTCCACCCATTACGTGGCGCTGGCCCAGGCGGTGCTGTTCCGTCACGCCGGGCTGGGTGTGGTGTGGCCGCAACTGGCGGCGACGGCGGCGGGCGGCGCCCTGTTCTTCGCCTGGAGCCTCGCCCGCGTCCGCCGCCAGTTGGCGGCGGAGCGGTGAAGGCCGGTCAGGCGGGAACCGCGTCGATCCACACCTGGAACCCCGACAGGGTGTTGGGGCCGAAGGTGTGGGTCAGGGGCACGTCGGCGGCATCGCGCCCGTGGGCGATGAGCACCCGTCCGAACCGGGTATCGTTGTTGCGGGGATCGAAGGTGTACCAGCGCCCACCCAGGAAGACCTCCATCCACGCCGCGAAATCCATGGGCGCATAGGGCGGAGGCTGGCCGATGTCGCTGATGTAGCCGGTGCAGTAGCGCGCCGGGATGTTCAGGCAGCGGCAGAAGGCAATCGCCAGATGGGTGTAGTCCCGGCACACGCCGTGCCTTTCCCGGTAGGCTTCCGCCGCGGTGCGGGTGGCGCGGGAATGCTGGTAGCCGAAGGTCACATGGTTGTGGACGAAATCGCACACCGCCTGCACCCGCGCCCAGCCGGGCGGTGTGGTGCCGAACAGCCGCCAGGCCTCGTCCGACAGCACATCGGTTTCGCAATAGCGGCTGCCCAGCAGGAACAGCAGGGTTTCCGCCGGCAGTTCCTCCACCGGGTGCTGCACCGCACCGGGGGCCGCCGGATCGGAGGCGCCATCGTCGTGGATCACCCCATCGGTGCGCAGGGTGAAGCGCCCCGCCGGGGCCACCAGACGGCTGCACCAGTTGCCGAAGCTGTCGCGGTAGCTGTGGATGGGGACCGCCGGCGTGGTCAGCAGATGATCGGGCCGTTCCAGCGCACCGACGCGGGAATAATGCACGTTCAGCATGACGATCATCGGCGTCGGCTGAGGAAAGTCGTAGCTCATTTCGCAACCCAGCCGAAGGCGCATGGAGCCGTCTTTCTGTGATGAGGCGTTGCCGCCGGAACCCGATTAACGCCCCAATGCACGAAACATCCAAACGAAAAGGGGCGCGCCGTTGCCGGTGCGCCCCCTTTTCCGAAAAACCGGCGGTTTATTTCTTCAGCGCCGCGACACCCGGCAGTTCCTTGCCTTCCAGCCATTCCAGGAAGGCGCCGCCGGCCGCCGAGACGTAGGTGAAGCGTTCTTCCACGCCCGCTGCGGCCAGGGCGGCCACGGTGTCGCCGCCGCCGGCCACCGACAGCAGCGTGCCGGCCTGGGTGGCGTCGGCGACGATGGCCGCCACGGCGTTGGTGCCGGCGTTGAACGGCGCGATCTCGAACGCGCCCAGCGGGCCGTTCCACACCACGGTCTTGGCGGTGGCGATCTTGGCCTTCAGGAATTCGACGGTGGCGGGGCCGACGTCCAGCGCCATCTCATCGGCGGCGATGCCGTCCGCCGGAACCGTGCGGTTGGCCGCACCGGCCTTGAATTCCTTGGCCGCCGCGAAATCCTTGGGCAGCAGCAGCTCGCAGCCGGCGGCCTTGGCCTTTTCCATGATGGCGCGGGCCTGGTCGGCCATGTCCTTTTCGCACAGCGAGCCGCCGACGTCGGTGCCCTGGGCGAACAGGAAGGTGTTGGCCATGCCGCCGCCAAGGGCCAGCATGTCCACCTTGCTCACCAGATTGCCCAGCAGGTCCAGCTTGGTGGAGATCTTGGCACCGCCAACCACGGCCAGCACCGGGCGCTCGGGCTTTTCCAAAGCCTTGGTCAGCGCTTCAAGCTCCGCCTGCATCAGCCGGCCCGCGGCGGCGGGCAGGTGGTGGGCAACGCCCTCGGTCGAGGCGTGCGCGCGGTGGGCGGCGGAAAAGGCGTCGTTGACGTAGAGGTCGCCCAGCTCGGCGATGGCCTTGGCGAAGCCGGGTTCGTTCTTTTCCTCTTCCGCGTGGAAGCGGGTGTTCTCCAGCAGCACCATGCCGCCCGCCGGCACCGCGGCGATGGCGGCCTTGGCGGCATCGCCGACGCAATCCTCGGCAAAGGCCACGTCCTGGCCCACGGCGGCGGACAGATCGGCCAGCACATGGCGCAGGCTGTTCTTGGCGTCCGGCCCGTTCTTGGGACGGCCGAAGTGCGACAGGATGACGACCTTGGCGCCCTTGGCGGCCAGTTCCTTCAGCGTCGGGGCCAGACGGTCGATGCGGGTGGTATCGGACACCCGGCCGTCCTGCATCGGCACGTTCAGGTCGGCACGCACCAGCACGGTCTTGCCGGAAACGTTCAGGTCGTCGATGGTGTTGAAATCGCTCATGGCGCGTTCCCTGTTGCTCTTCGTGGTGTGATCCGCGGGGGGACGTTTGGCCGGGAGCCAAGCACAGCCGCGCCCGCTTTGCAACGGGGTGAAAGGCCGCCCCCGGCATCAAACGGCGCTTACGCGCGCCGCAGGGCCATGTCGATGGCCGGGCGCATGGCCAGCGTGGTGCGGTGGCCGATGTCCACCGCTTCCGCCGCGCGGTCGAAATCCATGATGCCGATGTGCCCCAGCTTGGGCGAAATCAGCGCGTCGGGCGGCTCTCCCGCCAGACGGGACCGGGTGATGCGGTCCTGCATGATGTCGATGGAGCCGGTGACGATCTCCATCACGTTGGGGGATGGGTGGGGCGGGGTGGTTTCGGCAATCTGGCGGGCCATGAAACGGGTGCGCCGCCCTGGCCGGCGGCCCAGCCACGCGCCCACCTGCCCGGTCAGGGCGGCCAGCGGGGTGCCGGGCCGCGCCGGTTCCGGCTCCTGGTCCTCCGGTGGGGGCTCCAGGTGGGGGACCGGGCGGGGCAGGGTGGTCATGTCGCTGTTCAGGTTGACCGCGATCACCACGTCGGCCCCCAGCGCCCGGCACAGCGAGACCGGCACCGGGTTGACCAGCGCCCCGTCCACCAGCCAGCGCCGCTCGTTGAGCACGGCGGGAAACACCCCCGGCATGGCGGCGGACGCCGCCACCGCATCCAGCAGCGGCCCCTCGCGCAGCCAGATCTCCCGCCCGGTGGTCAGGTCGGTGGCGACGGTGGCGAAGGGCTTGTCCAGATCCTCGATGCGCACGTCGGTGGCCGGGTTGCGGAAGCGGTCGAAGATCCGTTCCGCCGCCACCAGCCCGCCCTTGCGGAAGGTCACGTCGATGACCCCCAGCATGCCCAGCAGCCCCATGCCCTGCGCCCAGCTTTGCAACTCGTCGAGCTGTCCGGTCAGCCAGGCCGCCCCGACGCAGGCGCCGATGGAGGTGCCGGCCACCACCTCCGCCTCGATGTCCATTTCGTCCAGGGCCTTCAGCACGCCGATGTGCGCCCAGCCGCGGGCGGCCCCGCTGCCCAGGGCCAGGCCGATCTTCTGCTTCGTCATGGAGGCTTTCGCCTTTCTTGGGATGCCGTCAGGTGACGCTTTATGTGGCGCTCCTCCCATCGGAACGGCAAGGGTGGACCGCTACTCCCATCGGACGCCGACTTCTGGACCTCCGTCGGTGTGATGGCGCCCCTCTTTCGCGCGCCCGATCTTCACGGTGTCGGCCCCTGGCGTCCCGGCCAAAAGGGGTAGGCTTGAGGCAATAAGGTAGTAGATGGTCCTAGAACCTTTTTCCGTTAACCACTCGGAAAGGGGGTGGGGGGACTATGCCATCAGACAGGCCGCAACCTTGGGAACCGGAGGGAAGTGCCATGAGCCGTGACCTCAAGAGCTTCAAAGGGGATTGGCGCCGCTGGTCGGCGGGCGAACGGGTGTTCGCCGTGGCCCTGCTCGTGGGGGCCGTCATGACCGCCGGCTCGCCGCTGGTGCTGATGGCCGGGCTTTAAGCAGGCGGCTAAACCGCCAGGGACGCCAGCGCCGCCAGCCCGAACCCGCCCAGCACCGCCCCCGACGCCCGGTTGATCCACCGCATCAGGGCCGGGGTGACGCGGGCGCGGACCAGCCCGACCCCGGCGGTCAGGATCAGCCACCACAGCGCCGACCCCAGAAACACGCCCATCACCATGGCCGCCGCGGCGGTGCCGCCCCCGGCCCCACCCACCCCCAGCGCTCCGAACACCGCGGCGAAGCTGATGATGGTCGCCGGGTTCGCCAGCGTCAGGAAGAAAGTGGAGGCGAAGGCCCCGGCCAGCCCCCGTCCGCCGTCCACCCGCGCCGCCGCCGACGGCGGCTCGGCCCGCAGCGTGCCCCAGGCCAGCCACAGCAGCAGCAACCCGCCCACCAGCCGCAACGGCACCTGCGCCTCCAGGATCAGGGCCGACACGGCGGCCAGCCCGAATCCGGCGATGGCACCATAAACGGCATCCGCCGTGGCGGCCCCCAGCCCGGTGACCAGCCCCGCCGCCATGCCGTCGGCCAGCGACCGGCGGATGCACAGCAGCCCGATCGGCCCCACAGGTGCTGCGATGGACACGCCGATCACCAGCCCGCGCAGCAGCACGCCCATTCCTTCGGTGTCCATGACGGTTCATTCCTCCAGTGGCAGGACCGGTGTTTCCTTGGGCGAGGACAGGGCGATCACGGTGTGGGACCGCACGATGCCCGGCAGCGTCTTCAGGGATTCGCCCAGAAACCGCTCCAGTGCGGCGGTGTCGCTCACCCGCACCTTCAGCAGGTACGACCATTCCCCGGTGACGTGATGGCATTCCTGCACCGCGGGCAGGGCGGCGATGGCGGCACGGAACCCGATGTCGTGCTCCGGCCGTTCCAGCAGCACCTGAACGAAGGCCAGGATGTCCAGCCCCACCGCCCGTGGGGCCACGCGGGCACCCCAGCCGGTGACGGCGCCCTGGGCCGTCAGCTTGCGGATGCGGTCGTTCACCGCCGACACCGACAGGCCCACCGCCGTGCCGACCTCGGCATAGGAGGCGCGACCATCGTTTTGGATGTGCGCCAGGATTTTCCGGTCAATCTCGTCCATGACCAGATAATATGCGGTAAATTCGATTTTGAACAGTTTATTTTGCGGCTGTTGTCGCGGGCAGCCGGCGGAATTCCACTTTCCCCGCACCACAGCGGGGGCAGAACCAGTCGGGGTCGAGATCCTCGAACGCCGTGCCGGCGGGGGCGTTGTGCTCGGGGTCGCCGGGAATGGGGTCGTATTCATAGCCGGGGCAATCGCCGCCGCCGCAGCGCCAGCGCTGTTTCAGCCGCGGGTCGTCCGCCGCCGCCGGCACGGGTGCACCGCCGAACCACACCGTTGCCCCCGCCAGCAGGAACAGCATGTTGCGCCGGGCCAGCCGGGTCATCAGATCGATCATGACACGCATCCCCCATCACCATGGACGGCGCCACCATAACGTGCCGCCGTCCCGCCGGGGAGGGGCCGGCGGGGTGGTCATGAAAACTTCAAGTGACTGTCATGGAAGAGAAATTTACGGCTCCGCATCCGGCTGCCGTGCCGGTTCCGCGTCGTGGAAGGCGGGCAGGGCGCGGCACCGCTCCACGATGGTGCGGATGGTGGGATAGGCGTCCAGCGGGCAATCCATGCGCTGCGCGTTGAACACCTGGGGCACCAGCACGATGTCGGCGATGGTTGGGCTGGCGCCGTGGCAGAACGGCCCGGTATCGGGGGACGCGGCCAGCAGGGCTTCCACCGCCGTCAGCCCCTCGGCGATCCAATGGGCGTACCAGCGCTGCCGCCCGGCGTCGTCGATGCCGAAGGCATCGCGCAGGTGGTTCAGCACCTTCAGATTGTTCAGCGGGTGGATGTCGCAGGCAATGGCCAGCGCGACGGCCCGCACCCGCGCGCGGGCCGCCGGGTCGGTGGGCAGCAGCGGCGGGTGGGGGTGGCGCTCGTCCAGATACTCGATGATCGCCAGGGATTGGGTCAGGCACGTCCCGTCGTCATCCACCAGCGCCGGGATCAGCCCCTGGGGATTGATGGCGCGGTAGGCGGGGGTGTTCTGGTCCCCCTTGCGCAGGTGAATGAAGTGCAGGTCCGGCGACAGCCCCTTCAGGTTCAAGGCGATGCGCACGCGGAACGCGGCGGAGGAGCGGAAATAGCCGTAGACATCCATGGCCTTATCCTTTCATGGGCGGGGCGGGGAGGATCCGCCCGCCGACGGTGCCGAACCCGATGCGGTAGCCGTCGCCCTGGCACCAGCCGGTGATGGTCACCGCGTCCCCGTCCTCCAGAAACGTCCGGGTCACGCCGCCGGCCAGCGTCAGCGGGTCGCGCCCGTTCCAGGTCAACTCCAGCAGGCTGGCGAAGGACTCCGGTTCCGGCCCGCTGATGGTGCCCGAGGCCATCAGGTCGCCCACCCGCGTGTTGCAGCCCGACACCGTGTGGTGGGCCAGTTGCTGGGCCATGCTCCAATAGAGATGGCGCAGGTTCGACCGGCACACCGTCGTGGTCCGCTCGTCCCCCGCCGGGCGCACGGCCACCTCCAGCGCCACGTCGAAGGCGTGGTCGCCTTGGGCGCGCAGATAGGGCAGGGGTTCCGGCTCCTGCACCGGCCCCGGCACGCGGAACGGCTCCAGCGCGTCCAGCGTCACCACCCACGGCGAAATGGAGGTACCGAAGCTCTTGGCGTTGAACGGCCCCAGGGGGGCGTACTCCCACTGCTGGATGTCGCGCGCGCTCCAGTCGTTCAGCAGGACCACGCCGAAGATGCGCGATTCCGCGTCGTCCACCGGCACCGGCACGCCCAGCGGGTTGCCGACCCCGACGACGAAGGCGGTTTCCAGCTCGAAATCCAGCTTGGTGCAGGGGCCGAAGCGTGGCGTCTCCTCCCCCGGTGCGATGGTCTGGCCCAGCGGGCGGGGGATGGGGGTGCCGCTGACCACCACCGAACTGGCCCGCCCGTTGTAGGCCACCGGCAGGTGCAGCCAGTTGGGCAGCAGTGGCTTGTCCGCCCCACGGAACATGCGGCCCACGTTGGCGGCGTGATGGCGCGAGGAATAGAAATCGGTGTAGCCGCCCACCTCGACGGGCAGGTGCATCCGCGCATCGGCCATGGGCACCAGTGCGCGGGCACGCAGGGCCGTGTCGTCGCGCAGGGTGGGCGTTTCGGCGTCCAGCAGATGGGACACCGCCGTCCGTACCGACCGCCACACCGCCGGGCCATTGGTGATGAAGGGGTTCAGGCTGCTCTGGGTGAAGACGTCGGCATCGGCTTCCGCCGGCAACAGCCCGGCGGCGGCGATGACGCTCAGGTCCAGCACCCGGTCCCCGATCGCCACCCCCACCCGCCGCTCCGGGTCGGCGGGGGTGGAAAAGATGCCGAAGGGCAGGTTCTGGATGGGAAAATGGCTGTCCGCCGCCACCGGCACGAACGAGCGGCGGCGGGGATCGTTGGGATCGGTGGCCGGATCGGTGTGGGGATCGGGGTTTGCGGTCATGGATGATCCTCCCTTTGTTTTCTTATTATGGTGCGTCCCGGTGGCCGTCGCGCGGGCGGGCGGCCAGTTCGGCGGCACGGGCCTGAAGCTTGCCCAGCAGATGGTCGAGCTGTTCCATCTCGCCCGCCGACAGGGCCGCGGTCAGTTCGGTTTCATAGGCCAGCGCCAGGGGGGCGATCTCGTCATAGATGGCGGCACCTTTGGCGGTCAGGGTCAGGTCGGCGCGGCGGCGGTCGTCATCGCCGGTTTCCCGCAGGATCAGGCCGGAATCGAGCATCCGTCCGATGGCGCGGCTGACCTGCACCCGCTCCATGGCGGTGGCGGCGGCGACCTCGCTGGCGCTCAGCGTGCGTCCGCCGCTCAAGACCGCGATGACCCGCCATTCGGGGATGGTGATGCCGAAGCGTTTCTCGTACAGCCGCGCCACCGTCAGGCTGATGGTGTTCGCCAGCACCGACAGGCGGTAGGGCAGAAAGGCGGTCAGTTTCAGCAGGACGGCGGGGACGGTCATCGGTGGACGCTCGGACGGGGGAACACGCTGATGAAACCACATCCGCGCCCCCTTGACGATGATTTCACTTGAAATCATTTAAGACGGGAAAGCCACCGATGCAATAAATTACATGGTTTCTAAAGAGAGGAACCGCCTCATGCGCATCGAACAGATCCACCACGTCGCCTACCGCTGCAAGGACGCCCGTGAAACGGTGGAGTTCTACCGCCGGGTTTTGAACATGGATTTCCTGGTGGCGATTTCGGAGGACCGCGTTCCCTCCACCAAGGAACCCGATCCGTACATGCACGTGTTTCTGGATGCGGGCAACGGCAACATCCTGGCGTTTTTCGAGGTGCCCCATTCGCCGCCCATGGGCCGGGACGAGAACACGCCGCTGTGGGTGCAGCACATCGCCTTCCGCGTGGCGGACGAGGCGGCGCTGATGGCCGCCAAGGCGGAGGTGGAATCCCACGGCATCGCCGTCGTCGGTCCCACCGATCACGGCATCATCAGGTCCATCTATTTCTTCGACCCCAACGGCCACCGGCTGGAATTGACCTGCCTGACCGGCACGCCCGAGCAGATGGCCGAACTCAAGGCGCTGGCCCCGGTGATGCTGGACGAATGGAGCCGGGACAAGAAGGTCGTGACCCAAGCCTCGTGGCTCCACCAAAAGGAATTCGAAGACTGAGGAAAAACGGGGGTGTCTCACTCCCCCGGTGCCGCCCGCAACAGGGTGCTGACATGCACCCCCAGCACCTCCGCCGCCGCTTCGGCCATCTCGGGGTCGATGGGGGGCGGGGTGATGTCAACGCCCTCGCGCAGGGCCGCCGTGATGATCTCCAGCACGCGGATGCGGGCGGTCCATTTGGAATTGGCGCCCACCGCGTGCCATTGGGCGTTGGGGGTGGAGGTCTCGTCGAACATCTGTTCGACGGCCTTGGTGTAATCGCCCCAGCGCGCCCGGTTGCGCAGATCCTCTTCGGTCAGTTTCCAGCGCTTGTAGGGGTTGGTCAGCCGTTCGCGGAAACGGTTGAGCTGCTCGTCGGGGGTGATGTGCATGAACAGCTTGATGATGCGCGCACCGTCGTCGGTCAGCATCTTTTCGAAATCGCGGATCTCGCCGTAGGCGCGCTTCCACTGGTCCTTGGTGGCGAAGCCCTCCACCCGCTCCACCATCACCCGCCCGTACCACGAGCGGTCGAAGACGGCGAAGCCGCCGGGGGCCGGCAGCCGGGTCCAGAAGCGGTAGAGGTAATGCTTGCCCTGCTCCTCCTTGGTGGGCGCGGAGATGGGCCACACGTGGAAGCCGCGGGGGTCGAGCGGTTCGGTCAGGCGGCGGATGCAGCCGCCCTTGCCGGCGGCGTCCCAGCCTTCGAACACGATGATGGCGCGGCGCTTGGAGTGCCAATAGGTCTGCTGGATGTGCAGCAGCTCCTTTTGCAGCTTGGCGAGGCGCTTGTCGTATTCCTCCCGGTTCTTCAGCCGCCCGGCGTCCATGTCGATCCTGTCCAGGCGGATCTTGCCGTTCCTGGTCTGGCCGTTCCTGTCGGCGGCGTTCTTATCGGCGGGCATGGGTGTTCCCTTCCTCGTAACCCTGGGCTTCGGCGGGGCCGCCGGGAACTTTCCCGCCGTTGGGCGGGTTACCCCGGCTAAGGGATGCGCGCTTGCGGCGGCGGCTTTCCCTTGGCCGATTGGCACCCGTGGCGGTGCCCGGCGTCAAGGGGAAGATTTGCCGCGGGACGTGCCGCATCCCGTTGAGCGCAGGGATGAACAGGGAAAAGACGCATGACCTTCACCGCCGCCGGCCCGCGGCTCCGGCACCCGGACACCGGGACCGGAACCTCCCCCGACGTCCGGTCCCATGCCCGTTCGTCGGATCACCGGATGGACGCTCTCGCCGCGGACCGCATCACCATCGAAGACGTCTATCCCGAACTGGACGGCGGCCGTTTCCCGGTGAAGCGGGTGGTGGGCGACACGCTGGACGTGTGGGCCGACATCTACACCGACGGCACCTTCGTCCTGGGCGCCGCCGTGCTTTTCCGTGCCGAGGGGGATGAGGCGTGGGCCGAGGTGCCCATGACCCTGGTGGACAACGACCGCTGGGTGGGGCATGTGCCGCTGACCCGCAATACGCTGGTCACCTACACCGTCACCGCGTGGCGCGACGTGTGGGAAAGCTGGCGGGCCGACTTCACGAAGAAGGTCAACGCCGGCCTGGATGTGGGCCTGGAGGTGATCGAGGGCCGCCGCTTCATCGAACAGGCGGCCCGGCAGAACCACGGCGATGCCCGGATGCGGCTGGAGGCCATCGTGGAGCGGTTCCACACGCTCCAGGGTGCCGATCTCATCGCCTATGCCCTGTCGGACGAACCGCGGGCGGCCATGGCGGCCCATGGGGAACGGGCCTACCTGTCCCGCTACACCCGCGATCTGCAGGTGTGGGTGGACCGCCAGCGGGCGCGGTTTTCCACATGGTTCGAGATCTTCCCCCGCTCGGCATCGCCCGATCCGGGGCGGCCCGGCACGCTGCGCGATGTGACCGGGCTGCTGCCCATGGTGCGGGACATGGGGTTCGACGTGCTTTATTTCCCCCCCATCCACCCCATCGGGCGGTCCTTTCGCAAGGGGCCGAACAACAGCCTGAACCCGGGCCCCGCCGATCCCGGCGTGCCCTATGCCATCGGGGCGGAGGAGGGCGGGCACGACGCCATCGACCCCATGATCGGCACGCTGGAGGATTTCCGCGCCCTGGTGGCCGAGGCCGGGCGCCAGGGCATCGAAATCGCCCTGGACTTCGCCGTCCAATGCTCCCCCGACCATCCGTGGATCAAGGAACATCCCGAATGGTTCTACTGGCGCCCCGACGGCACCATCCGCTACGCCGAGAACCCGCCGAAGAAGTACCAGGACATCGTGAACGTCAGCTTCTACCGCGAGTCCTACCCGGACCTGTGGTTCGCGCTGCGTGGCGTGGTGCTGTTCTGGTGCCGGGAGGGGGTGCGGATCTTCCGTGTGGACAACCCCCACACCAAGCCGTTCCCGTTCTGGGAATGGCTGATCGCCGAGGTGCGGCGGGACTTCCCCGACGCCATCTTCCTGGCCGAAGCCTTCACCCGGCCCAAGCTGATGCAGCGGCTGGCCAAGCTGGGGTTCAGCCAGTCCTACAGCTATTTCACCTGGCGCAACACCAAGGAGGAGCTGAGCGGGTATCTGTGGGAACTGACCCACGGGCCGTCGGATTTCATGCAGCCCAACTTCTTCCCCACCACCCCCGACATCCTGCCCCCGGCGCTCAGCCGCGGCGGGCGGGGGGCGCACATGGCGCGTGCGGTGCTGGCCGGCACGCTGTCGCCCAGCTACGGCCTCTACGCCCCCTATCTGCTGTGCGAGGCGGAGCCCTATCCGGGCAAGGAGGAGTTCAACCATTCGGAAAAGTACGAGATCCGCCATTGGAACTGGGACCGGCCCGGCAACATCCGCGGCTATATCGCCCGGCTGAACGCCATCCGCCATCAGAACCCGGCGCTGCAGAGCTTCACCAACCTGCTGTTCCTCAACGCCTGGAACGACTGGATGCTGGCCTATGCCAAGATGACGCCCGACCGGAACAACGTGGTGGTGGCGGTGGTCAACCTGGACCCCCACAACGCCCAGGAATGCCGGTTCGAGGTGCCGCTGTGGGAACTGGGCCTGTCCGACGACGCCTCGGTGGCGGTGGAGGATCTGTGGTCCGGCCACCGCTTCGTGTGGACGGGCAAGGTGCAGCATGTATGGCTCGACCCCTACAGCAACCCCGCCGGGCTCTGGCGCATGGCACGCATGGGCTGATCCCCCGCCACGGCCTGTTCCGCGGGCACGCCCGGACCGGCGTTCATGGCTCCGGCGTTCATGGCCCAGGCAATCAGGGACAGGTCGTGGGCGCTGACCTCGAACAGGCCGAAGCGGAACTGATAGCCCCAGTTGCGGTTGCCCGCCGTGAACTCCAGCCGGTCGAGCAGGGGGTGGATGGGGGCGGTTTCCGCCGCCGCCACCCACATCACGTCGCGGCGGTAGGGCACGAAACCGCCGCCCATGTCGAAGGGGTAGGGGGTGCCGGCCAGCACCTCGCCCACCGCGGTGAAGGATTGCAGCCGGTCCTTGCCGCGGAACACCTCGGTCGGGGAGTAATAGGCCACCCGGTCACCGGGGCGGATGCGGCGCAGCGGCGCCTCCTTCCCATGGCAGACCTGCATGAAGCCCCCGGCCCGCCCGATCCGCACATGCTCGGCGGATGCCACCGCGATCCAGTGCCGCCGGGCGGCGGGCGGGATGGGGAAGAGGGCGGGCGGGATGGCGGTGGTCATGGCGGCGGCTCCTGTTCGTAGGCGGTGTCCGATGCCGCCGATCCTAGGGGCCGCTGCTGTCAGTTCCTGTCAGCAGCGTTTCAGCCTGGCCGCTTGGCCCACACCGGCAGCAGGGCCGTCAGCCCGATGATGCGCACGATGTGGTGGGTGCCGACGAACGCCGCGTCCAGCCCCAGGGAAAAGGCCATGACCGCCATCGCCTCCACCCCGCCGGGGGCGTAGGCCAGCCAGAATTGTCCGAAGGGCAGGGACAGCAGGTGCGCCCCCAGCGCCGAGAATCCCGCCGTCAGCACCATCGCCAGACCCACGCTTTCCAGCGACGGGCGCAGGTCGGCGCGCAGGGCGCCGATGGTTACGCCGCGGAACCGGCTGCCGATCACCGCCCCCGTGGCGGTGAAGCCGGCCACCAGCAGGAAGACCGGCATGTTGTGGTGCACGGTGCCGGTGCCGTGCAGGATGGCGCTGGTCAGCATGGCGCCCATCAGCCAGCTTCCCCCCACCCGCAGCTTGGTGAGAATCCACCCGCCCGCCGTGGCGGCGGCCAGCATCAGCGCGGTGTCGCGCAGCCCCGCCCCTTGGGCGGTCATGGCGGTCAGGTGCCCGCCGGCCCCGGTCAGCCACGTCAGAATCCACGGCATGGCGATGACCAGGGTGAACAGGCGCAGGCTCTGGGCCAGCGCCACCCGGCGCAGGTTGGCGTTGCTGCTGGCGGCGAAGGCCAGCACCATGCCCAGCGCCCCGGGCACGGCGGCATAGGCGGCGGTGGCGCGGTCCCAGCCGTGAACCCGCTCCAGCCATTGGGCGCTGGCGGCCATGGACACCAGCACGGCGACGGCCAGCAGCATCATGCTGAGCGGCCAGCGGGCCAGTTGGTCGAGAATGTCCGGGGTGATGCCCGATCCCATGGACACGCCGAGCAGCACGAAGGCCCCGGCAGCCACGCGCGGCGGCATCAGCAGCGGCGCCCCGCCGACGGCGCCGGCGGCCACCGCCACCATGCCCCCCATCAGCCACGATGCCGGGATGCCGGCCAGGGTGAACAGCCCGCCCCCCGTTAACGCGATGGCCAGCGTCAGGGCGACGGTGGCGGCGGTGCGGAGGGCCGGGGGCAAGGCTGGCATGGGGCGGTCGGCGGCTGGGATACGGTTGGGGGTGCGGAGTGTACCGGCCCCGCCCCCGCCCGCCGCCCGCGGTGTTTGCAGGGCTGGGTTACCCAAGGTAACAAGGCCGCGCAATCTCTCCCCTCCCCCCGGGGCTACGCACTGCACAGATCTTTAATTCATTGATATAAAACATCTTATTTCATCGTTATTCCCGCGAAAGCGGGAATCCAGGCGTGAGCTGCGATCAGCGGCGATATGAATCCCCCGAGGTTTTGGCCTAGGAAACACCTTCTGGATCCCAGCTTTCGCTGGGATGACGATGAAAAGTTATTTTACATCAACATGTTACACGATATGAGCATAGCGCCCCCCCCGGCGAGGAGGGATGGTAACCCGGCCTCGTGGCCCCGGCTTACCCCGCCGCCTTCGCCGTGAACTGGTCGAACGCCTCCACCGCTTGGGCGGCGTACATGACCGAGGGGCCGGCGCCCATGTAGATCGCCATGCCCATGGTTTCCATCACCTCGTCGCGGGTCGCACCCTGCTTCACCGCCGCTTCGGCGTGGAAGGCGATGCAGCCGTCGCAGCGGATGGCGACGGCGATCCCGAGTGCGATGAGTTCCTTGGTCTTGGTGTCCAGCGCGTCGGCCTTCAGCGCCGCCTGGGCGATGCCGGAAAACGCCTTCATCACCTCGGGCGCGCCGCCGCGCACCTCGCGCAGGGCACCCGACAGTTCCGTCGCCATCTGCGGCCAGTTCTTGTGCATGGTGTTCGGTCCTCTTTCTTCAGGAAAAGGCCACGCCGGGGCGGGCACCCAGACGCTTCAGGATGATCGCCAGGGGGCAGAAGCCGGTGAACGCCGCCTGGAACAGGTTGGCGCCCACGAACGCGGTCAGCCACAGCCATGCCGGATGGTGGAACTGTGACAGGGCGAGGCTGACCAGGATCACGGTGCCGGCAAAGGCCATGACGATGCGGTCGATGCTCATGGAATGTCGGTCCTTTCGGGCTGGCCGCCGGCCTTGCCGGGGCAGAAAAGCCCGGCCAGGACGGCGATGACGTCCGCGGCCTCCCGGCTGGCGACCGCGTAATAGATGGTCTGGGACTGGCGCCGGGTGCGGACCAGCCCGTCGGCGCGCAGGCGCGCCAGATGCTGCGACAGGGCCGATTGGCTCAACCCCACCGCCGCCACCAGCTCGCCCACGCTGCGTTCCCCCGTCCCCAACTCGCACAGGATCATCAGGCGCGGTTCGCTCGACAGCGCCTTCAAGAGCCGGACGGCGGGCCGCAGCCCGTCGGGGGGGAAATTCGTATTCATTGACTCTAAATTAGAGTGATCTTATTTAATGGTCAAGCGTCCGTATCGCCCCCTCTTCAAACCGCCCGCCGGGTTCCGTCCATGACCGACCGTTTCATCCTGCCCCTGGCGCTGCTGCTGTCATTGACGGCTGTCAGCGCGCCGTCCGCCGCGGATGCACCGCCGCCCACCCGCTGGACGGTGATCAGCCGCCCGGTGGAGGATCTCAAGGCCGTGTTCGCCACCGTGGAAAGCGTGCGGCAGGTCAAGGCCCGCACCCGCATCGCCGGCACGCTCGACGGGCTGACGGTGCGCGAGGGCGACCGGGTGGCGGAGGGGCAGGTGATCGCCACCGTCCGCGATCCCAAACTGGCGCTGCAGCGCGCGGCCCTCGACGCCCGCCTCACCTCGCTTCAGGCGCAGATGCGTCAGGCCCAGATGGACCTGGACCGCGCCTCGCAACTGCGGGCCACCGGCAGCGGCAGCCAGCAGAGGCTGGACGACGCTCGCACCGCACTCGACGTGCTGAAGGCCCAGAGTGCGGCCATGGCCGCCGACCGCGCGGTGGTGGAGCAGCAGACGCGCGAGGGCGACGTGCTGGCCCCGGCGGCGGGCCGGGTGCTGGCGGTGCCGGCGGTGGACGGGGCCGTGATGATGGCGGGGGAGGCGGTGGCGACGCTCGCCACCGACCGCACGGTGCTGCGGCTGCGCCTGCCCGAACGCCACGCCCGCTTCATCCATGTGGGCGACCCGGTGTTGGTGGGCGACCGCGGCCTGTCGCCCGAACCGCACAGCCTGACCCGCGGCACGGTCACCCTGGTCTATCCCGAACTGGTGGACGGGCAGGTGGTGGCCGATGCGGTGGTGGCGGGGCTGGACGGCACCTTCGTCGGTGAACGGGTGCGGGTGCTGGTCGCCACCGGCCAGCGGACGGCCACGGTGGTGCCCGCCGCCTTCGTCACCCGCCAGTTGGGGGCCGACACCGTGCGGCTGGCCGACGGGCGCACGGTGGTGGTGCGGGTGGGCCGGGCGGTGCCGGCGGTCGATGAAACGACGGGCGGGGTGGAGATCCTCTCGGGCCTGCACCCCGGCGATGAACTGGTGCTGCCGGAGGGGACGCGATGACGCCGCTGGGCCTGTCGGGGCTGCTGACACGGACCTTCATCCGCTCCCCCTTGACGCCGCTGTTGCTGCTGCTGTCGCTGGCCGCCGGGCTGGTGGCGCTCATGTCGCTGCCACGGGAGGAGGAGCCGCAGATCAGCGTGCCCATGGTGGACATCCATGTGCGCGCCGACGGCCTGCGCGCACCCGACGTGGTGGAACTGGTCACCAAGCCGCTGGAGGAGATCGTCAAGGCCATCGATGGGGTGGAGCACGTCTACAGCCAGACCGCCGACGACGGGGTGGTGGTGACGGCGCGCTTCCTGGCCGGCACCGTGTCGGACGAGGCCATCCTGCGGGTGCATGAAAAGCTGCGCGCCAATTACGACCGCCTGCCCATCGGCATTCCCGAGCCGCTGGTGGTCGGGCGTGGCATCAACGACGTGGCGATCCTGACGCTCACCCTGTCGCCGAAGCGCGAGGCGGCGGCGCGCTGGACCGACAACGGCCTGTGGAACGTGGCCGACCAGCTTCTGGCCGAACTGGTCAAGACCGACAATGTAGGCCTGACCTATATGGTCGGTGGCCGCCCCGACCAGATCCGGGTGGAGCCGGACCCGGAGCGGCTGGCGCTGCTGGGCATCACGCTGAACCAGTTGGTGGACAAGGTGAAGAACGCCAACCGCTCGTTCGTGGTGGGGGCGGTGCGCGACGGCGGCCGGTCGGTGCCGGTGACGGCGGGGCAGACGCTGAGCGGCGTTCCCGACATCGGCCTGCTGCTGCTGACCACCCAGGATGGGCGCCCGGTCTATCTGAAGGACGTGGCCACCGTGGTGGTGGGGGCGCGGCCCGACGACGCGCGGGCGTGGCACATGACGCCGGAAGGGGACGGGGCCGAGATGCCGCGGGTGCCGGCGGTGACCATCGCCCTTGCCAAGCGCGCCGGGGCCAACGCCGTGGTGGTGGCGGAACAGGCGCTGGCGCGGCTGCACGCCATCCACCTGCCGGTGCTGGACGAACTGGACGTCACCGTCACCCGCGATTACGGCGCGACGGCCAACGATAAGGCCAACGAGCTGCTGTTCCATCTGGCGCTCGCCACCGTGTCCATCGTGGTGCTGGTCACCATGGCCATCGGCTGGCGCGAGGGCGTGGTGGTGTTCGTGGTCATCCCCACCACCATTCTGCTGACCATGGCCGCGTCGTGGCTGATGGGCTACACCATCAACCGCGTCAGTCTGTTCGCGCTGATCTTTTCCATCGGCATCCTGGTGGACGACGCCATCGTGGTGGTGGAGAACATCGACCGCCACTGGTCCATGAAGGACGGGCGCTCCAAGCTGCAGGCGGCCGTCGAGGCGGTGGCGGAGGTGGGCAACCCCACCATCGTCGCCACCCTGACCGTGGTCGCCGCCCTGCTGCCCATGATGTTCGTGTCGGGGATGATGGGGCCGTACATGAGCCCCATCCCCGCCAACGCCTCCGCCGCCATGCTGTTCAGCTTCTTCGTCGCCATGGTGCTGACGCCCTGGCTGATGGTGAAGCTGCGCCCCGGCGAAACCGCCCCCGGCGGGCACGGCCACGATGCCGGAAACGGCGGGCGCCTCGGGCGCTTCTACACCGCCGTCGCCGCCCCCATCGTGGCGAGCAAGGCGCGGGCGTGGACGTTCCTGCTGCTGGTGGGCGGGGCGACCATCCTGTCCACCGGCCTGTTCTACACCCAGGCCGTGCGGGTGAAGCTGCTGCCCTTCGACAACAAGTCGGAGCTTCAGGTGGTGGTGGACCTGCCCGACGGGGCGGCGCTGGAGGACACCGAGCGGGTGCTGTTCGCCGCCGCCGCGCGCCTGCGCACCCTGCCGGAACTGGTGAGCGTCCAGGCGTATGCCGGCACCGCGGCGCCGTTCAATTTCAATGGGCTGGTGCGCCATTCCTTCCTGCGCGCCCGCCCGTGGCAGGGGGATCTGCACCTGAACCTGCGGTCCAAGGCCGAGCGGGCGCGGGCCAGCCACGCCATCGCGCTCGACGTGCGCACGCGGCTGGCGGATCTGCCGCTGCCCGCCGGCACGGTGGTGAAGGTGGTGGAGGTGCCCCCCGGCCCGCCGGTGCTGGCAACCCTGCTGGCCGAAGTCTACGGCCCCGACGCCGAGGCCCGCCGCGCCGCGGCGCGCACGGTGGAGGCGGCGTTCCGTCAGGTGGATTTCGTGGTGGACGTGGACACCAGCTTTCACATGCCTGCCGAACGGCTGCGCTTCGCCCTCAATCACGAAAACCTGGAGTTCTTCGGCGTGGAGGAACAGGCGGTCTATGACACGCTCCAGGCGCTGATGGGCGGGGTGTCGGTGGGCTATTCCCATCAGGGCGCCGGGCGGGCGCCGGTGGACATCGCCGTGCGGCTGCCGCCGGCGGACCTGTTCGTGTCGGAACGCATCCTGTCCACGCCCGTGCCCGCCCGCCGCGGCGCGCCGGAACTGGGCGATCTGGTGACCATGACCCGCGAGCCGGCCTCCTTCCCCCTGTTCCGCCGCGACGGGCGCTTTGCCGAGATGGTGCAGGCGGAACTGGCCGGGCGGTTCGAGGCGCCCATTTACGGCATGATGGCGGTGCAGGACCGTTTGCGGGAACTGGCCCCGGACCTGCCCATTGCCCTGCACGGTCAGCCGCTGGACGAAAGCCGCCCGTCGGTGCTGTGGGACGGGGAGTGGGAGATCACCTTCGTCACCTTCCGTGACATGGGGGCGGCGTTCGGGGTGGCGATCCTGGGCATCTATCTGCTGGTGGTGGCGCAGTTCGGCAGCTTCAAGCTGCCGCTGGTGATCCTGGTGCCGGTGCCGCTGACCCTGATCGGCATCCTGGCCGGGCACTGGCTGATGGGGGCGCCGTTCTCGGCCCCGTCGATGATCGGCTTCATCGCGCTGGCCGGCATCATCGTGCGCAACTCCATCCTGCTGGTGGATTTCATCCGCCATCTGCAGGCGGCGGGGGCGCCCATGCGCGACGTGGTGCTGCAGGCCGGCGCCATCCGCTTCAAGCCCATCGTGCTGACGGCGCTGGCGGCCATGATCGGCGCCGCCTTCATCCTGACCGACCCGATCTTCCAGGGCCTCGCCATCTCGCTGCTGTTCGGGCTGTTCAGTTCGACGGCGCTGACGGTGCTGGTCATCCCGGCCATTTACGTCGTGCTGCGCGGTGGCCGTTCCTCTTCCTCCCAAGCGTAAGGAGCATTGCCTATGAGCGCCTTTTTCTCCCGCATCTTCGGTGGCGGTGACTCGTCCGACGGTCCCATCCGTTTCGCCGATCCGCAAACGGTGATGGGCTGGCTGAGGGATGGCAGCGCCGTCGTGGTGGACGTGCGCGAACCCCACGAGCACGCCGCCGGGCATATTCCGGGGGCGGTGCTGGTGCCGCTGTCGTCCTTCGACCCGGCCCGCGTGCCGGCGGTGCCGGGCAAGGAGCTGGTGTTCCACTGCCAGGCCGGGCGCCGCTGCGGCCCGGCGGCGGAAAAGATGCTGGCCGCCGGGTATCAGGGAACCATCCACCGGCTGTCCGGCGGCTTTGCCGCGTGGCGGGCTGCGGGGGGAGCGGTGGAGTGAGTACGGGGCTACCGCCCCGGCCCCGTTTGGGGTGACCCCCAAACCCCCTTTCTTTTTATAAAAAGAGCGGAGGTTTGGAGGTGCCAACCTCCAAACGGGTTTGGGCGGTAGCCCAATGGATCAGTAAGGCCGGTCCCCCAGCACGGTCGCCCGATGCATCACGCGGCGGTGCGGCAGATAGTCGTTCACCGCGTAATGCTGGGTGGAGCGGTTGTCCCAGATCACCAGATCGTCCGCCTTCCACTTCCAGCGCACGGTGAATTCCGGGCGGCTGATGTGGTCGTAGAGGAAATCCAGGATCGCCGCACTTTCCCGGTCGGTCAGGCCGACGATGCGGGACGTGAAGTTCTCGTTCACGAACAGCGCTTTGGCCCCGGTCACCGGGTGGGTGCGGATCACGGGGTGGACGACGGGCGGGTGCTTCTCCCGCGCCGCCTTCCACCGGGCGTGGGTTTCCGGGTCGCCGTTGTGGCGCCATTCGGGGAACGAGCGGGTGAAGTCGTGCAGCGCCTTCAGCGGGTCGAGCAGGGCGCGTAGCGGCTCCGACAGGGCGTTGTAGGCGGCGATGTTGCTGGCCCACACCGTGTCGCCGCCGTGGGGCGGCAACCGCTTGCCCGACAGCGCCACGATGGCCGGCGGCGTGTCGATGCACGTCACGTCGGTATGCCAGACGTCGTTGTCGGTCGGGTTGTGCGCCCCGGTGTCGAGCACCATGATTTCCGGCTGCTCGGGCACGTTGGGATAGACGGGGTGGATGTGCAGGTCGCCGAAGCGGGCGGCGAACGCCTTCTGCTCCGCCGGGGTCAGGGGCTGGTTTTCGAAGAACAGCACCTGATGCGTGACCAGCGCCTGTTCCAGGGCGGCGGCCTGGGCATCCGACAGGGGGCGGGACAGGGTGATGCCGGTGACCACGGCGCCGATGGCCGGGCTGACGGGGTCGATGGTCAGGGTGGAAATCGCGGTGTCGGGCATGGTTCCGCCTCGTTCGTGTGTGTGTTCTGGAGGTTGGTCAGGCGTTGGGAAAATCCGGCGGCACCGGGGCCACCGGGGGCAGGCGGGCGACGGCCTTCAGCGTGTCTTCGGCCACGCCGAAATTGCGCACATAGGCGGTGGCGGCGGTGCGGTGGGGCTGGTAATCCCACGGCGTGTGCCGCCCGGTCAGCAGCACCCCATGGGCGAACAGCCGCCGCCGCTGGCTGTCGATCACTGCCTGTTTCAGCGCCGCCGCGTCCCACCGCCGGGCAATCGCCGCGGCCAGGGCGGCTTCCACATCGGCCAGGGCCGGATCGCCGGCGCGGTTGGCCCGTTCGTGCGGATCGGTGGCGAGGTCGAAAAGCTGGGGCGGGTCGTCTTCGCAGACGATGTATTTGTACCGCCCGCGCCGGACCATGAAGGCGGGGGACAGCACGCCCTCGCCCAGATATTCGGCGAAGACGTCCCGGTCCCCGGGATCGTCCCCGGTCAAAAGCGGCAGCAGGCTGGCGCCGTCCAGCGGGTCCACCGGCGGCGGTGCCCGTTCGCCGAACAGGGCGAGGAAGGTGGGGAACAGGTCCACGTGCGACACGGGGACCGCCACCCGGCCCGGCCGCCACCCGGCGGGGGCGTGGCGGGGTGGGAAGCGCACCACCAACGGCACCCGCGACGACCATTCGAAGAAGGTCATCTTGTACCACATGCCCCGCTCGCCCAGCATTTCGCCGTGGTCGCCGGTGAACACCACGATGGTGTCGTCGGCCAGCCCGGCGCGCTCCAGCGCCGTCAGCAGCCGGCCCACCAGATCGTCCACATAGCTGACCGACCCGTAATAGGCGTGCCGCGCCGTCCGCACCCGTTCGTCGGTCAGGTCGTAGCGGTGCAGGCTGTCCATGACATGCAGGCGGCGGCTGTGGGGGTCCAGCTCATCCACCGGGATGGGCGGCACCGCGGGCGGATCGATGGCGTCATGGTCATAGAGATCCCAATGCTCCGGCAGGCAGTTGAAGGGATCGTGGGGGTGGGTGAACGAGACGGTCAGGAAGAACGGCCCGTCGTCGGTGGTGCGGCCGTAGTCGTAGATCTTCTGTACCGCCTGATGGGCCGTTTCCTCGTCGAAGTCGATCTGCAGGCTGCGGTGGCAGGGTCCGGCCTCGATCACGCTGGCCATGTGATGGGACCAGTCATAGGCCAGCACCCCGTTCTCCCAATCGGGCGTCCAGCCGAAATCGGCGGGGTACACGTCGGTGGTCAACCGTTCCTCGAACCCGTGAAGCTGGTCGGCGCCGACGAAATGCATCTTGCCCGACAGGCAGGTGCGGTAACCGGCGGCGCGCGCGTGATGCACGAAGGTCGGTACGGAGGACGCGAACTCCGCCGCGTTGTCGTAGGCCCCGATGGCCGAGGGCAGCCGCCCCGACAACAGCGAGAACCGCGACGGCGCGCAGAGCGGGTAAGCGCAATAGGCGTTCTCGAACACCGTGCCGTCCGCCGCCAGCCGCGACAGGTGCGGCGCCTTGACCAGCGGATGACCGTAGAAGGGCAGGGCCGGGGCCGCCAACTGGTCGGCCATGATGAACAGGATGTTGGGGGAACGGGTCACGCGGACGGACTCCAAGGGGGGAGGGGGAGACCGTGCCGTTGAGAGGCAGGGAAAAGCGGTCAGCTTTTCCCCTTCCACGGCACCAGCCACAGCTCCAGAAGGCGCATGGCGTAGGAAAAGGCGAAGGCGCAGGCGGCGATGATGCCGATGCCGACGAACACCACGTCGGTCGCCAGGAAATGGGACGCGGACATAATCATGAAGCCGATGCCGCGGGTGGCCGCGATCAGTTCGGCGGCGACCAGCGTGCTCCACCCCACCGCGATGCCGATGCGCACCCCGGTCAGGATTTCCGGCAACGCGCTCGGCAGTACGATGGCGCGGAAGATCTGCCAGCGGGTGGCCCCCAGCGAGAGCGCGGCATGCACCCGCTCGATGGGCAGCGCCCGCACGCCGGCCTGGGCCGACAGGCAGATGGGGGCGACGATGGCCAGCGTCAGCAGCACGATCTTCGATGCCTCGCCGATGCCCAGCCAGATGATGACCAGCGGCAGGTACGCCAGCGGCGGCAGCGGCCAGTAGAATTCGATGGGAACGTCCAGCACCCCCTTGGCCCAGCGGTTCAGCCCCATGGCAAGCCCCAGCGGGATGCCCAGCGAGGCGGCGATGGCCGACGCCCCCAGGATGCGCAGCAGGCTGGCCGAGACGTGCTCCCACAAGGTGGCGCCGGAATAGCCGTCGTCGATCAGGGCGCCGAACTGGAACGCCACCTCCGCCGGGCCGGGCAGGAACAGCGGCGGCACCAGCCGGTAATGGGACACCAGGAACCACGCGGCCAGCAGCACAGCGGCGGCGATGGCGCTGATGGGGCCGGTGCGCACCCCGTCCAGCCCGAAGGGGTGCAGGCGCACCGTTTTGGGCACGGCGGGGAGGACCGTCACGGGGGTGTCGGTGCGGGCGATATCGGTCATTGCAGCGTCTCCCCCCGGCCATGGTGCGTGTGGTGGATCAGGTTGCGGATTTCGTTGTGGATCTCGGTGAACGCGGGCGCCGACAGGACGGCGCGCACGTCGCGTTCGGCGGCGAAGCGGTGGACGAAATCCAGATCGAACCGGGCGGTGATGCGGCCCGGACGCGGGGACATCACCACCACCGTGGTGCCGAGGAACAGTGCTTCTTCGATGGAATGGGTGATGAAGAAGATGCGCTTGCCGGTGCGCGCCCACACGTCGATCAGCAATTCCTGCATCTGCTCGCGGGTCAGGCTGTCGAGCGCGCCGAACGGCTCGTCCATCAGCAGGATCTTGGGATCGGTGGCCAGCGCGCGGGCGATGCCCACCCGCTGGCGCATGCCGCCCGACAACTCGTGGGGGGATGCGCCGGCAAAGCCGTCCAGCCCCACCAGCCGCAGCAGGGTTTCCGCCCGCTCCCGCCGCTCCCGCGCGCCGATGCCGGCGAAATCGAGGCCCAGGGCCACGTTGTCGGCCACGCTTTTCCACGGCAGCAGCGTGTCCTTCTGGAACACCACGCCGCGGTCGGCGCCGGGCCGCTCCACCGGCTGCCCGTCGAGCGTGATCGTCCCTTCGGACAAGGGCAGGAAACCGGCGATGGCGTTCAGCAGCGTGGATTTCCCACAGCCGGAGGCGCCCAGGGCCACAACGATGCTGTTGGCGCCGATGTCCAGCGATGCACGGTCCAGGGCGTGCACCACCCGGCCGTCACGGCCGGAGAAAAAGACGCTGGCGTTGTGAACCTGGAGCATGGAACCCTCCTGTCACACATGGCTTCCTCTCCCGGGGCGGAAGAGGGAGATCCAGCTAGAGTGTGATCGGTTCAAACGGAATCGTTTGAAGCGTGAATCACACGGGAAAACCAAAAGCTTAGAGTCCTTCAGGTGCTTCAATAAGCACCTGAAGGACTCTAAATCACGGCAGATCCTTCACATACTCGGCGGAAATGAAGCCGCCGTAGCTGGGCAGGACGGTGGACACCTTCTTCTGTTCTTTCAGGAACTCGGCGGTTTCCTTCAGGATCCTGGCGACCCCGCCGGCCTCGCCGCCGCCCAGCCACGCCGCCGACGCCTGCTCCTTGGCCGGCACCAGCGACAGGTTCTTCAGCGCCGCAGCCTGATCCGCCGGCGTGCCGCCCAAAAGCGAGGCCAGCGTCTTGGCGTTCTGGGAGTCGGCGCCCCACGCCGCCGGCTCGCCGCGGTAGGAGGCGCTGTATTTTTCGATCACCCCGGCGAAGCTTTTCAGGAATGCGGCGTTGTCCTTGGCGAACCCGGCCGTGGCGACCCAGGCGGTGAAGGTCGGCGCGCCGCGCTCGGCCACCTGGCGCGAGGTCAGCAGCACCGTGCCGTTCTTCTTCAATTCGGTCAGCGCCGGATCCCAGACGAAGGCGGCGTCGAGATCGCCGCGGTTCCAGGCGGCCACGATGTCGGGCTGGGGAATGGCGAAGACCTGGGCGTCACGCTCGGTCAGCTTTTCCTGTTTCAGCACGGCCAGCAATTGATAATGGTCGGTGGACACCGGGGCGGCGGCCAGCCGCTTGCCCTTCAGGTCCGCCGGCTTGTCGATGCCGGCGCCGTTGCGCACCACCAGCGCCTCGTCGGTGCCCGACAGGGTGGCGAGGTGGAACGCCTTGACATCCAGCCCGCGGCTGACCGCGGCGGCGAAGGGGCTGGACCCGACATAGCCGATCTGCACGTCCCCCGACGCGATGGCGGTGAAGATGTCCGCACCCGAATTGAAGCGGCGGAAGTCGATCTCGTACCCCGTGGTCTTGACGAAATCGCCGTTGGCGATGGCGACGGACGAGGGCAGGGCGTCGGTCTGATAGCCCACCACCACCTTGCCGCCGGCATGGGCGGTCAGAGGCGTCAGCGCGGTCAGCGCCAGCAGGGCGAGGGAGTGCAAAAACGTCTTCATCGGTGTCTTCCCCTGGACGAATGCGGTCGTTCGGGGGGCGCTTGAAACCGGCCGGCGCCATGCCGGCTCCTACGCCCCGTCCAAACTGTAGGACGGGCCGCGGGGAGGATGCAACGGCAAAACCCAATTCTCTACAGAAAAATAGATTTATATGATCGCACTAAAATGTGAAATATGATAGCTACCCCGTTCCATTGTGTTGTTTGTGTCATTCTTCCCATTGTTCGCCCATCAAGCGGTAGAACCAGAAGGATTCGTCGGTGCGCATCAGCGCCTCCAGCCGTCCGGGGGGCAGCCCGGTGACGCGGCGGACGGCGCGGCCCATGTGTGACTGGTCGGCGAAGCCCGCATCGTCCGCCAGCCCGGCCAGATCGGGCGGGGACGGGCCGTGGTGCGACCACACCCGCACGCCCACATCCTCCACCTGGGTGAAACGCTGAAGGCCGCGGTGGCTCTGGCCGGTCCAGCCGCGGATGCGCCGCTGCACCTGCCGCACGCTGCGCCCGGCAGGGGACAGGGCGGCCCGCACCGTCAGCGCCCGCACCCAGTCGCCCAGCCGCGGCACGCGCCGCGCCTCCCCCTCCGGGCCGGACCACAGCGGCGCCAGCCGGTCCTGCAGGGTGGTGAAGGGATCGGCATCACCGTTCTCCAGCACCGCGCGGCAGGCGTCCAGCAGCGGGCCGGACACCGCCGTGTCGAGGGCGGTGTGACGGTCCATGACGGATTCGACGCCAATCCCCGCCAGCCGGGGCAGCGCCTCGGGACAGAAACCCACCGACAGGGCGTGAACCGGCCCCGGCGACCAGCTTGCGGTGGGCCGGTTCTGCGGCCCCGACAGGATCAGCGGCGGCAGCGGTGGGCCGAGCACCGGGGCCGCCGTGCCCTGTTCCACCATGTGCAGGGTGCCGTGGAAGATCCACGAGATCACCGCCATGGGCGAGGCCGGGTAATGGTTGAACCGCTGGGCGTCGGTCAGGGCCGTGCCGCGGGTGTCGCGCTCCACCCCGGCGAAGACACAGGCCGACAGCGCCGGGCGCGGCAGCAGCAGGCGGGCGGTGGGGGCGGGGATGGGAGGCATGGGCGGGTGTCGCTTCCGTTCTATACGGCGGGCCGGGCGCCGGGACAAACAGGGAGCCGTCCATCCCATCACCGAGAACGGCCATGCCCGCGACCCGCACCATACTTCAGGGACGTTTCCGCCACAAAGTCCGCAGCGCCGTCACCCTGGCCCTGACCTCGGCCCGCGTTCTGGCCCGCCGGGCCGTGGGCCGGCCCCTGGTCCCCGAATGGCCGGCCCTGTTCGAGACGGGCAACCTGTTCTGGCGCGCCCAGTTCAACCGCGCCCTGTCCCGCCCCGGCATCGCCGAGGGCCGGGCCTATTTCGACAGCCTGCTGCCGGTGATGGAGGAGGCGCAGGCGACGGAGATCCGCCCCAGCGGCCCCGGCGAGCCGCCCGGCCACTGGTTCCTGCCGCCCGTGCGCAAGGGGCCGGGGACGGTGCTCTATTTCCATGGCGGCGGCTATACCTTCTACGCCGCGGTGACGCGTCAGTTCATCGCCATGCTGGCGGCGGACCTGGGGCTGCCGGTCTTCGCCCCCGACTACCGCCTGACGCCGGAGCATCCCCACCCGGCGCAGGCGGAGGATGCCGTGGCCGCTTACCGCTTCCTGCTGGACCGGGGCGTGACACCCGAAACGCTGGTGGTGTGCGGCGATTCCGCGGGCGGGCATCTGGTGCTGATGACCATCGCGGCGCTGAACGGGCTGGGGCTGCCGCAGCCGTCCATCGCCATCGCGCTCAGCCCATGGACCGACACCGGGCGGCGCGGGGCCAGCCAGTTCGGCAACGACCCCTATGATCTGGTGCAGGGCTATATGACGCTGCAATTCGCGGCGTGGCTGAAGGGGGACGGCGGTTTCAGCGACGCGGAGCTGTCGCCGATCCATCAGGATTTCCGCGATACCGCCCCGCTCTACCTCCAGGCCGGGGGGAAGGAGATCCTGGTGGACATGATCCGCGATTTCGCCCGCGCCGCCGCGGGGCAGGGCGCGCGGGTGCGGCTGGACGTGTGGGAGCACATGACCCACGAGTTCCACAGCCACGGCGGCCGCCTGCCCGAAAGCCGGGAGGCGCTGGACCGCATCGCCGCCGCCATCCGCTGGGCGGCAGGGGAGGCGGGGGGCTTCCCGGCCATCGGGGGAACGGAGGTGGACGCCCTGCGGTAAGGCCGTCTCACCCCGGCGGGCGCGACCATTCCACGTCGCCGGCGAACAGGTATCCGGCGCCATAGACGGTCTTGATGAGCTGGGGGTGGCGCGGGTCGCTCTCGATCTTCTTACGGATGCGGGAGATGCGCACGTCGATGCTGCGGTCGAAGGGGCCGTCGTCGCGGTCGTCCTGGGCGGTCTGAAGCTGTTCGCGCGACAGCACCCGCTTGGGCGCCTTCAGCAGCATCAGCAGCAGCCCGGCTTCCGCCGCACTCAGGGTTTCCTGGCGGCCCGCGGCGTCGGTCAAAGACAGGTTGCCCAGGTCGAAGGCCCAGCCGGCGAAGCGCGCCACCGCCGCCGCCCCCGCCGCCGGGGTGGACAGCAACTGGTCGCGCCGCCGGATCACCGTCTTGACCCGCGCCACCAGCTCCCGCGGCTCGAACGGCTTGGCGATGTAGTCGTCGGCCCCCAGTTCCAGCCCCAGCACCTTGTCCGACAGGGCGCCGCGCCCCGACAGGATCACCACGCCGAAGCGCACGTCCTCCCACAATTCCCGCACCAGCGACAGCCCGTCCATGTCGGGCAGGCCCAGATCGACGATGCACAGGTCGGGGGGCTGGCGGCGGATGGCGTTGCGCACGTCGCGCCCGTTGCCGAACGCCACGGTGTGGAACCCGTAATCCTGCAGCGTGGCACAGACGAGCGTGCGGATGTCCGCCTCGTCATCGACCAGATACACCAGCTTTTTCACGTTCAAGGGTCCGTCCCGATCTTGCAGTCGGTTGTTCTGGGCGCTTCCTGGGCGGGAGTATGGGGCATCGGACGCAACGTCTCAATCAGCACCTGCCGGCTGAACGGCTTTTGCAGCACCGGCACCCCGCCGTGGCCGTCCTCGTCCACCGGCAGGCCGCTCATCAGCACCACCTGGATCGCCGGGTGGGCGTCGCGCACCCGGCGGGCCAGTTCGACCCCGTTGAGCGGCCCCGGCATCACCACGTCGGACAGCACCAGCGAGATCCCCTCCACCGCCTCCACCAGATCGAGCGCCTCGCCCGCGCTCGCCGCCTCCAGCACGGCATAGCCCAGCCCCATCAGATGGCCGCGCACCACCTGGCGCACGTCGGCGTCGTCCTCCACCAGCAGGGCCAGTTCGCCGGGCTGGATCGCCGCGCCGGGGGACGGGCGGGGCAGGGCCAGGGCATGATCGGCGGGCTGTTCGGTGCGCGGCAGCAGCAGCAGCACCCGCGATCCCGCCCCCGGCTCGCTGTCCAGGCGGATGTAACCGCCCGACTGCTTGACGAAGCCGTAGACCATGGACAGACCCAGCCCCGACCCGTGGTCCTTGGTGGTGAAGAACGGCTCGAACGCGCGGGGCAGGGCGTCGGCGGCGAAACCGCTGCCGGTGTCCTCCACCCGCACCTCGGCGTATGCGCCGGGGGCCACCGCCTCGTCATAGGCGAGCGGGGCCGTCACGTCGCGGGGGGTGACGTCGATGCGCAGGATGCCGCCGCGGGCCATGGCGTCGCGGGCGTTGAACGCCAGATTGATGAGCGCGTTTTCCAGCTGGTTGGGGTCGGCCAGGATCCAGCAGCGCTGATCCTCGGGCGGCACGATGATCGAAATGGACGCCGGGAACGAGCGGTTCAGCAGCACCGCCATGTCACGGATCACCGCACACACCTCCACCGCGATGGGGCGCAGCGGCTGCCGGCGGGCGAAGGCCAGCAGGCGGCTGGTGATGTCGGCGCCCCGCCGCCCGGCGCGGGCCGCGGGTTCGAGATAGGTGTCCAGCCCCTCCACGCCCGCAAACTTTTCCTGCGCCGCCGACAGGTTGCCCAGGATCACCGACAAAAGGTTGTTGAAGTCGTGGGCCAGCCCGCCGGCCAACTGCCCCACCGCCTTCAGCCGCTGCACCTCCATCAACTGCCGTTCGGTCTCCTTTTCCGCCGTGCGGTCGATGGCCAGGACGAACAGGCCGATGGTCCGCCCCCCCGGCCCGTGCTCGGGGATCAGGGTAACCTTGGCCACCACCGATTCGCCGGGGCCGGGCTGGAACAGGTGCTCGAAGCTGATGTCCGCACCGCGGTAGGCGGCCTCCACCTGCTCGGCGATGGGGCAATAGACGGCGGTGCCGAGAACGGAGGCAAGGCGGCGGCCCAACTGCGCGGTCTTGGGCTGGCCGGTGAGGGTCGCCCATTGCCGGTTGACGAAGCGCAGCCGCCGTTCGCGGTCGAGATAGGCCACGCTGGCCGGAATGGCGTCCAGGATCAGCCGCTGGCGCCCCTCGATCTCCGCCAGTTCGCCCTGGGCGCGCATCTGTGCCTGCACCGCGTCCTGCAGCCGGCGGTTGGAGTCTTCCAGGTCCGCCGTGCGCGCCCGCACCCGGCTGTCGAGCGAGGCGATGTTGTCGCGCAGCCGCCGGATCATGTCGTCGAAGGTGGTGGCCAGCGTGCCGATCTCGTCGTCGCGCACCACGCCGCTCTGGGCCTCCAGATCGCCGCCGCGCACCCGCCGGGCGGTGTCGGCCAGCCGGTTCAGCGGATCCACCAGCCGCCGCGCCGCCCAGTACCCCAGGCTGACCGCCAGCACCATCACCGCCACGGCGATGAACAGGATGCGGTTGGCCAGCGTCTCGGAACTGCGCCGCAGCTCCTCCACATAGACCGAGGAGGCGATGTACCAGTCGAAGCCGTCGAAGTGCCGCACCCACGAGATCTTTTCATAGGCGTAGTTGTTGGGGTCGCTGGGTTTGTCCCACATGTAGAACACCGGCTTGTCGGTGCCGATGGATTCCTTCAATTCCTCGTTGATCGGGCGCCCGGTGGCGGGATTCTTCAGGGCGGCGAAGTCCCGTTCCTCGATGTTGGCGTTGGGGTGGATCAGCATCCGGTTGGAGGAGTCGAAGATATAGACATAGCCGGTCTTGGCGATGCGGATGTTGCGCAGCGCCTGACGCAGGTCGCGGATCGCCTCCTCCTTGCGCCGCGTCACCTCCTCGTCGATGTCGTCCAGATAGACGCCGGTGCCGATCACCACGCCCAGCTTGGGGAAATTCTTGAAATACGACACCTTTTCCCCGTTGCCCTCGCCGCGCCGCGGGTTGGACCAGGGGTAGGTGTACCAGCCGTCCCCCTGGCTCCGGGCGATGTCCACGATGCGGGCCAGCAGCCGCTGGCCGTTGTGGTCGAGGATCTCAGACACATCGCGGCCCTGGAACGCCGGGTCGGGGTGGGACAGCAGGACCGAATTGTAATCGGTGACCCAGATGTAATCGCTGTTGCCGTATTTGAAGGTGCGCAGACCCTCGAAGATCATCCGCCGCGCCTCTTCCGGCGTGATCTCCCCCCGTTCGGCGCGGGATTCGATGTAGTCGATGTAGGAGGTGACGAGATCCAGGATGTTGCGGAGCTGCCGCTTGTGCCAGTCCAGCGCCAGCTTGCGGTGGGTTTCCAGGTTGACGTGAATCTTGCTGGCCAGCTCGAACACGTTGTCCAGGATGGTGCGGCTGGCGTTCAGTTCGATCTCGTACGCCGCCTCCTTGATCAGCGGGACGGAGAACAAATAGATGGCCGACGAGAACAGCGCCACCACCAGCGTCAGCATGGAGAACAGGCGGAAAAACAGTTTGGAACGGTACATTGCCCGCGTCCTCCGTCACCTTTTGCGGGGGCTTATTGGGGCAGGGGCGGGGGTGGGGTCAAGCCTTCCCCTTCGCAGCCCTGCGCCTGCGTCATCAATGTGTAACAAAAACTCCATCTTTGTGCGCTAGGCGGGATATTGCGCCCGATGTACGGTTCACCACATGAGGTATGCCGGACCCGCCGGCAGCGAATGGGGGTGCAGACCGGATCATGGCCGACGCCGACAGCAGCAACCGCGAAACCGAACTCAAGCTGGCCGTGCGGCCTCAGGATCTGGAGACGTTGCGCACCGCGCCCGCGGTCAGCGGGCGGGGGAAGGGACGGGCCACCTCCCGCACGCTGGAAGCCACCTATTACGACACCCCCGACCGCGACCTGTCGGCGCGCCTGCTGAGCTTCCGCGTGCGGCGGGAGGATGACCGCTTCGTCCAGACCCTGAAATCCGCCCCCGACAGCGACGGCGCCGGCCTGTCGCGCGGGGAATGGGAATGGGTGGTGCCGGGACCGGCCCCCGACCTGACGCTCATCACCGACGAGACGGCGCTGGCCCATCTGGACGGCATCGACCTGACGGTGCTGGCTCCGGTGTTCGAAACCCACATCCACCGCAGTCTGCGCATCATCACCCACGGCGACACGTCCATCGAGGTGGCGTTCGACGAGGGGGAGGTGCGGGCACCCACGGGCCAGACCCACCCGGTGGCGGAAATCGAACTGGAGCTGAAGCACGGCGACCCGCGCGCCCTGTTCACCCTGGCCCGCGAACTGGCCGCCGTGGCCCCGGTGCGGGTGGAACGGCGGACCAAGGCCGCCCGCGGCTATGCCCTGGCCGACGGCACGCTGGGCGGGGCGGTGAAGGCCGCCCGCGTCGAAATCGACCCCGCCTGCACGGTGGAGGGGGCGCTGTGCCGCGTGGTGCGCAACTGCCTGGAACAGCTTGGCGCCAACGAGGCTTGCGCGCTGGCCGGCAACGACCCCGAAGGGGTGCATCAGGCCCGCGTGGCGCTGCGTCGCCTGCGCTCCGCCCTGGTGGTGTTCAAACCCTTCCTGCCCCCCGATCAGATCACGTGGCTGGAGGGGGAGGTGAAGTGGCTGGCCGCGACCTTCGGCCCCGCCCGCGACTGGGACGTGTTCCTGACCGAGCTTCTGGCCCCGGTGAAGGAGGGGTTCGCCGGGTCCGGCGAGCACGGCGGCGAGATCCCGCAGGATCTGGAAACCCTGGAAGCGGCGGTGGAAAAGGGCCGCGCCCAGGCGTATGGGGAGGTGCGGACGGCGCTGTCGTCGGCGCGCTACGGCCTGTTCACGCTCCAGGTGGCGGAATGGCTCGATTCCCGCGGCTGGCGGGCGCAGCCGGTCAGCGAGGAGTCCATCCGCCTGCTGGAACCCATCGGCCATCTGGCCGACAGCCTGCTGGCCAAGCGTTACCGCAAGGTGCGCAAGCGCGGGGAGGGGTTCGAGGATCTGTCCATCGCCGACCGCCACCAGTTGCGCATCGCCATGAAGAAACTGCGCTACACCGCCGATTTCTTCCGCGGCCTCTACGACGACAAGCCGGTGCGCCGCTACATCGAGCTTCTGGGGCATTTCCAGGATCTGCTGGGCCATCTGAACGACGTGGCGACGGCCACCCGGCTGCTGCACGCACTGCACGCCGACGGCACCGCTCCGTCGGTGGGCGAGGCGCGGGCCGCGGGCGTGGTCATCGGCTGGCTGGCCCGCGGCACGGTGGCGCTGGAACCGCAGTTGTGCGACGCGTGGGAGCGTTTTGACGCAGCAAAACCCTTCTGGTCAAAAGCCGCCCGGCTGGCGTAGGCTCGTCCCCCATGAAATCCGTTCTGGTCGCCAACATCAAGGGCGGGTGCGGCAAGACCACCATCGCCACGCACCTTGCCGCCGCCTTTGCCAAGGCCGGCCACACCACGGTACTGGCCGACGTGGACCGGCAGAAATCGTCCCTGGGCTGGCTGGACCGCCGCCCGGCCACCGCCGCCCCGCTGGTGGGGCTGGACTGGACCAAGGACATCGACGGGGCACCCAAGAGCACCCACTGGCTGGTCATCGACGCGCCCGCGGCGCTGAAGACCAGGCAGATCGAAGACCTTGTGCGGCTGGCCGACATGGTGGTGCTGCCGGTGCTGCCCGGTGCCTTCGACGAGCAGGCGACCCAGCGCTTTCTGAAAAAGCTGGAGGAGCTGAAGCCCATCGCCCGCAACAAGAAGCCGGTGGCGGTGGTGGGCAACCGGCTGAAGGCGCGGACCAAATCGGCGGAACGGCTCGACGCCTTCCTGGGCGGGGTGGGGCACATGGTGGTGACCCGCCTGCGCGACAGCCAGATCTACCCCGACGCGGCGGCCACCGGGCTGACCCTGTTCGATCTGGGCGGCAAGCGCGCCGCCGAACACCGCGCCGACTGGGAGCCGCTGCTGGCCTATCTTCAGGGCTGAGGGGGCAGATACCGGCGAACGTGTTCGCCGGCCGCCGCGACTGCGGCGGCGCGCCACATGGCGCGGAAAAGCCTGCGTGGCGTTTGAACGCAATACGGCACGCCAATTCATTGGCGTGCCGGTATCAATTGCTGATCCGCGGCGGCGGGTCGGGCATGGCCGCCAATGCCGCGGCGATGGCGGCGGGGGATTCCCCGTGGGCGCACAGGCCGGTGGCGGCCTCCGCCCAATCCACCAGACCGTGATGGCGGGGGTCGGCGGCCCGTTCCAGCGGTATCAGGGTGACGTCGTGGCCGCGGGCGCGCAGCCCCTCGGCGTACAGGGTCTGGGTGGTGAAGGGCACGTTGGAATCCCGCGGGTCGCCCATCACGATCACCCGGCGGCGGGAATCGGCGGGCACGGCATCCAGCGAGGCGGCCGGGTCGAACCACTCCGCCGGTTTCGCCAGCGCCGTGGTCAGCCCACGGGCTTCCAGATAGGCGCGGAAGGCGGCGGCCCCCGACGAGATCACGGCGCAGCGGATGTCGGTGCGGCGGGCCAGCATCTCCGCCGCCAGCGTGCCGCCGCCGCTGTGCCCGCCCATCGCCCAGGCGCCGACGCGGTAGCGTTTGGTCAGGGTGTCCATGGCGGCATCGATCAGGGCGGCTTCACGCGGACGGTGACGGTCGGTGTAGTGGCGCCCGGCGCTGCCGTAGCTGCCGGGACGGCCCAGGAACACGAAGGGGACGCCGTAACGGTCCGCCAGCCGCCGTTCCTGCTCGATCATCGCCGCCGGCCCCAGGCCGCGCTGGTGCTTGTCCGCCTGCTTGGGGTTGGGGCCCATGATGTCGCCGTGCAGCCACAGGGCGGCCACCGGGTTGCCCCCCTCCACCGCCAGCCCGGCGGCGTAATAGCGCAGGCAGGCCGCGGTTCCCGCGGCGGCCACCCAGACGGCGGTGTGCCGCTCCTCCAGCGCCCTGCACCGGGTGCGGGACAGGGTGATGCCGGCCACCACCTGCGCCGGATCGAACAGGGTATCGTCGGGCAGCGATTGCGCCGCCGCCCCGCCGGTGCCGGCCATCAGCGCCATCAGCACCGCCACCGCCCGCCGCCTATCCATGGCCGTCCCCCTCTTTTCACCGCCGTTTCCGCCCCCTACTTAACAGGACATGGGCGAGCGCACGACGGATATCCGGCGGATGGACGGAGCGCGGCACCGGGGCGAACCGCGGGCACCGGATAGTGCTGGGCAAGGACGGGCGGCTCGCTATACTGGCGCCATGTCCCGCATGCTGTTCCTTCGCGACATTGATGTCGATGTGATGATGCGTTGCCGCGCCTGCGGCCACGAAGGAACGCTGCCGCGCGCGGATCTGGAACGGCGGTTCGGCCCGGGCTATCCGGTGCTGTCGCTGGCGCCGCATTTCCGCTGCTCCAAATGCAACTCCCGCGATGTGGAAAGCCGGCCCCTGCCCACGCCCGACGGGCCGGTGCTGGAGACCATGGTGGACAAGGCCGCCACCGCGGAGGTGGAGGACCGTTTTCATTCCACCCTGGCCGCCCTGCGCGGGCTGGTGGACGCCGCCCACGACACAGGAGACGCCGGGGAGGACCGCCGGACCCCGCACCGCCCTGCGCCGAAAGCCCCTGAGCCGCCGCCCCCGCCGGACCCGGAATCCCCGCCGCTGGGCAGCATGATGGCCGCCCTGCGCGGCCTGACCGCCGGGCTGGAGGATGAGGACGGCGACGGGCACGGGGACGAAGGGGCGCCGGTGATCCCGCCGTCGCGGGAACCGCACGCCCTGCAGCCGCCGTTCGCCCCGATGGAGCCGGCCCCGTCCCAGGACGAGGACGAACCCGACGATTTCCTGAAGGAGCTGCAGCGCATCTCCCGCCTGATGGGTGACGACGACCCGCGCCCGGCTCCGCCGTCCCCCCCGGTTCCGCCGCCGCCCGCCGCTGCGGTGGCCCCCACGGCCGCCGTGGACGATGACGAGGATTGGCTGCCCGCCCTGTTCCGCGACGCCCCCCCGCCCGGCCCCCAGGGCGATACGGCGCCGGTGGCGGACGCGGTGGCCGATGACGATGATGATGACGATGCCTTCGCTCTGACCGATCCGGCCATGGACGATGTGGCGGCGGGGCCGGCGGACGCCCGGATGGCGGACATGGGCGACGAGCCGGTGGCGGACGCGCCGCGGCCCGCTCACCTGACCGACACCCTGGCCGCCCTGCGCTCCATGATCCAGTCGGCGGCCAAGGACGAAGGGCCGGACGGCGAGGACGACCGCCCGGTGCCGCCGCCCGCCCGCCCCGATTTCGGCTATCACCGGGATGACCGCGGCGAGGACGACGGGGATGAGGCGCTGGATCTGTCCGAACCGGCGTTCGGGGTGCCGCCCCGCGCACCCGATCCGGCCACCGACCAGGATCTGTCGGCCCTGAAAGCCATGGTGGAGAAGGCGGAGCGCGATGCCGACCGTTCCATCTCCGCCGCCGATATCGCCAGCGTGATTCCCCCCGATTTCCGCCCGCCGTTCTGGGTGGAGGCCGGGTTGGACCGGGCGCCCGCACCGTCTGCCCCGCCTGCCGCCGCCCCGCCTCCGGTGGTGGCCGCACCCCCGGTCCAGACGCCGGAACCGCCGGACGAGCCGCCGCGGCGCAAGGGATCGTTCCTCAGCCGTCTGCGCCGCCGCCGGGCGGATACCCATCACGACGTGCCGCCGGAACCGCCGCCGCCCGCCCCGGTCCCGGAGGCGCCGGCGAAGGCCGCCGCCCCGGCGTTTGCCGCTCCACCGCCGCCGCCGGACGATCCCGAGCCTTCCGACGAGACCCTGGATCAGCGTTTGGCCGCGCTGAAGGCCCTGCTTGCCGGGGACGAGGCGGCGCCCGCGCCCCCGCCCCCGCCGCCGCCCGTTCCGAAAGGGAAGGCCGGCTGGGACGACGATGATATCCTGGATCTGGAGGCTTTCGCCGAGGAGGAACCGTCCCCCGCGGCGGAACCGGTGGACGATGATTTCCGCCGCATCCTGTTCAACCGGCTGCAGGAAGAAAAGGAGCACCCCCACCATCCCGCGGAGCCGGCGTCTGGGGCCGTGCCGGACGGCGTGCCGGTGGCCCACGAGGATATTCCCATGGAGGATATCCTCTCCTTCACCAACCGCGGGCGTGGGCATGAGCCGCCGGACAAACCGTCCTTCCACAGGGAGGATGACGGCCCGCCGGAGGATGCGGAACCGGAAGAGGAGGCGGCCCCGGCGGATTTCGGGCGTTTCGCCATCCGCGATCCCGACATTCTGTTCGCCCGTTCCCACGATGGCGAGGATGAGGACGAGCCGCCGTCCTACCTGTGGGATGACCCGGCACCCTTCGATATCACGAATGAAAACGTGACGTCCGCGCATGCGGTGCCGGAAGAGGAGCTCCCCCCCCTTCCGCCGGCTCCGATGGCGAAGAGCGAGCCGGTGCCGCCCGCTGCCGCCAACGCGCGGCCCGATGCGGAATCCTACGCCCGCACCCTGGCGGCTCTGCGGGGCATTCTGGGCGCGCAGGGGGCGGACGGCGGGGATGACGGTTCTTCCGAACGCGGTGGCGATGCCGGCGGCGGACGGCGGCGGCGGAAGAAGTCGATCTGAGGAACGGCGGATCCCGCCCCCGGTGGCGCTGCGGGGATCAGGGCGGTGCCGTCACCGTGGAAGCCAGAGGGTCCGCCGGCATCGCGCCATCCGTGGACGGGACGTGGAAGAGGCGCCGGTCGGTCACCGGCCCTGATCACGGCGCCGTTGATGATGACCTTTTCGTTGGGCCGAAGAACAAATTTCAGGGGCATGGACGGTATCCGCAAAAGACGGTGCGCCCGTAAATGTGGCGCACCGCCTGAAAGACCGCTGTCTGGCCGTCCTGGCCGGCTTAGAACAGGCGCAGGATCGACTGCTGCGACTGGTTGGCGAGGCTGAGAGCGATGGTGCCCAGCTGCTGACGGGTTTGCAGCATGAGCAAGCCAGCGCCTTCCTCGTTCTGGTCGGCCAGGGTCAGCTTGTTGGCCCCTTCCGTCAGCACATCGCCGAAATCCTTGGTGAAGTTTTCGCGCGTCGTGATGATGCTGAGGTTTGTGGACAGGCTCTGCGAGGCGGAGCGCAGGTAATCGGTGGCGTGATCCAGACCGGCCACCGCCTTGTCGATGTCCGAACGGTCGGTCCAGCCGTTCTGGGCATAGTCCACCTGCAGCCCCTGGCCGCTGGTGGTCAGGTTCTGGCTCTGCACCGCGATCGAGTTGGTGTTCGTCTCGTTGAGCTGAACGCTCAGATCGTTCTTGGTGTTGGCTTCGGTGGTCTGCACCGTGACCAGATTGGCGGCCTGGCTGGCCGCGGCGGCCTGCTTCAGCGTCTTCTGGTCAAGGTCCATGCGGACCGTGCCGGTGTCGAACGCGAAGGAGTTTTCACCGTTGGCAAGCTTGCCTTCACCGCGGGCGGCCATGCCGTCGCGGGTGATGGTGTTGCCGGCCAGATTGGTGGCGCTCACCTGCAGGTCCACCTTCTTTTCGATGGTGGAGGTGCCGTTGCCGGAGTTGGCGGCGGCTTCCAGCAGTTTGCGGTCAACGGTGAACGACACCACCGTGCCCGACGCGAAGCTTTCGGAGATGCGCTTGGTGGCCGCGTTCTCGGCCTGGGCGCTCACCGACATGTCGCGCGACACCAGGGCGTCGGTCTTGCCGGTCAGGGTGATGGTGCCGTTGTTGTCCACCGACACGCTGGCGATATCGACCGAGTTGCCGACCAGACGGCCGTTGCCGGCCAGGGCGGCGCTGATCGACTGCATCAGCTTGGTGGCGACGTTCTTGCGGCCGTCCTGGCCCATGGCCACGTCGGAAGCGGTGGCGGCGTAGCTGAAGGTCTGGCCTTCCACCGTGATGGAGAAGGTGTCGCCCTCTTCGATGGTGCCGCCAACGGCGACGTTGGTCACCTGCGCCGTGCCGGTCTTGGCCGCCGTGGTGGTGGTGGCCGATGTCGTCTGGCTGTTGTCGAAGTAGGAGATGGTGCGGGATTCGGAGCCGTCCGACACGATGAAGGTGCGGTCGCGGCCCGTGGCGCCGCGCACTTCGATCGAGACGTCGCTGAAATTGCCCTTGGTGCCGCTGATGGTACCGGTGACGTTCAGGTTCGTCAGGCCGTGGGCCTGTTCGGCGGAGTTGATGTCGCCCGAGGCACCGGTGACGGCACCCGTCCCCTTCACGCGCACCGCGTAGGTGTCGGTGGCGGTGACGTTGGTGACGCGGGAGTTGTCCACGCCGATCATGGAATTGGTGGTGGCGCGCGATGCGCTGGTGCTGTCCAGCGACATGCCGTTGCCGGCCAGCAGGTTCTTGCCGCCGTAGCTGCTGTCGCCGGCCAGCTTGTCGATCTGCGCCTTCAGGGAGTTGAACTGCTTGGCCAGCGACGCGCGGGTCGAGACCGACGACGCATCGGTGCCCAGGGCGGCATAGGCGGCGGTCGTCAGGCCGCGGGCCTGATCGAGCATGTCGTTGATGGCCGTGATGCCCTTGTCGGCCGTTTTGATGGTGCTGACCGCCTGCCCCATCGCATCCTTGAGCGAGGACAGGTCACCGGCACGCTGGCTCAGGTTCTTTGCCGCGAAGAACGCGGTCGGGCCGTCGAGGGCCGAGTTGACCTTGTTGCCGGTGGAAAGGATGTTCTGCTTCTTCGAAATCTGATCGTTTACGGATTGCAGCTGCAGCAGGTTCGTCCGCATCGAGGCGGAAAGGCTGACCGGTGTGCTTGCCATGTTTCTTTTCCCCTTTGGAAAGATAGACCGATCCCGGCTTTGCCGGTCGGGTGGAGGGGGTAAAGATCCCTCCGCTGCTGCACCCGCAAACTTCGTACCAAGAACGAATGTTTTTCGCGCAAAAAGGTAAAAACATGGAATATTTATATATTAAATATGAAATTTCCTTTGGAGACCGCTAAAAAGAAATTATCGCGCATCATAGTCATGACGAAATTTCACTATTCGCAAAAAGTGATCAAAAATTTCTCATCGCATCAGGTGATTTGTTCGGGCGTGTTTCGCCAATAATATGGATATAATGATATATTTTGTCTTTAATATCAAAAACATGATTGATATTTTACTTGGTATGGCAGGCCCCTGCCGGGGTGGTGCCTTGGTTTATGGGGTCGCCATTGCCAAGCCACCCTGTTTCTTGGCCCGAGCTTCACCGTAGCGTTCGGCCATGCTCTCTTGACTGGAACAGTGCGACAGCCTGTCCGGTCGGGGAATCGTCTTGCCTCTAAACTTTTCCATATGTTGCCCATGAGCTTGTGGAAAGAGCGTTTCGAGAGGGGTATGAGGACGAAAATTTCGCTGCAACGGTCCTTCAGGCCCCTGCGGCAAAGAGCATCTTGTGCCGGCCTGATCGTGCTCAATTGCTTTCTAATAAAGAGATCGTCAGGCAATTATCAATTGATAATAAATTGTTAATGCGTTTTCATCGGAAAATTTTTATTCCGAAAAAGAAATAAATAAGAAGATTTATGTGTATTGATGCAAAATGCAATTTTTTGCATTTTGCAAAGCCGAACAGGAATTCATATGCACAAGATATTTTTATCACATACTAATTTTTCTCTACCGGTAATCTTGCAAAAGATAAAATGCCGTTAACTGTTTTTCTGGGTTTCTTTGTGACGGGCCGCAGGATTCGTTGCGGGGCGTGCCCTGTCTGCGGCGTTCAAGCCGCTTGACCCGCCACGGCCGATATGAAAATTTTCAGAATCGTATGAAGGTTTGTGTCGTCAATGATCGAAGAAGGCCGCCTATGCCCCGTTCCTCCCTTGCCCCCACCGCGGCGGCTCTGGTCCTGGCGCTGGCCGCAGCCCTGGCCCCGCAGCCGGCAGCGGCGCATTTTCAGGAGTTGCTGCCGTCCACCGACATCGTGCCCGACACCGGCAGCCGCGAGGTCAGGCTTGAGCTGGTGTTCACCCATCCCATGGAACGGGGGCCGGTGATGGCCATGGGCGCGCCCGTGCGTTTCGGCGTGCTGGCGGGCGGCAAGACCACCGATCTCACCTCCACCCTGGTGCGGCGCGAGGTGAAGGGCAAGGCGGCCTATTCCGCCACCCACAAGGTGGGGGAACCGGCGGATTACGTGTTCTTCGTCGAACCCGCCCCTTATTGGGAGCCGGCGGAAAAGAAGCACATCATCCATTACACCAAGACCGTGGTGGACGTCGGCGCGGGCAAGGGCTGGGACGCGCTGGTCGGGTTGCCGGTGGAGATCGAGCCGCTGGTCCGCCCCTATGGGCTGTGGACCGGATCGCTGTTCCGCGGCATCGTCCGCCACAACGGCGCCCCCGTTCCCTTCGCCGAGGTGGAGGTGGAATGGGCCAACGACGGTTCCGTCACCGCCCCCGCCGACCCCTTCGTGACCCAGGTCATCAAGGCCGATGCCGGCGGCCAGTTCGCCTTTGCCATGCCGCGGGCCGGCTGGTGGGGCTTCGCCGCCCTGGTGGACGGCGAGACGCCCATGAACGCGCCCGACGGCACCCCCGCCGCGGTGGAACTGGGCGGGCTGATGTGGGTGAAGGTCACGGACATGAAGAAGTAACCCGCCCATGGCCCACATTCCCGATGGCGTCCTGTCCATGCCGGTCCTGGCCGCGGGCATCGCGGTCAGCGTGGCGGGCTGCGCCTATGGGCTGAAACGTCTGCACCCCGACCGCATCCCCCAGGTGGGGATGCTGTCGGCGGTGTTCTTCGTGGCGTCGCTGGTGCATTTCCCGGTCGGGCCGTCCAGCGTCCACCTGATCCTCAACGGGCTGACGGGGGTGGCGCTGGGGTGGGCGGCCTTTCCCGCCATTCTGGTGGCGCTGCTGCTGCAGGCGGTGCTGTTCGGGTTCGGCGGGCTGGTGGTGCTGGGCGTCAACATCATGAACATGGCGGTGCCGGCGGTGCTGTGCGGCCTGGCGTTCCGCCGGGTGCGGCGGGCCTTTCCCGGCGACACCCGCGTGGCGGTGGCCGCGGCGGGTGCGGCGGGGGCCGGCGGCGTGCTGCTGACCGGGCTGGCGGTGGCGGCATCCCTGGCCCTGTCGGGGCGGGAGTTCCTGACCGCCGCCCATCTGGTGGTGCTGACCCACCTGCCGGTGCTGGTGATCGAGGGGGCCTTCACCGCCGCCGCCGTCGGGCTGGTGCTGCGGGTCAAGCCGGCGGTGCTGGACGATCCCGCCCCCCACAGCGATGAGGACGAAGGGGAGGGGGCGCCATGACCCCGCACCACACCGCCGTGGTCCTGGCCGCCGCGCTGAGCCTGACGGCGGCGCCGGCTCTGGCCCACAAGCTGAAGGTCTTTGCCGCGGCGGACGGGGCGGAGGTCTCCGGCTATGCCTATTTCAGCGGCGGCGACCGGGCGCAGGGGGCGGCGCTGACCGTCACCGGCCCCGACGGCACAGTGCTGTTCACCGGCGCCACCGCGGCGGACGGAACCTTCCGTTTCACCGCCGCCCGGCGGGTGGATCACACCTTGACCGTGGACGGCGGCGACGGCCATCAGGCCCAGGCCACGCTGCCCGCTGCCGACCTTCCCCCCGGCCTGCCGGGCGGGGAGGGGAATGAGGCGTCCGCAGCACCGGCCCCGGCCGCCGTATTCACGCCGGCTCCGGCACCCTCCGCCGAGATGCAGGCGATGATCGAGGCGGCGGTGGCACGGCAGGTGCGCCCCTTGCGCGAACAGCTCGACGCCTATCAGGATCAGGTGCGCTGGCACGACGTGGCCGGGGGCATCGGCACCATCATCGGGCTGGCCGGGCTGGCCTTTGGATTGACCCGTGGACGAGGACGGCGCTCATGACCGCGGTTGCCGACACCTGCACCGATGGCCGCACCCTGTTGGACGGCGGCACCTCCCTCGGCCCCGCGTGGGATGCCGCCCCCGCGGGACCGGACCCGCGGCTGCGGGTGGTGGGTGCGGCGCTGTTCGCGGTGACGGTGGTGGCGCTGCACGCGCTGCCCGTGCTGCTGCCGGCCCTGGGGCTGGCCGTGGCGGCGGCGGTGGCGGCGCGGCTGCCGGCGCGAACCACCCTGCGCCGGCTGCTGGCCATGGACGGGTTCATGGTGCTGGCCCTGGCCTCGCTGCCCTTCACCGTGCCGGGAGCGCCGCTGACCCTGGCCGGGGTGGATCTTGCGCCCCTGTCCCACGCCGGTACGCAGCAGGCGCTGGTGATCCTGGTGAAGGCCAACGCGGTCATGCTGATGACCCTGGCGCTGGCGGGTGCCCTGGGGCCGGTACGGCTGGGCCGCACGCTGGCGCGGCTGGGGGCGCCGGACACGCTGGTCCATCTGCTGCTGTTCACCGTGCGCTATCTGGATGTGCTGAACCGGGAATACCGCCGCCTGCGCACCGCCATGCGGGCGCGGGGGTTTCGTGCCGGGGCCAATCGCCACACGTGGCGCAGCATGGGCTGGCTGTTCGGCATGCTGATGGTGCGCAGCCTGGAACGGTCGGAGCGTATCGCCGCCGCCATGCGCTGCCGCGGCTTCACCGGGCGTTTTCCCGCCTTGGCCGACGGCCGGCCCCTGACCGGGCGGGACCGGGCCATGGCCCTGGCCGGTGCCGTGGCGATGATGGCGCTGGCCGTGGCGGACCGGCTGTGGTGAACGCGCCGCTGTTCCGTCTGACCGGGATCACTTTTGCCTATGACCGGCAGGCCCCGGTGCTGGAGAGGGCGGATTTTTCCCTGTGGCCGGGGGAAACCGTCGCTCTGACCGGCCCCAACGGGGCGGGCAAGACCACGCTGTTCCACCTGATGGCCGGGCTGTTGCGCCCCAGCGCCGGCACCATCGAAGCCTTCGGCGCGGTGCGGCGGCGGGAGCGGGACTTTCACGCCGTGCGGGCGCGGGCCGGGCTGCTGTTCCAGGATTCCGACGACCAGCTTTTCTGTCCCACGGTGGCGGAGGATGTGGCCTTCGGCCCCCTCAACCTTGGCAAATCCCCGGAACATGCGCGGCGGATCGCCGAAAACACCTTGGAATCCCTTGGTCTTGCCGGGTTCGGCGGGCGGGTGACCCACACCCTGTCGGGTGGGCAGAAGCGGTTGGCCGCCTTGGCCGCGGTGCTGGCCATGGAGCCCGAGGTGCTGCTGCTGGACGAACCCACCAACGCGCTCGACGCCGAGACCCAGGAGCGGCTGACGTCCATTCTGGCCGGCTTGCCCCAGGCCAAGGTGATCATCTCCCACGACGATGCCTTCCTGCGCCGGCTGGCGACCCGGCGGGTGCGGCTGGAGCGCGGACGCCTGGCTGCGGAGCCGTGACCCGGCACGGCAAAAGCGGTCCGCCGGCCGATTCCTGCCGGGCAGAATCTTCACACCCCTTTTGTCTGCCGTATCATCTGGTTGATTTATAAAGCATTTTGGCGGAACGGAAAATTGGCCCGGCGTTTGCTTTGCTCCAGCATCCGCCCCAGCCGCCCGCCATCTCCGGCGTTGGCAGAACGAGTGTCCCGCCATGCAGATCGACAGCCGCGCCAACCATGTTTCCGGCCCATCCTCCCGCAGCGTCGCGGCCATCGCCACATACCGCTCGGCCATGAACGCGGCGGCCAAGCTGCCGTCGAACGCCAATGCCGCCGGCCCGCTGGCGGTGGCGGACAAGGTGTCGATCAGCTCCACGGCCCAGGCCCTGATGGACGAGGCGGCGCGGCGCCCCGATGCCAGCGACCCCCTGCGCGCCTTCCGCGACGCCAACGGGCTTTTGACCATGGACGGGGTGGCGCAGATCCAGAACATGCCGCCGCGGGTGCGGGATGCGGCGAAGGGCATGCGGGAAGTGGCGTCGCTGGGCAAGGAGATCGGCGCCATGGAGGCCGATCCCAATGCGGATGCGGCCCGGCTGGACACGCTGCGCGGTGAGTACGCCGCCGCGCGGACCAAGCTGTCGGCGGATCTGGAACGGGCCGGGCTGACGGACAAGATGGCGAAGGCGGGGATCGGCATCGACCAGCTCATCAGCTCCGATACCGGTGTGCTGGTGCGGCTCAGCAGCATGGCGGTCAATGCCCTGAACGCGGCGGCCGCCGCCGACAAGACCGCGGGAACCGAGAAGACCGCAGCGGCCACCACGGCGGTCCCCGTCACGGCGGACGCCACCGATGCCGCCGCGGCTCAGAGCGGTGCGGCGGCCGGCACCGCACAGATCCCCGCCCGCCGTGCCGACACGGTGGAGGAAAAACCGTCGCTGCTGTCGTGGTTCATGGATACGCTGCGCCGCAAGCTGGCCCCCGGTGGGGCCGAACCGGCGGCTGCCTGACAATTTTGTCATAAAAACCGTTTGAAGACCCCATAAAAAGAGGCGCCTGCCAAAAAAAACGGGCGGAGGGAAAATCATCTCTTGAACTTCTCACCCAGCTCCTTATTTCTGGATCGTCATTCTGATTCGACCGTCGTGCTGGCGCGCCTTCGGGTTCCTGTCTGTTGCACTTTTGGGACTCAGTCTGATGCGTCGTTCATCTGGGGCGATGCCACTTTCTACGATGGAGGACAGTATGCCGGTGGGCACTGTCAAATGGTTCAACAGCACCAAGGGTTATGGTTTCATTCAGCCGGACGCCGGCGGGCCGGATGTGTTCGTCCACATCTCCGCCGTTGAGCGCGCCGGGCTGCGTGGCCTGACCGACGGGCAGAAGATTTCCTATGAAGAGCAGCGCGACCCCAAGCGCGGCAAGACCTCGGCCGAAAACCTGAAGGCGGTTCGCTGATCCTTCGCGGACCTTCGGCAGATGGGGAGGCGCCCGGAAACGGGCGCCTCCTTTGCGTTTGGGGCTTTGTGTTTGGGGGTCAGCTTATCTGCCGCTCGTCCGGCCCGGTGATGGGGCTGCCGTCGTACTGATCCAACAGGGCGGCGGGGGTGTCGTACAGCGCCACGCACCCGGCCCGGACCAGCGTTTCGCGGGGAAAACCGCCGCACAGCAACCCGATGGCGGACAGACCGGCCCGTGCCGCCGCCTGGGCGTCCCAGGGCGAATCGCCCACCGCCACCGCCGCGTCCGCTCTCATCCCCAGACGCTCCAGGGCGGCCAGGAAGATGTCGGGGCAGGGTTTTGAATGATCCGCGTCGTCGGACGACACCTCGGCATCCACCAGCCCGTCGATGCCGGCGATGCGGCGGTAATCGGCCAATTCCTCCTTTTTTGCCGAAGTGGCGAGCGCGATGCGCCGCCCGTCGGCGCGGAGGCGGCGGAACAGCTCCGGCACCGCGGGAAAGCCCCGCAGATGAGGCAGGTATTCCCGCCGGAACAGGCCGGCGCGGTAGGTTTCCATATCCGCCCCGTACCGCTCCGCGGTCTCCAGCGGCACGAAGACGGGAATCAACTGGTCGCCGCCCTTGCCGATCTGCGCCCGCACGGCGGCACGGTCCACCGGATGGCCGAAATGCAGGAAGGTTCTGGTCCAACTGTCGGCGTGGGCATCGACCGAATCCACCAGCGTTCCATCGACGTCGAAGATCACTGCCCGGCTCATGTCCGTTCCTTCCCCATGTTTTCGTCATGGGCGGGCAACAAAATGCGCAGGCCGGGGTTCCGCCCCTGCGGACAAGTCTCCGGCGCGTCACCATCTATCACCCGAGTGATGGATGGCGGAAGGGAATGGACGATGCCCGATGCGGCCTCTGACGGATTGCCGGCCACCCTGCCGCCGGTGGATCTTCTGGTGGTGGGGGGCGGGATCAACGGGGCCGGCATCGCCCGTGACGCCGCCGGGCGCGGCCTGTCGGTGCTGCTGTGCGAACAGGGGGATCTGGCCGGCGCCACCTCCTCGGCCAGCACCAAGCTGATCCATGGCGGCCTGCGCTATCTGGAATATTACGAATTCCGTCTGGTGCGCGAGGCCCTGCGGGAGCGGGAAGTGCTGTTGCGCGCCGCCCCGCACATCATCCGCCCCCTGCGCTTCGTCCTGCCCCACGACCCGTCCATGCGCCCGGCGTGGCTGGTGCGGCTGGGGCTGTTCCTTTATGACCATCTGGGGCGGCGGGAACGGCTGCCGGGATCGGCGGGGGCGGATCTGCGCGGCGGCCCCCTGGGGGCGCCGTTGCGGCCCGGCATCGCCCGCGGCTTCGTCTATTCCGACTGCTGGGTGGAGGACAGCCGGCTGGTGGTGCTGAACGCCCTGGACGCGCGGGAACGGGGGGCCGCCGTCCTGACCCGCACCCGGCTGGAACGGGCGGAGCGGGCGGGGGGCGTGTGGCGGGCGCATCTGCGCCTCCTGGCCGATGGCGCGCTGCGGGTGGTGGAGGCCCGCGCCCTGGTGAACGCCACCGGCCCGTGGGTGGAGGCGGTGGTCCGCACCCGGCTGAACCAGGCCAGCGCCAAGGCGGTGCGCTTGGTCAAGGGCAGCCACATCGTGGTGCCGCGGCTGTTCGACGGGGAGCACGCCTATATCGTTCAGAACGACGACCGCCGCATCGTCTTCGCCATCCCCTACGAGGGGTGCTTCACCCTGATCGGCACCACGGATGTGGATTACACGGGCGACCCGGCGGCGGCGGCCATCAGTGCGCAGGAGACGGCGTATCTGTGCCGGGCGGTGTCGCGCTGGTTTGCCCGGCCCGTCACCCCGGCGGACGTGGTGTGGAGCTACAGCGGCGTGCGGCCCCTGTTTGACGACCACAGCCACGGCACTGCCGCTGCCGTCACCCGTGATTACGTGCTGGATCTGGATGCCAAGGGCGGGGCGCCGCTGCTGTCGGTGTTCGGCGGCAAGATCACCACCTTCCGCCGGCTGGCGGAAGAGGCGGTGGGCCGGCTCGGCCCCTTGCTGGGCTGCCGGGCCGGGCCTTGGACCGCCGGGGCGCCGCTGCCGGGGGGTGACATGGCCGGGGCGGATTTTGCCTGTTTCGCCGCGCAGGCGCAGGCCCGCTGGCCGTGGCTGCCCCCGGCCCTGGGCCGGCGGCTCGCCGGTTCCTACGGCACCCGCATGGAGCGGATCATCGGCGGCGCTGCCGGCCTGGACGGCCTTGGCGCCGACCTCGGCGGCGGGGTGACGGAGGCGGAGTTGCGCTATGCCGCCGATCAGGAATTCGCCTGCAGCGGCGACGATTTCCTATGGCGCCGCTCGCGGCTGGGGCTGCACCTGGACGCCGGCGCCCGCGGGGCGGTGGCGGCGTGGTTCGCCCGGCGGAACGGGACGGCGGGCGAGGAATGTTGCGCGCCGTCCCGCCTCGTGACATCAACGGATTCATAAAAAGGGAGGCCGCCCAGGCGGCAGGAGGAACAAGGGATGATGGATTGTCTGGATTTCTACATCGGCGGTGACTGGCGCAAGCCCGCCGGCACCGCCGCGGTGGTCGATGCCATCGACCCGGCGACCGAGCAGGTGACGGGCCGCGTGGCCCTGGGCGGGGACCAGGACGCCGACGCCGCCATCGCCGCGGCCCATGCCGCCTTCCCGGCCTTTGCCGCCACCACGGTGGCCGAGCGCATCGAACTGCTGGAGGCCATCGCCGCCGTCTATGAAAAGCGGCAGGAGGAGATGGCGCAGGCCATCACGCTGGACATGGGCGCGCCGCTGCAGGCCCTGTCCCGCCCGTCGCAGGCGCGGCTGGGGCTGGCGCACCTGCAGACCGCCATCGCCGTGGCGCGGGAGTTTCCGTTCGAGCGCGTGCGCGGCACCACCCGCATCGTGCGCGAGCCCATCGGCGTGTGCACGCTCATCACCCCGTGGAACTGGCCGATCAACCAGATCGCCTGCAAGGTGGCCCCGGCGCTGGCCGCCGGCTGCACCATGGTGCTGAAGCCCAGCGAGTTCGCCCCCCACTCCGCCCGCCTGTTCACCGAGATCCTGCACGAGGCCGGCGTGCCGGCGGGCGTGTTCAACATGCTCTACGGCGACGGGGCGGCCATCGGGCCGAAACTGGCCTCGGACCCGCGGGTGGACATGGTGTCGCTGACCGGCTCCACGCGGGCCGGCGCCTCCGTCTCCCACGCCGCCGCCGACAGCATCAAGAAGGTGTCGCTGGAACTGGGCGGCAAATCCGCCAACATCCTGTGCCCCAGCGCCGACATCGCCAAGGCCGCCGCCCGCGGTGCGCGGAACATGATGTCCAACACCGGGCAGAGCTGCAACGCCCCCTCCCGCCTGTTCGTGCCCCGTGACCGGCTGGCCGAGGCGGAGCGGGCGGCGGTGGAGGCCTGCGCCCGCATCGTGACCGGCGACCCGCGGGCCGACGGCACCACCATGGGGCCGATCGCCAACCGCCGCCAGTTCGAACGGGTGCGCCATTTGATCCAGACCGGCATCGACGAGGGCGCGCGGCTGCTGTGCGGCGGCGTGGACCGGCCCGCCGGGCTGGACGCCGGCTATTTCGTGCAGCCCACCGTGTTCAGCGGCGTGGAAGACCACATGACCATCGCGCAGGAGGAGGTCTTCGGCCCGGTGCTGTCGATCCTGCCCTACGACACGGTGGACGAGGCGGTCGAGCGGGCCAACGCCAGCCCCTACGGCCTGTCCGGCTACGTCACCGCCGCCACGGTGGACGAGGCCCGCGCGGTGGCCCGGCGCCTGCGCACCGGCATGGTGCATCTGAACGGCGCCTCGGGCGACCTGTCCGCCCCCTTCGGCGGCTACAAGCAGTCGGGCCTGGGCCGCGAATGGGGCGAGGCCGGGTTCGAAGAATTCCTGGAGACCAAGGCCATCATGGGCAGCGAGGTGTAAGTCCGGCCACGGGCACACGGCGGCCTTGTGAGAGGGGCTGTGGTTCCCTATAATAAGGGCGGAGCGGGGAAGAGGCCGTACACCTCTCCCCCTCTCCGGCCTAACGATCCAGAAGCTCAAGCAGTAGCTTGATGATCTTCAGGATCAGGGCCAGGAGTTCGAGGATCTTTCGTAATTTGGTCATCCTCAATCACTCCTACGCCGGCGGGGGGAGGCCTGTCCTCCCCCTGCCGCACCGGTAGAGAAACACTGCCGTGGCGCGTGCATGAATGCGAGTGTGTGCAATGGCGCGGCCTTGCGGCACCGTGTCTCGCGCCGGGGTGCTTTTCCTTCCCGTACGGCGATGTGGTAATGTCGGCCCCCCTTCCTTGCCGACGGATGCCGCCATGACCGATGCCGCCCCGCTGTCCCGTGATTTCGTCTGGGGCGTGTCCACCTCCGCCTATCAGATCGAGGGGGCGGTGGCCGAGGACGGGCGGGGCGCCAGCATCTGGGACACCCGTTGCCGCACCCGGGGCGGGGTGTGGAACGGCGACACCGGTGATATCGCCTGCGACCACTATCACCGCTGGGCGGAGGACGTGGCGCTGATGCGGGACATCGGTGTCGGGGCCTACCGCTTTTCGGTGGCGTGGCCGCGGGTGCTGCCGCGGGGGCGGGGGGCGGTCAACCAGCCGGGGCTGGATTTCTACGACCGGCTGATCGACGGGGTGCTGGAGGCGGGCATCGAGCCGTGGCTGTGCCTCTACCACTGGGATCTGCCGCAGGCGCTGGACGACCTGGGCGGCTGGGCCAACCGCGATTGCGCCGGGTGGTACGCCGATTACGCCGCGGTGGTGGCCCGCCGCTTCGGCGACCGGGTGAAGCGCTGGATCACCTTCAACGAATTCTCCGTCTTCACCCTGTTCGGCTACGCCATCCCGTGGGCCGCCCCCGGCATCACCGACCGGGCGGCGCATCTGAAGGCGATCCACCACGTCAATCTGGCCCATGGGGCCGGGGTGGACGTGGTGCGCGATCTGGTGCCCGGTGCCTCCATCGGCGCCGTCCACAACCGTCAGGCGGTGATCCCCGAACACAACGACCCGGCCAACGCCGAGGCCGCCGCCCTGCTGGACGAGCATTGGAATCTGGTGTTCTGCGACCCGCAGTTCCTGGGCCATTACCCGCCCCGCACGGCGGACGCCATCGAGCCCCATGTGCAGGCCGGCGACATGGCACGCATCTGCCGTCCGGTGGACTGGTTCGGGCTCAACCACTACGGCCCCATCTTCGCCCGTGTGGACGAGTCGCGGGTTTGGCGCTATGGGTGGGGGGATGCCCCGGCGGACTCGCCCACCTATGGTGTGGGCTGGGCAGTGTTCCCCGATGCGTTCCGCGACGAGCTGCTGACCATCACCCGCCGCTACCGCACCCCCATCGTCATCACCGAGAACGGGTGTGGCGGCAGCGACACCCCGGATGAAAACGGGGCGGTGAACGATCCCCACCGCATCGCCTATTTGACGCTGTATCACGCCAAAATGCGCGAAGCCATGGCCGCAGGCGCCGATGTGCGGGGCTATTTCCTGTGGTCGCTGCTGGACAATTTCGAATGGGGCAGCGGCTACGGCAACCGTTTCGGCATCGTGCATGTGGATTTCCAGACCCTGAAACGCACGCCCAAGGCGTCCGCGCGCTGGTATGCCGACCTGATCCGGCACAATCAAAAATTCTAATATTTTTGATCTTATTATTGTTTAACCGATTTTAATATTGAAGTTCCGTACGGGAGACAGGAAGATTCAGCGAATGTCCCTAAGAAATGCTGAGAAGTGATGCGCCGTACTCAGCCTCAAAATGCACGAATGTTGTCTTTCCTCAAGCTCGTGCGCAACCATGCCTTGTTTGTGACCGGGAAACCGGGCGGTGTTCGGCTGACGGCGAAATCATTGGATTTGTCGAAAATCTCGATCAAGGGATTTGATCTTCAATCGGCGGTGCTGACCCAGGCGGATTTCTCCGACGCGCATCTGGAGGATGTGGGCTTCGCCATGGCCGACCTGTTCGGGGCGAATTTCTGCCGCACCTCGCTGCTGGGGTCGCGGTTCATCCGCGCCGACCTGCGGGGGGCGAATTTCTACAAGGCGAACCTGCGGGGGGCGGATTTCACCGGCGCCGACCTGCGCCCCGGCCACATCATCACCATCAACCAGGGCACACCCGACGAAGAGGTGATCGTCAAGAACCGCACCACGCTGCGCGACGCCAGCCTGGACGGGGTGAGCTTCAACGGTGCCGATCTGGCCCATGCCGACCTCACCCTGTCGTCCATGGCGCGGGGGGATTTCTCCGGGGCCAACCTCTATGCCGCCAACCTGTCGGGTGCCGACCTGTCGGAGGCGAACTTCACCGGCGCCAAGCTGAAACGGGCGGTGCTGAGCGGGGTGGGGATGGAAAGCTGCTGCCTGCGCAACGCCGACCTGCGCGAGGCGGTGCTGCGTAACGTGGACCTGTCCAAGGCCGATCTGGGCGGGGCCCATCTGGCCGGGGCCATCTACCACAAGGACGCCGACACCATCCCCGGCGACATCCGCAAGCTGCTGGATGCTCACAGCCTGTGGGTGAATTCCGGGGGGAAACGGGGGTTGCGCGCGGATTTCACGGGCGCCGACCTCGGCGGCCTGGATCTGTCGGCCTGCGATTTCAACGGGGCGCTGTTTGCCGGCGCGCGGCTGGACAACGCCATCCTGTCGAACGCCTATTTCGCCTTCGCCGACCTGACCGGGGCCAGCCTGAAGGGCGCGCGTCTGGACAGCGCCATCATGTGCGGTGCCAACCTGGAAGGGGCGGTGCTGGACGGGGTGTTCGCCACCGGCGTGGATCTGGGTGCGCTGGAGCTGTACAGCACCGACGGTTCCCCCACCGGGCGGTCGTGGCCGTCGAACCTGTCGGGGGCGGTGTTCCGCAACGCCGACCTGCGCAGCGCGCGGCTGACCGCCGCCCGGCTGGACCGGGCCGATTTCACCGCCGCCAACCTGAGTTCGGCCGATCTGCGCGGCTGCAACGAGACTGCGGTGGACCTGTCCCGAGCCCTGACCTCCGGTGCGCTCCGCGGTGTCCTGGGGGGCAGCGGCGAGGGGGTGGACGCTGCGGGAATCGTGGCGCTGTAGTGCTCCGCACGCAACCGTCACGGGTTTGACGCTGGCGGAATCCTTCGGTCACAATGACCGCCTCCGCATCCCAGCGAGAAGAATCCCCTGCGATGAAGTTCGTCTACCACCCCGACGCCGTTCTGCATCAGCCCGCCACCTATTTCAACCGCGGCCTGCTGCGCAGCCTGCCGGAAAAGCCGGAGCGGATGGACGCCCTGGCCACCGTCATCACCCGGCGCGGTCATGAGCTGATCCGGCCCGGCGATTACGGGTACGGCCCGTTGGCCGCGGTGCACACTCCCGCTTACCTGGCCTATCTGGAAACCGCGCACGCCCGCTGGACCGCCGCCGGTGACATGGGCGACGTGGTGCTGCCCAACGTGTCGCGGATGCAGCGCACCCCGTCGTATCCCACGGGCGTGGTGGGACAGACCGGCTGGCACGTGTTCGACACCGCCGCCCCCATCGGGGCCGGCACCTGGACCGCCGCCCGCGCCGCCGCCAACGCCGCCATTCACGCCGCCCGGCTGGTGGCCCAGGGGGATGACGGCAGCGCCTATGCCCTCTGCCGTCCGCCGGGGCACCACGCCACCCGCGATCAGGCCGGTGGCTTCTGCTACCTGAACCATGTGGCGATCGCCGCGCAATCGGCGCTGCCGCTCTTGGCGCAGCAGGGGCGCCCGGCGCGCATCGCCATTCTCGATGTGGACCTGCACCACGGCAACGGCACGCAGGACATCTTTTATGACCGCGACGACGTGTTCTTCGTGTCGGTCCACGCCGACCCGGCCACCTTCTACCCCCACATGGCCGGCTATGCCCAGGAGCGGGGCGAGGGCCGGGGGGAGGGTTACACCCTCAACCTGCCGCTGCCGGTGGGCAGCGGTGAGGACGCGGTGCTGACGGCCATTGCCGACGGCCTGCGCGCCATCGCCCGCTTCGATCCGGCCATGCTGTTCGTGTCGCTGGGCTTCGACACCTTTGCCGACGATCCCCTGGCGGCGTTCGGGGTGACCACGCCGGGGTTCGCCCACATGGCCCGGCTGATCGCCGCCGCCGGCCTGCCCACGGTGCTGGTGCAGGAAGGCGGGTACGCCATCGACGCGCTGACGGCCAACCTGGACAGCTTCCTCACCGGCTACGGCGTGTAGAAACAAAAACACCCCTCCCGGTCCGGGAGGGGCGTTTCCATTGGAAGCGCTGCGGGTGTTACGCCGCGGCCTTGGCCTTCACCTGACGGCGGCGGGCGTGCAGCACCGGCTCGGTGTAGCCGTTGGGCTGCGCGCGGCCCTTGAACACCAGATCACAGGCCGCCTGGAAGGCGATGCTGTCATCGAAGTTCGGCGCCATGGCCGTGTAGTTGGGGTCGCCGGCGTTCTGGCCGTCCACCACCACCGCCATGCGCTTCATGGTGTCCATCACCTGGGCTTCGGTGCAGATGCCGTGGTGCAGCCAGTTGGCCAGATGCTGGCTGGAGATGCGCAGCGTGGCGCGGTCTTCCATCAGGCCGACGTTGTGGATGTCCGGCACCTTGGAGCAGCCCACGCCCTGATCCACCCAGCGGACCACGTAACCCAGGATGCCCTGGGCGTTGTTGTCCAGTTCCTGGCGGATCTCCTCTTCCGACCAGTTGGGGCGGTCGGCCAGCGGGATGGTCAGGATGTCCGACAGGGCGGCGGCCTGACGGCTGGCGAGCTGGTCCTGGATCGCGGCCACGTTGACGGCGTGATAGTGGGTGGCGTGCAGCACCGCCGCGGTGGGGGAGGGCACCCACGCGGTGTTCGCCCCGGCCTTGGGGTGGCCGATCTTGGCCTTCAGCATTTCGGCCATCAGGTCGGGCATGGCCCACATGCCCTTGCCGATCTGGGCGCGGCCCTTCAGCCCGGCACGCAGGCCGACATCCACGTTGTTGTCCTCGTAGGCGGCGATCCACTTGGTGGTCTTCATGGCCGCCTTGCGCACCACCGGCCCGGCTTCCATGGAGGTGTGGATCTCGTCGCCGGTGCGGTCCAGGAAGCCGGTGTTGATGAACACGACCCGGTTCCTGGCGGCGCGGATGCATTCCTTCAGGTTGATGGTGGTGCGGCGCTCCTCGTCCATGATGCCGACCTTCAGCGTGTAGCGCGGCAGGCCCAGCAGGTCTTCCACCCGCCCGAACAGCTCGTTGGTGAAGGCCACCTCTTCCGGCCCATGCATCTTGGGCTTCACGATGTAGACCGAGCCCTTGCGGCTGTTGCGGATGGCCCCGCCGTTGCCCTTCAGGTCATGCAGCGCGATCAGCGACGTGAACACCCCGTCCAGGATGCCCTCGGGGGCTTCCGACCCGTCCGACAGCTTCACCGCGTCGATGGTCATCAGATGACCGACGTTGCGGACCAGCAGCAGGCTGCGGCCGTGCAGCGTGACCGGGCCGTTGACGGTCTGATAGGTGCGGTCCGGGGACAGGGTGCGGACCAGCGCCTTGCCGCCCTTGTCGAAGGTGGCCTCCAGGGTGCCCTTCATCAGGCCCAGCCAGTTGCGGTAGGCCAGCGCCTTGTCCTCGGCGTCCACCGCGGCGACCGAATCCTCGCAGTCCTGAATGGTGGACAGGGCGGCCTCGACCACCACGTCGGCGATACCGGCGGCATCGTCCTTGCCGATCAGGTGGCTCCGGTCGATGCGGATGTCGATGTGGGTGCCGTTCTGCACCAGAAGCACCGACGACGGGGCGGCGGCGTCGCCCTGCCAGCCCTTGAAATGGGCGGGATCGGCAAGGCCGGTGGCGGTGCCGTTGGCCAGCGTCACCGACAGGGCGCCATCCACCACCGCATAGCCGGTGGCGTCGCGGTGGGAGGCGCCGGCCAGCGGCACCGAGGAATCGAGGAAGTCGCGCGCCCAGGCGATCACCTGCGCCCCGCGGGCCGGGTCATAGCCCTTGCCGGCGGCGGTGCCGGGGATGGCGTCGGTGCCGTAGAGCGCATCGTACAGGCTGCCCCAGCGGGCATTCGCGGCGTTCAGCGCATAGCGGGCGTTGGTGATCGGCACCACGAGCTGCGGCCCGGCCAGGGTGGCGACTTCCTCGTCCACATGGGTGGTTTCGATGGCGAAGTCCGGTCCCTGCGGCAGCAGATAGCCGATCTCGCGCAGGAACGCCTCGTACTCGCCCTGGTCGATGTCCGTGCCGCGGCGGTCGCGGTGCCAGGCGTCGATGGTGGCCTGCAGCGCGTCGCGCTTGGCCAGCAGGTCCCGGTTGCGCGGGGCCAGATCGTGCAGCAGCGCATCCAGGCCGGCCCACAGGGCGGCGGGTTCGATGCCGGTGCCGGGCAGCGCCTCGTTCTCGATGAAATCGAACAGGGGGCCGGCGATCTCGATGGCGCCGCGCTTGATCCAGGTGGTCATAGCCGTGAGTTCCTTTGGGTTTCAGCCGCGCTTGGCGGCAACTTTCTTGCGGTATCAGCGCCGGGCGCAGCGCGGAAATGACCGGCATGGTCGGTGAAGCGGGCAGGCGGGTCAAGCCGGAACAACCCGCGATTATTCGGTCAGACAAAAAACAGCTTCATAATGTGAAAAGAGCGCTGTGTGCGCGCCGCCAAAGCCGGGCGATAATCCCCCTTGACAGGAACCCGAATCATCGACAAATTATATCCACGATTTGAGGCGGACATGAAACTTGGAGACGGCGTCGAACAGGCAATCCACAGCGTCCTCTTGCTCTGCGGCCTCAGCCCCACGGGGCTGTTGTCCGCCGCCGCCATCGCGGACTTTCACGGCGTATCCACCAGCTATCTTCTGAAACACCTGCAGCCGCTGGCCGCGGCCGGCATCCTGCAATCGGTTCCCGGACCCAAGGGGGGATACCGCCTGGGGCGGGCGCCGGACGACATCTCGCTGCTCGACATCGTTCTGGCGGTGGAAGGCCCGGAACCGGCCTTCCGCTGCGCCGAAATCCGCCAGCGGGGGCCGGCCCCGCTGGAGGCACGCTTCTTCAAGACGCCGTGCGCCATCAACGTGGCGATGCTGAAGGCCGAACAGGCGTACCGCGCCGAACTGGCCAAGGTCAGCGTTGCCGATCTTCTGAACGGAATCGACCCCGAAACCGGCGAGGCCATCGCCACCCGCACCTGTGCCTTTTTTAAGGATCACGAGCGGAACCGACACAAGGAATGACCCCATGCAGACCCGTTTCAACCCCTTCACCGCGTCGCCGGAAACCTACAACGCGGTGCTGGCGCTCAACACCTACATCACCGAAGAGAGCGGCCTGCCGCGCAGCCTAATCCACCTGATCAAGCTGCGGGCGTCGGTCATCAACGGCTGCACCTTCTGCCTGGACATGCACGCCAAGCACGCCCGCCAGGACGGGCTGAGCGAGCAGTGGATCACCCTGATCCCCGCCTGGCACGAGGCGCGCGTCTATTCCGACAAGGAGCGCGCGGTGCTGGCCTGGACCGACGCGGTGACGCTGGTCGCCCAGACCCGCGTCCCCGACGCGGATTTCCAGGCCATGCGCGCCCAGTTCTCCGACGAGGAGATCACCAAGATCACCGCGGCCATCGGCCTCATCAACGTGTGGAACCGGCTGGCGGTGAGTGCGCGCATGTCGCACCCGCTGGAACCGTCCGCCCAGGCCGCCTGACCGCCGGGCGGGGCAGCCCTGTTTGCCGTGCAGGGCAACGATCCCCCGTCACAGCCCCTCTCCCCGCCGGGGAGAGGGGGCGCACAGCGCGGCGTGAGGGCCGGATTTCGCGCGGAAGCCCGAAATCCGTTGCGAAGCAACTCCAAATCTCATGTTCCGAGAGCCTGACGGCTCGCTTTTCGGGCTGCCGTGCGAAAAGCGGCCCTCACCCCGGCCCTCTCCCCGGCGGGGAGAGGGTGACTGTCCGTCCGTGTGAACCGGACGCCGAGCCCCCTGCCTTCCTTGCTGGCGTCTTGACCGGACAAGCCCGCGTCTGCTATCCGGCTCGTTCAAATTGCGCCAATCCGGGCAGGGCTATGAGCGATATTTTCCGCGAAGTCGATGAAGACCTCCGCCGTGACCGGATGGAGGGGCTGTTCAAGCGGTACGGCGGCATGGCGGTCGGTGCGGCCCTGCTGATCATCGCCGGCACCGCCGGCTACAAGATGTGGCAGCACCAGCAGCAGACCCGCCACGAGGAAGAGACCGGCGCCCTGGCCCGTGCGGTGTCGGCGGCGCAGGATCCCGCCAAGGGGGCGGATGCCCTGGCGAATTACGCCAAGGGCGCCCCCGCCGACATGGCCGCCCTGGCCCGCCTGAACGAGGCCGCGGTGCTGGTTTCCCAGAACAAGCGGGCCGAGGCGGTCAAGATCTATGACGCGCTGGCCGCCACCGCCGGGGTGGCGCAGCCGTTCCGTGATCTGGCGGTTCTGCTGTCGGCGCAGAACCAATTGGATTCGGGCGATCCGGCGGTGCTGCAGGCCGCCCTTGTGCCGTTGACCGCCGACGCCAGCCCGTGGCGGTTCTCGGCCCGTGAGGCCACCGCCCTTCTGGCCGTCCGGGCGGGTGACCGCGCCCGTGCCCACACCCTTTTCCAGCAACTGGCAGACGATGCGTCGGCCCCCGCGGGCGTGCGCTCGCGGGCGCGCGATCTCGCCGCTTTTTATGGCAAGAGCTGATGACCGCAACGCCCCGTTCCCTGTCTTCGCTGCTGCTCGGCGCCTCGCTCCTGGCCTTCACCCTGTCCGGCTGCGACACCATGAGCGGCTGGTTCGGCAAAGGCGACAGCAAGCCCTTGCCGGGTGAGCGCATCGCGGTCATGACCCGCGAGAGCAAGATCGCCGTCGATCCCACCCTGGCAGGCACGCCGCTGGTGTTGCCGGCCGCGCAGACCAACGCCGCCTGGCCCCAGGCCGGCGGGCCGCCGGACCACGCCGCGGGCCATCTGGCCCTGGCGGCGCAGCCCGCCCCGGCGTGGCGCGCCAGCATCGGCAGCGGCAGCAGCGGGGCCGAGGTGCTGCTGGGACAGCCGGTGGTCGCCGGCGGGCGGATCTATGCCATGGACGCCGCCGGATCGGTGACGGCCCTGGACGAGAAGACCGGCAGCCGCCTGTGGTCCGTCAGCCTGCGCCCGGAAAAGGAACGCGGCGATGCCCCCGGCGGCGGTGTCGCCTTTGCCGACGGGCGCCTGTTCGCCTCCACCGGCTATGGCGAGGTGCTGGCCCTGAACCCCGCCGACGGTGCGGTCCAATGGCGCAAGAAGGTGTCGGGCCCGGTGCGCGGGGCTCCCACGGTCCTGGGCGAACGGGTCTATGCGCTCACCATCGACAACCAGATCTTCGCCCTGTCGGTGGCCAACGGCGACACGGTGTGGAATCACGCCGGGCTGGTGGAAGCCGCCGGCGTTCTGGGGGCGGTCAGCCCGGCGGCATCGCCGACGCTGGTGGTGGTGCCCTATTCCTCGGGCGAGATCTACGCGCTGCGCGCCGAAAACGGGCGGGTGGCGTGGCAGGACAGCCTGGCCTCCATCCGCCGCGGGGCGGCGCTGGGGGATCTGGCCGACATCCGCGCCCTGCCGGTGATCGACCGCGGGCTGGTGCTGGCGGTCGGCCATTCGGGCCGGATGGTCGCCATCGACGAACGCATCGGCGCGCGGGTGTGGGAACAGGATGTGGGCGGGGTGCAGACCCCCGCCACGGCGGGCGATTGGGTCTTCGTCAGCACCAACGACGCCGAGGTGGTGGCGCTGGACCGCCGCTCGGGCCGCGTCCGCTGGGTCACGCAGCTTGAGCTGTACAAGGACGCCAAGGAAAAGCGGCGCCCCTACGTTTGGGCCGGGCCGGTGGTGGCCGGCGGGCGGCTGTGGCTGGCGGGGTCCACCGGCCAGCTTGTCGCCCTGTCGCCCGACACCGGTGCGGTGGTGGCGCGCCAGGAACTTCCCGGCGCCGCCTACTTGCCGCCGGTGGTCGCCAACAACACTCTCTATGTGCTGACCGACAACGGAACGCTCTCGGCGTTCCGCTGATCGGCCGGCAAGCACGGTTTTCTGGACTACCTTTGGAGTTGCCACGCGATGGCTTTCACCGTTGCCCTGGTCGGGCGGCCGAACGTGGGCAAATCCACGCTGTTCAACCGGCTGGCCGGCAAGAGGCTGGCCCTGGTTGACGACACGCCGGGCGTCACCCGCGACTGGCGGTCGGCCCCCGGTTTCGTGGGCGGCCTGTCCTTTACCGTCGTCGATACCGCCGGGCTTGAGGATGTGACCGACGACAGCCTGGAGGCGCGCATGCGCCGCCAGACGGAAATGGCGCTGGACCGGGCCGACGTGGCCCTGTTCCTGATCGATGCCCGCGCCGGCGTCACCCCCATGGACCATCACTTCGCCGGGCTGCTGCGCAAGCGCAAGACCCCGGTCATCCTGGTCGCCAACAAGGCGGAGGGCCGCGCCGGCCTTCCCGGCCTGCTGGAGGCCTTCGAGCTGGGTCTGGGCGAGCCGGTGCCCTTGTCGGCGGAACATGGGGAGGGGATGGCCGATCTGGTCGCCGCCCTTCTGCCCTTCGCCCCCCCCGACGAGGAGGAGGACGACGATACCGCCGCCGAGCCGTTGCGCGAACTGGGCGAGATGGAAGGCATCGGCGACCTGCCCGAACCGGAAGAGGAGCGGCTGAAGCCGATCCAGATCGCCATCGTCGGGCGCCCCAACGTCGGTAAATCCACCCTGCTGAACAGCCTGATCGGCGAGGAGCGGGTGCTGACCGGGCCGGAAGCCGGGATGACCCGTGACGCCATTTCCGTGGATTGGCAATGGCGGGACCGGGTGATCCGGCTGGTGGACACCGCCGGCATGCGCCGCCGCGCCCGCGTTGACGACAAGGTGGAAAAGCTGGCGGTGGCCGATGGCCTGCGCGTCATCCGCATGGCCCAGGTGGTCGTGCTGGTGGTGGATGCCAGCCAGATTCTGGACAAGCAGGATCTGACCATCGCCCGCATGGTGGTGGACGAGGGCCGCGCCCTGGTGCTGGCCGTCAACAAATGGGACACGGTGGATGACCGTGCCATGGCGCTGAAACAGGTGGAGGACAAGCTGGAAGCCTCCCTGGCGCAGGCCAAGGGCATCCGGGTGGTCACCATCTCCGCGCTGCGCGGCCAGAAGCTGAACACGCTTCTGGACGCAGTGCTCGAAACCTATGCCGTGTGGAACCGCCGCATCACCACCGCCCAGTTGAACCGCTGGCTGGAAGGCGTGCTGTCCCACCATCCGCCGCCCCTGGTCAATGGCCGCCGCATCAAGATCCGCTATATGACGCAGATCAAGACCCGGCCCCCCACCTTCGCGCTGTTCACCAACAAGCCGGCGGAACTTCCCGACGCCTATCAGCGCTATCTGGCGTCGGGGCTGCGGCAGGATTTCGACCTGCCGGGCGTGCCGCTGCGCCTGACCCTGCGCAAGCCCAAGAACCCCTTCGCCGACAAGGATTGATGGGGCGGGCAATTGTTAAGTCCTTGATCGGGAACGGGCCGGCAGCGATGCCGGCCCGTTTTCCGTTGGGGTGGGGGCGGGAGAAGAAATCTTTCGGGGGGCCGGAAAAAAGGCTTGCGCCCCCCCGGCGTCTGACGTAAAAACCGCGCACCGATTGATCCGGCGTGGCGCAGCGGTAGCGCAGCGGACTGTTAATCCGTTGGTCGTAGGTTCGAATCCTACCGCCGGAGCCATCATGCGGGTGTAGCTCAGTTGGTTAGAGCGCCGGCCTGTCACGCCGGAGGCCGCGGGTTCAAGTCCCGTCACTCGCGCCACCTCCCTTACCGGGGATGGCTGATGGTCAAGGATCGGTATCGCGTGAAAGGGCCGCCCCGCCGACAGGCACGGGCGGCCTTTCGCGTTTCCGGGCCTTCTTTTCCATCCCCGGCCATGGGTGGGGAAAATCGAAAAAAGTGATTTTTCCCTCACTTATCCGCTTGCACTCCCCCGGCGTCTGACGTAAAAACCGCGCACCGATTGATCCGGCGTGGCGCAGCGGTAGCGCAGCGGACTGTTAATCCGTTGGTCGTAGGTTCGAATCCTACCGCCGGAGCCATCATGCGGGTGTAGCTCAGTTGGTTAGAGCGCCGGCCTGTCACGCCGGAGGCCGCGGGTTCAAGTCCCGTCACTCGCGCCACCTCCCTTACCGGGGATGGCTGATGGTCAAGGATCGGTATCGCGTGAAAGGGCCGCCCCGCCGACAGGCACGGGCGGCCTTTCGCGTTTCAGCCTCTCGTGTCCGCGGGGGCTACCGCGCCCCCAGAAGATCGGTGACGGCGCCTTCCAGCTCTTCGTTCAGGAACGGCTTGTAGAGCACGGCGTCGGCGCTGAACATCTCGGTCATCTTCAGGACATAGCCGGCGGGCAGGTTGGGGGCGCCGCCTGAGACGGCCAGGACACGCGGGGGCGGTTTCAGGCGCCGCGCGGCCTTGATCACTTCGATCCCGTCGGCCTCCGGCATCAGGACGTCGGTGACGATCAGGTCATAAGCCCCTGCCTTCATCCGTTCCTGAGCCACCAAGCCGTTCTCGGCGGTCTCCACGGCATGTCCCATGTCTTCCAGCACCGTGGCGATGACCAGCCGGACCGGAGCCGTGTCCTCAACCACCAGAATCCTTGCCATGACCATTATCCTTGTTGTTGCGCCTCGGCATGGAGGCGATCCCCGTCGTATGCCGCACCGCCCCGCGTGACGGCGGGCAGGTCGATCGTGATGGTGGTCCCGCGCCCGGGGGTGCTGTCCACCGTGATGAGGCCACCGCCGTTGCGCACGATCCCATGCACCACCGCCAGACCCAACCCGGTACCTTGGCCCATGGGCTTGGTGGTGAAGAAGGGTTCGAAGACCCGCACCCGCGTCGCCTCGTCCATGCCCATGCCGGTGTCGGTGACGGTCAGGCGGACATAGACGCCCGGCAGCAGATCCAGATGCGCGGCCATGGCCTTGTCCAGGGTGAGCGTCCCGGCGGCGATCGTCAAGGTGCCACCCTCGGGCATGGCGTCGCGCCCGTTCTGCAGCAGGTTCAGCAACACCTGCGTCAGCTCGGTGGCCGTCAGCGAGACGGGGGGCAGGGCGGGGTCCACCGCGGTTTCGATGCGGATGCCCGCGTGCAGCGATGGCTGCGCCAGCCGTACCGCCGAGGTCACCGTCTCCCACGGCACGGCCAGATCGGCGCCGGCGGTCCCGCCGCGTGAAAAGGCCAGAACGTCGCGCATGATCGCCCGCGCGCCAAGCCCGCTGTCGCGGATGGCGCCCAGATAGGTCTGGATCCGCGTGTCGCCGCCGGTGCGGTTCAGGGCCAGTTCGCTGAAGCTGATGATCGGCTGGAGCAGGTTGTTGATCTCGTGGGCCAGCCCGCCCACCAGGCCCCCCAGGGCGGCCATGGTTTGTTTCTGGCGCACCGCCTCGGCGGCGCGGCGGCGCTCGGTGATGTCGCTGACCGTTCCATGATACCCCAGGAACCGCCCGCTGCCGTCGAACCGCGGCAGACCGCTGACCGATACCCATTGCCCCGGCACGTCCGCGGCCAGAGGGAAGCAGAGCTGCCGGAACGGCTTGCACGCCGCCATGGCCGCTTCCAGCAGCGGATAATCCTCGGCCCCACGGGTGGTGTCGGGCAGAGCGGCGAAGGACCGTCCCATCCACAGGCCGGGATGCTCGCCCAAGAGACCGTCGGAGCGGCCCGTCAGGCTGGTGACGGTTCCCCCGGCATCGGTTTCCCAGAACCAGTCGTTGGAGCATTCCAGGAGCGCCCGCCAGCGCTTCTCGCTGGCGCTGAGGGCGGCGGTGCGGCTGGCCACCGTTTCTTCCAGCCGGGCGCTGTGGTCCGACAGCGCCTGTTCGCTGCGGGCCAGCTTCAGGAACATCACCTCGTACGGACGGCGCAACGCCGTGACCACCAGCGCCCGGTAGATCAGGTAGAACGACAGGATCTTGAGGAAATGCCCGGCGGCGTTGGTCAGGCTGTGGGGCGTGGTGTAGAGCGTGAACACCAGCTCCTGCGGGATGACCACCACCATCCCGGCCAGGACCAGCCAGAACACCCCGCCGTCCAGATGGCGGCGGTGATGGATCAGCACCCCGCACGCCGCCGCCACGATGGCGCAGATCACGTATTCGGCGACGATCTTGAACGGGGTCAGCCCGGTCTCCGGGTCGAAACAGACCGGCATCCACCCCTGGCCGATGGCCAGCACCGTGGCGCCGACCAGCCCCACCTGAAGCAGCAGCAGCCAATGGGCCGGCGGTGGGCTGTTGCGCGGCACCGCCAGCGCCGCGGCCAGGAAGCTCATTGCCTGGATGAAGCGGGCCGCGACCCAATATTGCGTCATCGTCCCCGGCGGCAGGCCGGGCAGAACCCCCATGCCCGGATAGGTCAGGGTATGGATGAGGTCAAGGGCCGCGGGAGCGGCGCACGACAGCCCCAGCACCCCCAGAAACGGCGATTGGTTGATGTGACGGGTGTGCAGCGCCACGGCCAGCAACATCACCGCCACCGCGATGCCGAACAGCTCTGCCAGGCTGTGGAACAGCAGGAACGAGGTCTTCGCCATCACCGCCAGGGTCACGAAGACGGCGGTCAGCCCCACGCCGGCGGTCACCACATCGCGCCATGACAGGGACGGAAACGGTGAAGCGCGGGATGAGGCGTCGGTCATGTCAGGCAGAAGGATCCGTTGCGGTGAACCGTATCCGTTGTAACAACAATGGCGAAGGGGGTAACCCTGGCGAAAACGAATAGGTCGGGTGGTGTGGCTATTCCGCGCCGTCTTCGGGCTTTTCCGGGGCATTCGGGGTATCAAACGGCGTGCTGACGAACGGGTCGCCACGGCCGTGGCCGGCGCGGGAATGGCCGTTCTCCGTCGCGGCCCGGCGGTAATAGCCGACGATGAACACCCGCACGGCATTCGCCAGCGTCACCCCGTGCGACGAAGGATCGTTCTGCTGCTGTTCGTCCAGACGCGCCTTGATGTCGGTGATCAATTCCCCGGCCGTCAGGCGTTCGCGGGAGCAGATATCCTCCAGCCCGTCCCAATAGGATGGTTCCAGCCGGATCGACACCGATCGCGCACCGATTCTGAGGGTACGGGCCTTGAGATCGACGATCGACGGAGCGGATGCTCCCTTTGCGGCTCTTCTTTTTTGGGACGCTCTTTTTTCGTGTGGAATCCCGTTGTCGCCCATGATTTTCATCCTTTTCTCTGCCACCTCAAGTTATGAAAGCAGCTTTATAAAGAATCAGGCCGACAACATTATGAAGCTGTCAAACAGGAAAAACCATATCCTTTCCGTCATAAGGGGTTGTTTTCACCGGCCATATCACGAATAAGGCTAGGATTTGTAAGAACGATAAAACCCTTGGTATAGGATAGAGCTTTCATCTTCTTCAAAGATGCGAAACTTTTGTTTATAATCTCACGGGATACGCCCAGCATGTTTGCCAAACCTTCCTGTGACACCGGCTGGGTGATGCGGATGCCCTCGGGGCCGGGCTGGCCATAGGTTTCGGCCAGCAGCATCAGGCGCTTGGCCAGACGGTGGGGAACGTCCAGGAACACCGTGTCTTCGATGGTGTCGCTGATCCAACGCATCCGTTCGCACAAGACCCCCATCATGCGGATGCATAACGCGGGGTGGCGTTCAAGGAAGGGGATGAAATCGGACCGGTCCAGCCGGTAGAGTTCGGATGGACGCAGGGCGGTGGCGCTGGCCGTCCGCTCCTTGCCGTCCAGAAGCGCGATTTCGCCCAGTATGTCGCCGGGGTTCAGGATGTTGAGCTGCATCACCTTGCCGTCCTGGGACGAGGTGTGGATGCCGATCTGCCCCGACAGGATGGCGAACAGGCTGGAGCCGGGATCACCCTTGACGAAGACGGGCGCGTCCGGGCTGTAACGCTCCAGCCGGCCCAAAGAGACCAGTTCGGCCATTTCGGCCGGTTCCAATTCCCCCAGCAATCGGTTCCGGCGTAATACAGCGGCAATATCGGCCGCCCCGGTCTTGCTCATATCACTGTATTCCAGGGCTGTGCGCAATCGTTGCGACAGGGAAATCAAAAACAGTATAGCGCAGGACCAGGGCAGGGGACAGGAAAGATGATCGCAACCGATGATCGGGGTCTCAGGCCGCTTGCGACACCCGGTCCCATAGGGTGGTATGCTCGAAATGGAAACGGATATCGCCGGCCCGGTTTTCCTGGTTCAGCCAGCGGCGGATGGTCCGCAGCATCAGGCGGGCGTCCTCTTCCTTCTGGTCGTGCCGTCCGGTGGGAAGCCAGGATTTGAAGCGGGCCAGTTCCGCCGGATCCTCGCCCACCTCGGCGGCGATGGCCAGCAGCCGGCCATAGGTGCGTTCCCGGTACGGCAGTTCCTTGGCCAGGGCTTCCAGACGGATGGAGGTGCCGGGGCTGATGCAGCGGTCGGCGGCGGCGTCGGCGATGGTGCGGCGCATGTTGACCATGGCCTCCGACAGCACGGGATAGCCCAGTTCCGCCGGGCCGTGGGTGACGGCCACCTCATCGTCGTCTTCCAGCCGGCCGTCGCGGTAGGCTTCGAACACGGCGCCGACGCCGGTCATACCGAATGGGTGCAGCTCGGCGGCGCGCAGGGCGCCCATGCTGGCGGCCCCGAACACGGCCACTCCCTGGCTCAGCGCGTGCAGGATCTCCTTGTGCCAGACCGCGGGTACGCATTCGAAATAGCCGTCGATGATGCCGATGGCCCGCGGGCGCAGGGCAAGCGCGCGGGTCACGTCCCCCTGGGCCACGGGCGGCCGGTAGATGGCGTCCAATTCCCGTTCGGCTTTTGACCGCGCCAGCGAGGGACCGAGGAAGATCACGGCTTCGGTGCCGGCTGCGGCGTCCAGGCCGGCGGGGAGCGCGGCGGGGGTGGGGACGGCGTGGAACAGGGATGGCATGATCATCGGGGCGGTTCCTGAGCGCGTGACCGGTTCGTTGGGGTGTGATCGGTTCACACGGAATTGTTTGAAGCGTGAATCACACGGAAAACCAAAACCTCAAAAGCCTTCAGGCGCTTCAATAAGCACCCGAAGGATTCGGGAGGACGGCGGCGTCCGTGACGACGGCACGGGCGCGGGCGCCCAGCAGGTAGTCGGGGGAATGGTCCACCCCTTCCAGCCCCGGTACGATGACCCGCACCACGGGAATGCCGAATTCCGGTTTGGTGAGATCGACGGCCACCGCTTCAGCGATGCCCACGGCCTGCAGACGGGCGATCTGGTGGTTCAGGTCGGCGTCCAGGGTATCGGCGGGAGCGCTGGGGACGTGGGCGAAATCCAGCGTCCCAGGTGCCGCCGCCTCCCGCCGCCAGCGCTCACGCAGGTCCGGGGACAGGTGGGCTGCGTATTCGTCGCGCGCCATGTCGTCCCGCGCGCCGGAAATGAAGGTCAGCCGGCTCTGTGCCGCTTCGGTCAGGGCGCGGGACAGGGCCACCTCGCGCGCCGTGTGGGTGCCTGAGCCTGTGGCCGGGCGGATGGTGTTGGCCAGCCCCGCATCTCCCTCGACCACCCGCACCAGAAAGGTGGGCAGGCCGGTGTCGGTGGTCAGATCCCACGCCGCCACCTCCACGCCAGCGGCTTCGAAGCGCAGGAGCAGCCCACGGCACAGGGGATCGGTGACGGTGGACAGATCCAGCCGGCGGGCGGACCGCGCCTCGGGACCACGCTGATGCCACAGGGTCAGGGCATCGCGCTCCACCACCTCGTTCAGGGCGTGGGTGATGGCTTCCAGCCGGTGATTGCCCGAAGCAAGGCCGTTGGAACTGGCGATGAAGGCGCCGCTGCCGGGGGGAAGCGGCAGGGTATAGTTCATCGACACCATTTCATAGGGGACCAGCGCCGGCTCACCGCTCATCAGATCGGTGCCCTCGATCCACAGCATGGGTGTGTGGGGAGAAAAGCGGCTGCCGGCCAGCCGGGGCAGGCGGGTGACGTCCACCACCCGGTGGCTCCACCGCAGATCCTCGTAGCTGGCGAATTTGACGGGCAGGGTGATCCGTTCGGCGTGGTAGGATTCCACCGATTCCATCACACCCGACGCCTTGGCCGCTTCCAGCGTGGCGCCTTTTCCCTGGGACACGGCCACCGAACGGGCGTTGGGCCGTGTGACCATCACCACCGGAATCCCCACCTTGTCCAGCCCGGTCACGTTGGCGACCCGTGTGATCCCCATCACCGGAAACAGCGGTGCCACGCGGGCCAGCGTAGCATCGGGGCTGGTGGTGCGGTGGGTGCCGCTGACATGGATTTTGGGCGCACGGACGTCGGGTGCGGACAGATGGTCGAAAGGCATTCCGGCTCACTCCGGTATGGGCAGGTCCGTCATGGGGAATCCGAAAGGGAGGTCCAAAAGCATGCAGGGCCACGGGTGGGTGGGGTGGGGTAGGGGGGTATGCAGCCCGCCCGCAGCCCTGCATCCGGTGCGGCCGCCCGTCACGCCCCCGGCGTGATGAACGAACGGCTGGCAGCGTGATCGGCGGTGTCGAAGGTGCCGCGGTCGCCGGCACGCATGATGGCCGGCGTCCCGCCCGAGGCCGACTCCGGCACCTCCACCACACCTTGGGTGGTGACCGCGAACAGGCGGCCATCGGCGCCACGGATCAGGGAGGCATGGGAAATCATCGTGGTCATCGGTACACCTTTGTTTTCAAACGTAAGGGGCAGGGTTTTCAAACGTAAGGGGCAGGGCGGGGAGCGTTGAGACGGGGCGGCCCGTTTCTGGTGGGGCGCTTCATGGCTACATACCCTGGCATGAATGTTCCGGTCGCGCAGTGAAGTTCTTCACTGCCCTGTACGGCTGAAAAAGGGCGTAATGGCACCAAGACGGCGCGACGGGCGCGTCCATTCCGGGAGGTTTTCAGCGATGCCCATCCAGCAGAGAATAAAGCCGGCCACCGACGTGCCGCCGGATTCTCCGCAGCCGGAATCCGCGGTCATCATCCCCTGGCCCATGGTGATTTCCCGCACGGTCCGTTGCGGCAGCCGGCGCCTGCGGGTGACGCTGGAAACCGCGGTGTGGGAAGGGCTGGCCGATATCGCCCGCCGCGAACGGATGACGGTGGAGGAACTGTGCGCCGAGGTGGACGGCCGCCGGGGTTCGGCGTCGCTGGCCGGTGCCCTGCGCGTCCTGGTGCTGCACTATTTCAAGGCGGCGGACGGGAAATAATCCGCCGCCCTTTTCCGCCATTCCTCACCCCGGAAGCGGGCCGGTCTGGAACAGCGTCACGCGCAGCCCCCCGTGGGACACCGGCGCGGACGGCGGTGCAAAGGGCAAGCCCGTGGCCTTGGCCAGCGGGGCTTCGTTGGTGATCAACCCGGCGCGCCATCCGGCGAACCGGGCCGACAGCGTTTGGCCCAGGGCATGGTACAGCGGGAACAGGCTCTTCTTGTCCCCGATGCGGTCGCCATAGGGCGGGTTGACGATGACCAGACCCGGCGGCCCGTCGGGCGGGGTCAGATCGCTGACCGCGTGCTGCTGGAAATCGGTCAGATCGGCGATGCCGGCCCGCACGGCGTTGGCCCGGCTCATGGCCACGGCCCCGGCATCGCGGTCGCTGCCGTAAAAACGCACGGCGGGCCGGGGGCCGGGCTCCACCCCGCGCAGGGCCGCCCACGCCGCCGGGTCGAAGGTGGCGAGCGTTTCAAAGGCAAAGGCACGGGTGCGGCCCGGATGGAGGCCGGCGGCCATCTCCGCCGCTTCGATGACGAAGGTTCCCGACCCGCACATGGGATCGACCACCGGCTCGCGCCCGTCGTACCCGCACTGGCGCAGGAACAGGGCGGCCATGGTCTCGCGCATGGGGGCCTTGTTCACCCCCTCCTTGTGGCCGCGCTTGTGCAGGGATTCGCCCGAGGTATCGACGCTGAGGGTGCACAGGTCGTCGTCGATGCGGGCCTTGACCACGATGCTGGCCTCGGCGCTGATGGGGGCGCCCAGCTCCTCGGCGATGGCCCGCTCGATGCGCTGCGCCGCCGCCCCGGCGTGATAGATGCGCGAGCCCTTGCACGCCGCCTCCACCTTCACCGGCACGTCCGGGCGCAGCACCTCGCCCCACGCCACCTTGCGCGCCCGCTTGTCGAGCTGGGCCAGATGGAAGGCGCGGAAGGCGCCGATGCGGGCCAGCACCCGCACAGCACCGCGCAGCTCCAGATTGGCCCGCCACACCTCCGGCCAGCCGCCGGTGACGGTCACGCCGCCCTTGCCGGCGGTGGGGTTGGCGAAGCCGCGGGCGGCGGCCTCCGCGCACAGCACGGATTCCAAACCGGGGGCGGTGACGAGATAGATGTCGAAGGCGCTGTCGGTGTCCATGGGCCTTACTTAACGCGAAGCGTGGCCCTCAGCGACATCTTTCTGCCCAGCACCCCTTGATCCCGCCGTGGCGCGGCGGGCCAGGGTGATGCCGGCCAGCGCCAGCCCGCCGCCCAACCATTGCACCGCGCCCAGCGCTTCCCCCAGCAGCAGCCACGCCAGCGCCGCCGCCCCCACCGGCTGCACCAGCAGCCCAATGGACGAAAAGGTCACCGGCAGATGGGCCAGGGCCGAGGTGATCAGGCTCTGCCCCACCACATGGCACACGATGCCCAACGCCAGCACCACGCCCCAGCCGTGCAGCCCGGCGGGCACCAGCGGGCCGCCCTCCACCGCCGCCGCCCCCAGCAGCAGCACGGCGGCGGCGGCGGTGGTGCCGGCCATGATGCGGGTGGTGGACAGGGATTGGCGCAGCCGGGTCAGCACCATCAGATAGACGGCGTAGAACGCCCCGGTGCTGATGGCCAGGGCATCGCCGCGCCAATCTCCCGCCGCCCCCGCCGCCCCGTCCTGCACCGCGTTGCCGCCGATCAGCAGCCCCATGCCGGCCAGCGCCACCGCCAGCGCGGCCACCAGCCCGCCGCTCACCCGTTCGCGGAACAGCAGCCAGCCGAACAGGGCGACGAACACCGGGGCGCAATTGTTGAACAGCGTGGCGTTGGCGACCGAGGTCATGGTGATGGACAGGTGCCACAGCGCCAGATCCCCGGCCAGCATGGCGCCGGCCAGCACCATCAGCGCCACCTCCCGCCCGGTGACCGGCGGTGCCCCCGCCCGCCGTTCGGCGTGCAGCCCGGCCCAGAAGAAGGGCAGGGCGATGATCAGCCGGTAAAAGGCGGTTGCCACCGGGTGCAGGTCGCTGAGCCTGACCAGGATCGGCCCCAGCGCAATGGCCAGCGCCCCGGCCACGAGACAGGCCAGCGCGGCACCATCCCGCGGGCGCGGGGCGGCGGTGGGGGAGGGGGGCATGGGGAAAAAAGGCTCCGCTGGGTGGTGACGCTCAGCGCCGTGGGCGGGACGGCGGTGCCGGCCCGGTGAGCGCCCTGGTCAGCCCAGTGTACGACAGCTTCCACGCATCGCCCAAGCGATCCGACAACTCTTCGGCGATGGGATCGTCACAGAGGTCGTGCGCCTTCGCCACCGCCTTTTTGATGGCGGCCACCGCCAGCGCCGGCGTCATGTCCTTCACATCGGCGGCGGCGGATTCGGTGCGGTGCTTTTGGAAATAGCCATTCGTGCGGTCATCGGCGTGCAACAGCAGCCCCATTTGCCCGCAGGCCCCACGGGCGGTGAGAAAATCCCGATCCTGCGTGTCTGCGTACACCGCCTGACAAGCCACCCCAAGCCCGGCCAGAGCCAGAATGGCATCTTTGTTGGTCGGCGGTGGCAGGGCAGACCGATCGGCCAGCGACAGGCCGGCAAGCCAGACGTCCAGGGCGTGATCACCGGCAGACCCCGCGGCGGCGCTCCATTCGTACAGATAGCCGCGGAAATCCCTGTGGTTGGTGAAGTCTTCCCGCCGACGGGCCAGAAACGCCGCCCCGTCCCCGGCCCGCTCGGCATGCCGCAGGGTTTGGGCGAGGTTGGTAACGGACTGCATGTTCCCCGGTTCGGCCTCCGCCACGGCCTGCGCGACACGCACGGCAAGGGCGGGGGCGTGGGGCAGAAGTGTCTTTGCCATGCCGAACGTCCAAGCCTGGATATCAGGGACGGTAAAACGCCTGTCTTTGAACGCCCGTATTGCCGTCGCCGCCAGCCGGGGGAAGATGCCGTCGGGGTCGTCGATCCACCGTTCCTCACGCAGAATTGCCATGGCCGTCTCGGCGATGGCGCGGTGGCGGGTGAAGACGTAACGGCCCCCCTGGTCGGCCATGGCTTCCATGACCAGCGGGCGGATGACCTCCCGGTCCAAGGTCTGCTCGTCACAGCCCAGCGTTGCCGCCAGCACGGGTTTGGACAGGAACAGCAGGTTTTCCGCGTGCATCCCGGCAATGCAGGCATAGGCATCGAGCAGGGTGCCCCCCGGTGCCGGGCGGTTGCGCAGCGGCAGCATCAAACGGCGGACGTATTCCTTCAACCCTTCACCGAAACGCACCCGCAGCATGGCGCCGAGAAAGGCACCGTTGCGCGGATCTCTGGCTTCCCGCACCGCCTCGTTCACCAGCCTTCTCGCCGCCGTATCGTCGTCCAGCCCGGCCAGCGCGGCACCAAGCCCATCTTCCCCGAACGCCCGCCATGTCCGCACGATATCGGTGGCATCGGCGGGGGTCAGCCCGTTCATCACCTCCCTGCGGAATTCGGTGACGGTCCGCCACGGGGTATCATTGGGGAAATACGCCGACCAGTCGGTGGCCCGTGCCGCCAGCAGGAAATGCACGTCCGTGCGCTGCGCCTCGTACAGCGCCTTGGCGGCGGCGAGGAATGTTTCCGCCCGTATGTCGGCATCGTCCACCGCAATCAGCCAGGGGCGTCCCTCCTCGCGGGGCAGGGCAAGCGCCTGTTCCGGCGTGATGCCCGCCGCCTCGGCTTGCCGCCACAGCACCCGCCACCCGCGCTCCCGCACAAGCCGTTCGATGACCTGGAAAAAGACCGTGCTTTTCCCTTCACCCCCAGCCCCCTGCAGCAGCACCGCATAGGGCTTCGGCGCCGTATCCACCGCCCCAGATGCTGAACGATGCCGCCCACCACCTTGCGCCGGGCCACGTGGGGAGAAAGAGCCGTCGAGAAGACGGGCATCGTACCGTTGAATTAATTCAGCACGGTATCCCGTGAAGACTCGCCGGCCTGGGCATCGAGGAACGCCGTGTCGATGATTTTATAACCATCCGGGACCGTCGGAGTGGGCGGAATGTTACGACCCTTTTCCAGCCAGGACGGCACTTGGCTTGGCTTCTTTGCCGTCTCCCGGCCCGGCAGGGGGAACCAGAACCAATCGCTGGCAGCAACGCGCGCCGATTGATGGAGGTGGTCCGGCTGCATTTCCTCGTTATCGGGGGACCATTTGTACGGTGACGTCAGGTGAGCGTCCCGCCCAATGCCTCGTCCAGCGGAGCCAACAACTCCGCCTTGGCTTGCTCGTACTGGTCGGCCTGTCCGCTGTAGGCGATATCGCCGGTCAGGAAAACCAGATCCGGTTCCCACCCGGTTGTTTCCCGCCGCTGCCGCACGAAGGCGGCGGTTTCCTTGAAAAGTTTATGTGCGCCGTACTCTTGCGACCCCACATGGCAATCGGACAGATGCAGCCAACGGATGGGCACGGTGCCGGCTCCTGAACAAGACGAAAAGCCCGACATGATACACGCGATGATTTTCCGCCCAAAGGGATACGCGTCTTTTTGTCCGCGTGGCCTTTTTCAGCGCCGCGCGCCCACCCGCACGGCCTTCGGCTCCCCGCTCTCCGCCGGCTGTTCGGCGGCACGGGCGATGGTGGTGTCGCACAAGGCGGACAGCAGGGTCATGCCGCACGAATCCGCCATGGTCCGCGCCCGGCGGGCGTGGCGGCGGGTGGTGCCGGGGTCGCGGGTCAGGGCCAGGGAGGATTCGGCCACCAGCCACGTCGCCCACGCCTCGTACCCCCGCTGGCGGGTGTCGCGGGCGTCGGCCAGGGCGGTGCGGGCCTCCGACAGGGCGGTGGCCGGCTGACCGGCCAGCAGCAGGGCGCGGGCCTGCCACAATTGCACCTGACGGGTGTACAGCCGCAGCCCGTTGCTGCGGTAGATCTCCAGGCTGCGCTTCAGCAGCGGCAGGCCGGTGTCGGTATCGCCCAGCAGGGCGTGGGCATAGCCGGAACTGCCCAGCAGCTTGGGAACGTGCAGGGGCGAGCGGATGGCGGCACAGATGCCCAGCGTGTCTTCCAGAATCGGCAAGGCCGGGCGCGGCTGGCCCAGAATCAGCAGGGTCCAGCCGAAATAGACCCCGGCGATCACCTTGGAGAACACATGCCGGCTGTCCTCGGCGATGGCATAGGCCTGCTCGGCGGTGCGCAGCGCCCCGGCCTCGTCCCCCAGTTCGGCCAGCACACGGCCCAGCAGCGCCTTCGCCCCCACCGATCCGGCGATGGCCATGCCGAAATGATCGTACAGCCGTTCGGGGGGGATCATGGAGTCCGCCGCCATCAGCGCGTCGCGCGCCTCGCGGAATTCGCCCTGGTCGGTCAGGAATCCGGCCATGCGGATCAGAAGCTGGATGCGCGTCTCCGCGCAATCCCGCGTCCCCAGCGCCGCCAGCCCGGAGCGGCTGAGGCGCACCGCCTCGTCGAGGTCGCCGTGGGACCACAGATAGGACGCGTGGACCGACGCCGCCCGCGCCACCCGCACCGGGTCGCCGGCCTGGGCCGCCAGTTCGCCGGCCTGGCGCAGATGCTCCTCTCCCTGGCGGATACCGCGGGGCAGCATGGCGCGGGTCAGGGCGATGGACAGGTCGATGCGGCGCAGCAGCACCCGCCGCGACGGCTCCAGGTGCTCCAGGGCGGCCAGGGCATCGGTGTAGAACCGGCTGGCGGCGTCGGGTTTCGAGCGCCGCTCGGCCCGCCGCCCGGCTCTCAGCCCATAGGCATAGGCCATCGGCCAGTTGCCGGCCTGGAACGCATGGTGGGCCAGCAGGTCGAGCCGTCCCGGCAGGTCGTGGTCGCGCCGCCGCCGCAGCGCCTGGACGATGCGGCTGTGCCAGTCCCGCCGCTGCTCGCGGGTCAATTGGCTGTACGCCACCTCCTGCACCAGCGCGTGGCGGAAGCCGTACTCCAGGTTGGGAATCAGGCGGGTGCGGTGGACGAAACCCGCCTCCTCAAGATCCGTCAGGGCGGTGGTGACCGCATCGGCGGGGATGTCCGCCAGATCGCGCAGAAGATCCACATCGACGGTCGGGCCGATGGCCGCCGCCTTCAGCAGCAGGTGCTGAAGCGCGCCGGGCAATGCCTCGATCCGGCTGGACAGCAGGCCGCGGACCGACGGCGGCAGCTCGATGCGCTCCACCCGCCCCGACCGGCGGTAACGCCCGCTGTGCCCTTCGATGGCGCCGCTGTCCACCAGCACGCGCAGGGATTCGATCAGATAGAGCGGAATGCCCTGGCCGCGGCTGGCGACCATGGCCTTCAATTCCGCCAGCGACGGGTCGGTGCCCAGCGTCCGGTCGAGATAGGTCTGAACCGCCGTTTCCCCCAGCGTGTCCAGCCGGATGCGGCGGGTTTCCGGGGCCGGACGCCACGGCCCCGGTTCCGGGCGGGAGGTGACGGTCACATGGATGGGCGCCCGTCCGGTCACCGGCGTCAGCGCGTCCAGCAGACGGGCAATGCCGGTGCCGGCCCAATGCACGTCCTCGACCAGAATCAGCAAGGGCCGCGTCTCGGCCAGCGCCTCCAGCGTTCCCACCAGCCCATCGACGGCCAGCGACAGCCGTTCCGCCGGGGGCAGGCCGGACCACACCGGGTCGGCGGCCGCCATCCCCAGCAAATCCTGAACCGCCACACCCGCCAGATCCCCGGCCCGCCGGGCGGCGGCGGCGGCCAGCCACACCCGCCCGGCCTCTTCCGTCCGGCCGTCGGTCAGGGCGATCAGGCCACGGGCCACCCGCTCCAGATCATCGGGTTCCCCCATGGAGCGGATGGGTTGCTGGGGCCAATGCAGCACATGGCGGCGCGCCATGTCGCCGGTGCGCAGCATCTCGCTGACCAGCCGGGATTTGCCGATGCCGGCTTCCCCCTCGATCAGGGTGACGGCGCCGCGGCCCTGCTCGGCGGATGCCAGACCCGCGATCAGGCTGTTCAGCTCCCGCTGCCGCCCCACGAAGGGGCCGGGGCGCGACCACAGCAGGTCCATGGCCGTCCGCCGCCCGGCCTGCACCGCCTGCAGGGCATAGACCGGCTGGGGCCGTGCCGCGCCGGCCAGCGCGAACCGCCCCGCCGGCACCACCCGCAGACCGACGGGCACCAGATCCACCACGTCGCGGCTCAGCAGGATCTGGCCGGGAATCGCCCGCTGCTGAAGCTTGGCGGCCAAGTGAACGGTTTCGCCGACGGTGCGGTAATCGGTCCACATGCCGGTTTCCACCACCTGGGCAACCACCTCGCCCGACGCCACGCCGACTCGCATGGAGAACCGTAACGCAGGCCCGCCGCCCGGCGTGATGAGGCTGTTGGCGGCGATGTCCTGGGCGGCCAGACAGGCGCGCAGCGCGTGATCCTCCAGCGCCACCGGGGCGCCGAACACGGCCATAACCCCGTCGCCCAGCATCTGGGCCACGGTGCCGCCGTAACGGTGAATCGAATCGACGACTGGGGCCAGGATGGCGCGAAGGGTCTGATCGGCGTCTTCGGGGTCGCGGCCCGACACCAGACGGGTGGATTCAACGATGTCGGCGAACAGCACCGTCAGCAGCTTGCGGCTGGCCGTCTGCTTGTGGATCGCTCCGTTTGGTCCTGCCCCTGCCAGTGTCATCGGACACTCCATACCCGCCCGCCCGAAGCGGTCTCAATGCATATTAGGGCATGTAATGGATTTTTTATAGCGTTCGAGACATCGGACCGGTGCATTGCCGGTAGAAAGTCGCGGAATCGCATGCGAAAGTATGAAGGGTGCAGCCTTACTTTTTGCCCGGCCCCAGACACGGCAACGTCCGGCGGTGAGAACCGCCGGACGCCGTGTGCACCGATTCTGCCGTTATTGCGCCGGAAGGCTCAACGGCGGAGCGCCAGATTTTCCACCTGCGACACGTCGCGCACCGCGCCGCGGTCGGCGCTGGTGGTCAGTGCGGCATAAGCGCGCAGGGCCGGGGACACCACCCGGTTGCGGCCCGCAGGCTTCCACGCATCCGCCCCCCTGGCGTTCATGGCATCGCGGCGGCGCTGCAGCTCCTCGTCGCCGACGGCGACGCGGATGACGCGGTTGGGGATGTCGATCTCGATGCGGTCCCCCTCCTCGACCAGCCCGATGGCCCCGCCGTCCGCCGCTTCCGGCGAGGCGTGCCCGATGGACAGGCCCGCCGTGCCGCCCGAAAAGCGCCCGTCGGTGATCAGCGCGCACTGCTTGCCCAGCCCCTTGGACTTCAAATAGCTGGTGGGGTAGAGCATTTCCTGCATGCCCGGCCCGCCGCGCGGCCCTTCGTAGCGGATGACCACCACGTCGCCGGCCTGAACCTTGTCGCCCAGAATGGCGGCCACCGCTGCGTCCTGGCTTTCGAACACGCGGGCCGGTCCGGCGAAGGTGAGGATGGAGGCATCGACGCCCGCCGTCTTCACGATGCAGCCGTTTTCCGCCAGATTGCCGAACAGCACCGCCAGACCGCCGTCCTTGCTGAAGGCGTTCTCCACACGGCGGATCACGCCCTTTTCACGGTCGAGATCCAGATCGTCCCACCGCATGCCCTGGGAGAAGGGCTCGATGGTCGGCACGCCGCCGGGGGCGGCCTTGTACAGGGTGTGGACGCTCTCGTCCGCGGTGCGGGTCACGTCCCAGCGGTCGAGCGCATCGCCCAGGGTGGGGGCGTGGACGGTGGGCACGGTGCGGTTCAGCAGCCCGGCGCGGTCCAGTTCGCCCAGGATGCCGAAGATGCCGCCGGCCCGGTGCACGTCCTCGATGTGCACGTCGGAGACGGCGGGGGCCACCTTGCACACGTTGGGCACGCGGCGCGACAGCCGGTCGATGTCCTTCATGGTGAAGTCCACCCCGCCTTCCTGGGCGGCGGCCAGCAGGTGCAGCACGGTGTTGGTGGACCCGCCCATGGCGATGTCCAGGGTCATGGCGTTCTCGAACGCCTCGAACGTGGCGATGCCGCGGGGCAGGGCGGTGGCGTCCTCCTGCTCGTACCAGCGGCGGCAGAGGTCCACCGCCACGCGGCCCGCGGCCAGGAACAGCTCCTTGCGGTCGGCGTGGGTGGCGACGATGGTGCCGTTCCCCGGCAGCGACAGGCCCAAAGCCTCGGTCAGGCAGTTCATGGAATTGGCGGTGAACATGCCCGAGCACGAGCCGCAGGTGGGGCAGGCGCTGCGCTCCATCCGCGCCGTCTCTTCATCGCTGACCGTGGGGTCGGCGGCGGCGACCATGGCGTCGATCAGATCCACCGCACGGGTCTTGCCGCGCCAGTCCACCTTGCCGGCTTCCATCGGGCCGCCGGACACGAACACGGTGGGGATGTTGAGGCGCAGGGCGGCCATCAGCATGCCGGGGGTGATCTTGTCGCAGTTGGAGATGCACACCAGCGCGTCGGCGCAGTGGGCATTGACCATGTATTCCACCGCGTCGGCGATCAGTTCGCGCGACGGCAGGCTGTAGAGCATGCCGTCATGGCCCATGGCGATGCCGTCGTCGATGGCGATGGTGTTGAATTCCTTGGCGACACCGCCGGCCTTCTCGATCTCGCGGGCGACGAGCTGGCCCAGATCCTTCAGGTGGACGTGGCCGGGGACGAACTGCGTGAAGGAATTGGCGACGGCGATGATCGGCTTGCCGAAATCGCCGTCCTTCATGCCCGTTGCGCGCCACAGGCCGCGGGCGCCCGCCATGTTGCGGCCGTGCGTGGAAGTGCGGGAACGGTAATGCGGCATGGGTCTACCTCAAAAGACGAAGGATCGGACTGACACGGGGGCCAAAGGGTAACGATATGACCGTTTGCCCGGCAACGGCGGCAAGGTTAGCAATCCCGCCGTGCGGATTCCAGCACCGATGCGGTGGGGGCGCTATGCGTTCTGGTATGTGGAAAGCAGGGAGTCTTAAGGAAAGCCGATGAGGATGTGCTGCCTGCATAACACAGATCAATACGCGCAAATGTATGCAAGTTGGCGATGCCCGTATCCTCAATAAATTCTCATAACCAACCATGCTGAAAGGATATTTATAGCAATATTGCTTGAAAGAAGTTTTCCATAATTATTCCTTTAGAAAAAGGCCGCAATCATGATATGATCAGGAAATAGAGTATTTTCTTGCAAACGTTGAATTTTTCTATCTTCGATTGAATTTTGTTAATTAAAATGCAATATCACTCAAAATTGCTTGTTTATTTCTTTGCAATGTAATGAGAAAGGGAAAAAAATGCTTAGATTGAAATTTTTTGCATCGTTAATTTTTGCTTTTGCCAGCGTGGCATCAACAGCCCATGCGGCTCCAAATGAGAACAGCCTCAAGCAATTTGTTAGTTATACTGGCGATAAATTGCTGACCATTGGGTGCCCATTGTCGGACTATAAAGATATGGAAATTGAAAAATTTTCTCCTGAAAGTCAAGGCTGGGTGGCAACCATTAAGCTGGGCGGAACAAGAAAAATTATTGGAACAAAAGTATGGGTGAGGGAGTTTATTCATTTCAATAAATCTTTTATTCCAACATCGGTCAACATAGACAGAGCAGACAAAGGGTGCTCCTTCGTTCCTCCAGAGAAAGTGGAGAAGAAATTCAATGAATATATTCATTACTTTGTAGATGCCGCAAAAGCCACCCTGGCAAAGTGATAAATTAAGATCAGCGTGGCTGGCCCATGGTGCGTCTCCGCAGCCATGCCCCAGACAAGAAGGGAATGCTGGAGCAAAAAAGAGCGGAAAAGGCCGGCGCCTTATCCGCTCTTCCCTGTACCTGTTGGAGTTGTCATGCCTGCATGTGCCGTTTCCGGCACCGCTCCCTTGAATTTGCGCCATGTCCTTCAGGCGGCGATCGCCTCGGCCTCCGGCTTTTGCTGCTGCAGAGTCATGTTATGGCGCACCTCACGGAAAAGCTGCAGAACGCCATCGGGGTCATAGCCGTCACGGTGCATCACGATCATGACCATCGGGTCGCTCAGCAATTCGGCCAACGTCGGTTCAAACCTGTGTTCCATCGTACCCTCCCGGCGTTGTGAGGTGTGTCAGTATCGGCGGTTTTTGATGCCAGTCCTCGTATGCGGTGTGATGGGGGCAATGTAAATCAAAGACAGATGCCGTGTCACTTATCCTTTCGTGGGTAAATCATCGGCTATAACCTCTGGCAGGAAGCTGAAAAGTGACCATGATGTGAACAAGGAATTACGTGCTGCGCTGCCGCATAAACACGATGTCACTTCCACCGTTCTTCTCCGCGCCCTCGGGCGTCAGCCGGGCCTGGACCTGCACCCGGCGCACACGCGGGTAATCGCAGCACAGATCCAGCGTGCGGTCGGCCAGCAGCCGCCCGGCGTCGGCGGCCGCCGCCGGGAAGGGCAGGCCGGCGCACAGACGGCGCAGCCCGACCACGATGTCCTCGTACGACATGACCGCGCCGATGTCGTCGGCGAAGCCCGGGCCCGGATGCAGCACGTCCAGCGTCAGGCTGATCCGGGCGCTTCCCGGCACCTCGCCCAGCCGGATGGGGGCGGTGAAATCCTTGATGATGATGGTGTAGGTCTCGGCCGCACAGGCCGGGAGCCGGGGATTGTACAGCGCCACCCCGCCGCCGTCGGGCAGGTGCCCCAACAGTTCCTCCACCGTCAGGCCCAATCCCGGGTGAACCTTCTTGCCCGCCCCCATGTCGGCCAGCGGGCGCAGGACGAAGGCGCGCTCGGTCAGCCGCGGGTGGGGGATCTCCAGATCGGGGGTGTGAAGGCACAGGTTGCCGTAGAACAGGATGTCCACGTCGATGGGCCGCGGCCCGAACCGCGGCCCGCCGTCCCGCCGTCCCAGGTCCGCCTCCACCCGCTTGGCCAGTTCCAGCAGGGCGGGGGGCGGCAGGGCCGTTTCCCCCTTGATGACCATGTTGAGGAAGGCGGGCTGGTCCGTGACGTACATGGGCGCCGTCTCGTACACCGGGGACAGGGTGGCGATGCGCACGCCGGGCTGCAGCCGCTCGATGGCGGCGCGCAGGTAAGCGGCCCGGTCACCCATGTTGCTGCCCAGAGCCAGATAGACGACGCTCATGTCCACGGGGGGTCACTCCACCACGATGCGGGGGGCGGCGGGGGTGCTGCGGGCCGGGCCGACCTTTTCCCAGACCTTTTCGGCGATGGCGCGGTACTGGCGGGCGTGCTCGGAGTCCGGCTGCGACACCACGATGGGCTGGCCTTCGTCGGAGGTGGTGCGGATGGCGATGTCCAGCGGGATTTCACCCAGGAAATCGGCGCCGAACGCCTCCGCCTCCTTCCGCGCCCCGCCGTGGCTGAAGATGTCGGTGCGGTGGCCACAGTTGGGACAGCAGAAATAGCTCATGTTCTCGATGACGCCCAGAACCGGCACGTCCACCTTGCGGAACATGTTGATGCCCTTGCGGGCGTCCAGCAACGCGATGTCCTGGGGGGTGGAGACGATGACGGCTCCGGCCAGCGGCACCTGCTGCGCCATGGTGAGCTGGGCATCGCCGGTGCCCGGCGGCATGTCCACCACCAGCACGTCCAGCTCGCCCCAGTTCACCTCGCCCAGCATCTGCTGGAGCGCGCCCATGACCATCGGCCCGCGCCAGATCATCGGCGTGGCCTCGTCCACCATGAAGCCCATGGACATGACCTTGACGCCGTAGTTCTCCATCGGCTCCAGGGTGCGGCCGTCGCGGCTGGTGGGGCGGCCCTGGATGCCCAGCATGCGCGGCATGGACGGGCCGTAGATGTCGGCGTCCAGCAGCCCGACGGTGCGGCCATTGGCCGCCAGCGCCAGCGCCAGGTTGGCCGCGGTGGTGGATTTGCCCACCCCGCCCTTGCCCGAGGCGACGGCGACGATGGCCTTCACCCCCGGCACCAGCGCCTTCTGCGGCTGGCCGTGGCCATGCCCATGGCCGTGATGATGGCCGTGGCCCGGCTGCGGGGCGGGCTGTTGCGGCGGGGCGGTCCGGTGGGCGGTCAGCACCGCGGTGACCGAGGTGACGCCGGGAACGGCGTCCACCGCCTTTTCCGCGGCATGGCGGATGGGTTCGGCCTGGGCGCCGCGGCGGGGGTCCACCTCGATGGCGAAGGCGACGTTGCCTTCGCGCACCACCAGCCCCGACAGCATGTTCAGGCTGATGATGTCCGCTCCGCGTTCCGGGTCCACAACGGTCTTCAGGGCCTCGATAACTTGAGCTTCAGTGACCTTCGCCATGGTTGAAAACTCCGCTCCCTTCCCGATATTGGCGGATAGCTGCCGGTATGGTGCCTCGCCGTGGGGATATGCACTATAGGGCGGACGACGGTGTTGGCAAACATATCCGGCACCGGCGTGACCATCCGTCCGGGTGGGTAAAGCACTGATCTGTTGGGTTCTAAGAGTAAGGGGGACAAGCGGAATGCCGTGGACGAATCAAGGTGGCGGTGGCGGGGGCGGCCCATGGGGACCGCCGCCGGGCGGCGGTGGCGGCGGCCAGAATCCCTGGGGCCGGCCATCGGGCGGCGGCGGCGGCGGGGGCGGCCCGCAGCCCCCCGACCTTGAAGAGCTTCTGCGCCGCAGCCAGAACCGGCTGAAACGAGTCATGCCCGGCGGCTTCGGCAGCGGGCGGGGGATCGGGCTGGTGGTGCTGGTGATCGGCCTGATCTGGCTGGCCAGCGGCATCTACCGCGTGGGTGCGGACGAACAGGGCGTGGTGCTGCGCTTCGGCCAGTGGGTCCGCACGGAAGAACCCGGCCTGCGCTATCACCTGCCCGCGCCGATCGAGGCGGTGTACCTGCCCAAGGTCACCAACGTGAACCGCATCGAGATCGGGTACCGCTCGGCGGGCGAAGGGCGGCGCGGCGACCGCGACGTCGCCGACGAATCGCTGATGCTGACCGGCGACGAGAACATCATCGACATCGATTTCACGGTGTTCTGGCAGATCAAGGACGCGGGCGAGTTCCTGTTCAAGATCCGCGACCCCGAAGCGACCGTGAAGAAGGCCGCCGAAAGCGCCATGCGCGAGGTCATCGGCCGCACCGAGCTGCAGCCCGCCCTGACCGAGGCCCGCCAGCAGACCGAGCAGGCCACCAAGCAGTTGCTGCAGGCCATGCTGGACGAATACCAGTCGGGCGTGCTGATCACCCAGGTGCAGTTGCAAAAGGCCGACCCGCCGTCGCCGGTCATCGACGCCTTCAACGACGTGCAGCGCGCCCGCTCCGACCGCGAACGCCTGCGCAACGAGGCCGAAGCCTACCGCAACGACATCATTCCCCGCGCCCGCGGCGAGGCGGAACGGCTGATCCAGGAAGCCTCGGCCTACCGCGAGCAGGTGGTGAGCCTGGCCCAGGGCGACGCCGACCGCTACACCAAGATCCACGAAGCCTATAACCTGTCCAAGGACGTCACCAGCCAGCGCATGTATCTGGAAACCATGGAAAGCGTTCTGGAAGGGGCGCGCAAGATCATCATCGACGGCAAGGCCGCCGCCGGGCAGGGCGTGGTGCCCTATCTGCCGCTGAACCAGCTGGCGCCGCCGGCGTCCGCTCCGGCGGCCAAGTAAGGGAGGGAACCTGACATGAGCCGCTCCCTTTTCGCCGCCGGCATCGGGCTGATCGCCGTGGCCGTGCTGGCCTCCGCCTCCCTCTTCACCGTGAACGAGACCCAGCAGGCGCTGGTGCTGCAGTTCGGCGAGCCGCGCCGGGTCATCAAGGAACCGGGGCTGAAGGCCAAGATCCCCTTCATCCAGAACGTGGTGATCCTGGACCGCCGGGTGCTGGACCTGGACCCGCCGGTGGAACAGGTCATCCTGGCCGACCAGAAGCGTCTGGACGTGGACGCCTTCGCCCGCTACCGCATCCACAACCCGTTGCGCTTCTACCAGACGGTCAGCAACGAGGTGCGGGCGGAAAACCGCATGAACAGCATTGTCAACTCGGCGCTCCGCCGGGTGCTGGGCAGCGTGACGCTGCTGGCCGTGCTGTCGGAGGAACGCGCCCGCGTGATGAACGACATCCGCGCCCAGGTGAACGCCGAGGCGCAGGATCTGGGTATCGAGATCGTGGACGTGCGCATCCGCCGCGCCGACCTGCCGGAAGAGACCAGCCAGTCGATCTTCGCCCGCATGCGCTCCGAACGCGAACGCGAAGCCGCCGAGGCCCGCGCCCAGGGCCAGGAACAGTCGCAGCAGATCCGCTCGCGCGCCGAGCGCGAACGCACCGTGCTGCTGGCCGAGGCCCAGCGCGACGCCCAGAAGCTGCGCGGCGAGGGCGACAACCAGGCGCTGCGCATCATCGCCGATGCCACGGCCTCCGACACGCAGTTCTACACCTACTACCGTTCGCTGGAAGCGTACCGGAAGACCATGGGCAAGGGCGACACCACCTATGTCCTGTCGCCCGACAGCCCGTTCTTCCGCTTCTTCCGCGATTCACCCGTGCCCACGGGCGGGGCGGCTCCCGCCGCGCCGGCCCCGGCTCCGGCCCCCTGACGTGACGAAACGATGCCGCCGCCGTGGGAAACCACGGCGGCGGTGCCGTTATGAGACCGGATTGCCATGGAAGATCTTATGACCGGGCTGGCGCTGGTCCTGGTGGTCGAGGGTGTGCTCTACGCCCTGTTCCCCGGACCGATGCAACGCATGATCGTGCAGGCGCTGACCATGACCGAATCACAATTGCGGGCTGCCGGGCTGGCCGCTGCGGTCCTGGGGGTGGCGGCGGTGTGGCTGGTGCGCGGATAGGGCGTATGGCGGGCCGCCTTCGGCCCATATGCCATCTTTGCACCACACTCGTTTCCGCATAATGTTCCGATCACGTTCCGGCCCCAGACCCGCGGGGCCGGGGCTTTCCTCCGAAGACAGGGCGGGACCGGCGGCGCCGGATAAGAGCGTGAACAGGGAGACAGCCTCAGTGAATCGCCTCAATCCCAATGAGATTCGTCGGTGCCTCGGCGCCGGGCGCCGCACGGTGTCGCTCCTGGCCGCGTCCGTCACCACAGCCTTGGTGCTGACCGTCGCCCCCGCCGGGCTGGTCCCCGCCGCGGCCCAGGCCCGCACCGCCCCCGCCAGCTTCGCCGACCTGTCGGAAAAGCTGCTGCCGGCGGTGGTCAACATCTCCAGCACCCAGGCGGCCCCCCAGCGCCAGCAGGGCCAGCGCCCGGAACTGCCGCAGTTCCCGCCCGGCTCGCCGTTCGAGGAGTTTTTCAAGGACTTCTTCGACCGCCACGGCGGGGGGGGCGGTGGCCAGCCGCAGGACCAGCAGCAGCAGCGCAAGTCCACCTCGCTGGGGTCGGGCTTCATCATCGACGCCGTGAACGGCTATGTGGTCACCAACAACCACGTGATCCAGGACGCCGACGAGATCACGGTGATCCTGCATGACGACACCAACATCAAGGCCGAGCTGGTCGGGCGCGACAACAAGACCGATCTGGCGCTGCTGAAGATCAAGACCAGCCACCCGCTGACCGCCGTCGGCTTCGGCGACAGCGACGCCATGCGCGTGGGCGACTGGGTTCTGGCCATCGGCAACCCGTTCGGGCTGGGCGGCACGGTGACCGCGGGCATCATTTCCGCCCGCGCCCGCGACATCAACGCCGGCCCCTATGACGACTTCCTCCAGACCGACGCCGCCATCAACCGCGGCAATTCCGGCGGCCCCATGTTCAACATGAACGGGGAAGTCATCGGCATCAACACCGCCATCTTCTCGCCCTCCGGCGGGTCGGTGGGCATCGGCTTCGCCATCCCGGCCAACATCGCCCGCACGGTGGTGGCCCAGCTCAAGGAATTCGGCCACACCCGCCGAGGCTGGCTGGGTGTGCGCATCCAGAGCGTGACCCCGGAAATCGCCGAGAGCCTGGGGCTGGAAGGCAACAAGGGCGCGCTGGTCGCCTCCGTCACCCCCGGCGGGCCGGCGGCGGAATCGGGCATCCTGGCCGGCGACGTGGTGCTGAAGTTCGACGGCAAGGAGATCGGCGAGATGCGCCGCCTGCCGCGCGTGGTGGCCGAAACCCCCATCGGCAAGGCCGCCCCCGTCGAGGTGTGGCGCAAGGGCAAGCTCCAGACCGTGCAGGTCAAGGTGGGCGAGCTGGAAGCGGCGGAGGAATCCGGCCTGCTGACCAACCAGCCCGACGACAAGAAGCAGACCCCGGCCCAGCCGCCCAAGACCACCGACCTGCTGGGTCTGAAGCTGACCGGCATCACCCCCGACCTGCGCCAGCAGTACGAGCTGAAGCCGGAGCAGAAGGGCGTGCTGGTGACCGACGTGCAGAGCGGCACGCCCGCGGCGGAAAAGGGCATCCGCCCCGGCGACGTCATCATCGAGCTGAGCCAGGAAGAGGTGAAGGCCCCCGCCGACGTGGCCGCCAAGGTCCAGAAGGCCCGTGAGCAGAACCGCAAGTCGGTGCTGCTGCTGATCGAGCGCCAGGGCGACCTGCGCTTCGTCGCCCTGCCGCTGAACCAGGGCTGAGAACCGGGGCTGATTACGGACCCGCCTTCCCCCCGTCCGGTACGGGGGGAAGCGACCGGGCCAGGGTCGATTCCAGGGTTTCCCGCGCCGCCTGCAGCCGCACCAGCAGCGCATCGCGCACGTGGGTGCGGTTCATGTCGGGCAGCAGGTCGGCGATCTCCGCCGCCCGTTCCACCAGCAGCGCCGCCTGCACCCGGTCGGGCGGGTGGCGCAGCAGGGAATCCGCCAGCGAATCCCCCACGCGCCGGGCCAGCATGGCGCTTTGCAGCACCAGGAAATCGGCCAGCTCGTCCAGGGCCGGCGGGCGGCGGGCGTGGCCCAGCCGGGTGCAGAACCGGTGCAGCCACTTGATCTTGCGCACCAGCGCCGCAAACAGCAGCGTGTCAAAATCGGCGGAGGTCAGGGTTTCGCGCACCAGAACCACCAGCGCCTGGGCCAGCCGGGTGGCCGCATCCAGGTAATCGTCCAGCACCGCTTCGTCGGAGACCTTGACGAAGGGGGTCGGCTCCTCCTCCCGGTCCTGCAGGGCATCGAGGATGCGCAGGGCCAGAACCAGCAGATTGTCGATGGCCGCCAGCACCGTCAGGCTGTCGCGCAGCCGGATCAGGTCGCGGTTGTCCACATAGGCGTTGATGGTCTCGGCGGCATGGCGCAACGCCCGCCGCGCCACCCGGCGGGATTCGTACGCCACCCCGTTCAGCACCGACGGCTTGGCCCCCATGGTTTCCAGCACCAGCCGCAGCGCCTCCAGCCGCATCAGCGCCTGGGACAGCACCGTGACGTAATGGGTGGGGCCGGGGTTCGATTCCACATCGTGCAGGGCATTGGCCACCAGCGTGCGGCTTTCCAGTTCCACCGCGTTCGCCACCGCCAGCAGATGCGGGCGCCCGGCCCCGCGCAAGCACCGGGCGATGGTGCGCATGGCGTCCACCACATCCATCACGCTGGCCAGGCTGGCGTCGTCCGCTGGCACCTCCACGGCGCCGACGCTGGCCAGGCGGTCGATCACGTGGTCGCGGCAGGCCGGCAGGAACACGTCCAGCAGCACCGGGGCCGCCTGCCGCAGAGTGATGTCGTAGAGCCGGGCCGGCGACTGCCCGGCCAGACCCTGGCGCGGGTCGCCGGCCGCCGGCAGCAGCACCCGGCGGCGGTAGGGGTGCAGCAGCACCAGCAGGTCGCCCGCCCGCTCAGGGTTGAGCGTGCCGCGCAGCAGCCGGGCCGCCCGCACGGCATCCCCCGCTTCCATGATGCCGCGCAGCCGGCGGGGCCCGGTGCCGTGGGCCTTTGCCGCGGGCTGGAACGCCGTCCCGGCCCTGGCCGCCGCATCCGCCGCCGCGGGGACGGCGGGGGGAGGGGGCTGGGCCACCATGTCGCGCAGAACCTGCCACATGCTGTCGTGCCCTGCCTTGGGGGTGATCATTTGTTGGCCGCCCTGACGATCCTGCCTTCGCGGCTCTTATCACTATGTAACCTGGGAAAGCAGCGATGCAATATGAGGAAATCTATAGTCGCCACGAGCCATCCCCGTCTTCCCCTGTGACATCCGTTGTCACAGAAGAATTCCCCTGCTTTTTTCAATGTTTTTCCCGGAGCGCACACCCTTTTGAATTTGGCGCGGTTTTGAGCAGGTGCTGCCGTTTTTTGCATTTGCAGCAAACACTTGGCGTGAACCCGTATTTTCGTTATGGGTATCGGCAGGACGGCAGGGGTTCCCGGTGATGGCCGACGGCGGTGAGATCAGGGATGTGCATGGGCGCGTGGTGGACCCGGATTCACCGCTGGCCCTGCGCGGACACCGCACCAACCGGGTCGGCATCCCGGCCCAGATCCTGTGCACCACCGATTTCAACGACCAGCCGCGCACGCTGCGCATCCACGGCACCCGCTTCACCCACGCCTCCCTGTTCGACGGGCTGGACGCGGTGCCCGACGCCGATTTCGCCGCCGATCTCTTCATGAGCTACATGGAAGAGACGTTCGATCTGCACGCCGATTTCTCAGGCTCGCAAGGAGCCGACGGCAAGCGGCGGTTCCGCGCCAGCTACCTGCGCCTGCTCAAAGGGTGGATGTTCGATTCCAACGCGGCCGAGGGGGCGGTGCTGAAAGGCTGGGTGGAAAGCCGTTTCGGCCTGTTGCCCACCTATCACGGCGAACTGATCCGCCGCTTCGCGTCGGAAGCGTGGCAGCACTATGCGGAGCAGAAGCACTCCACCCGCTTCCACAACAACCACATCCACCTGCAGCTCGACCTGCTCTACGAATATTGCCAGTGGTGGATCCGGCGGGGGTGGCCGTGCGCGCCCATGCCGGCGCGGGCCCAGACCATCCGCCTTTACCGCGGCGTCAACAATTTCGAGGAACACCACATCGTCGCGCGCCCCGACAAGCGCACGGCGGTGCTGCGCCTGAACAACCTCAGCTCCTTTTCCATCGACCGCGACATAGCCGGCCAGTTCGGGGACTACATCCTTGAAGCGCAGGTTCCCGTTGTGAAAATAGTCTTCTTCCGCGACATCATCCCCCGCTACCCCTTCCAGGGGGAAGGGGAGTATCTGGTGGTCGGCGGCGATTACCGTGTGACGGTATCGCTGCTGTGACCGCGCTTATGGAAAGTCAGAGCCCGTGACCACGATCGACCCCGCCATCCGTTCCCGTGCGCTCGGCGCCTATCTCGGTCTTGCCTGCGGCGATGCCCTGGGCGCCACGGTGGAATTCCTGACCAAGGGCGAGATCGCGCACCAGCACGGCGTTCACAAGCACATCAAGGGCGGCGGCTGGCTGCGGCTGGCGGCGGGGCAGGTGACCGACGACACCGAGATGTCCATCCACCTGGGCCGCGCCATCCTCAAGGCCCCGGCGTGGGACGTGCGCAACGCCGCTGACGAATTCGCCATATGGTTGAAAGGTGTGCCGGTGGACGTGGGCGACACCACCCGCCGCGGCATCCGCCGCTACATCATGAACGGCACGCTGGAGGAGCCGCCGGGCGAGCATCTGGGCGGCAACGGGGCGGCTATGCGCAACCTGCCCGTGGTGTTGGCAACACTGGGCGACGAGGCGGCATGCCGGTCCTGGAGCATCGAGCAGGGTCACATCACCCACAACAACCCGCTGGCCGACGCCGCTCTGCTGGCGCTGGCGGCCATGGTGCAGCGGCTGATCCTGGGCGGCGGCGTGCGCGACGTGCGCGAGGAGGTCAATGCGCTGGTCGCCAAACATCGGGCGTTCAAGTTCGAACCCTACCGCGGCCTGTCCACCGCCTTCATCGTCGATACCATGCAGACGGTGATGCATTATTACTTCCAGACCGATTCGGTGGAAAGCTGCGTGGTGGAGACGGTGAACCAGGGCGGCGACGCTGACACCACCGGGGCGCTGGCCGGCATGCTGGCCGGGGCCACCTATGGCCTGGAGAGCATCCCCACCCGCTGGCTGAAGAAGCTGGACCCCAAGGTGAAGGCGGAAATCACCCAGCAGACCGACGATCTTCTGGCCCGCGCGCCGCTCTTTTCATCACCGTAACCCGAGGATGCTTTCATGGCCGACGTGATCTTCTATGAAAAGCCCGGCTGCGCCGGCAACGCCCGCCAGCGCCGCCTGTTGGAAGACGCCGGGCACCGGCTGGAGGTGCGCGATCTGCTGACCGCACCGTGGACGGCGGACAGCCTGCGTCCCTTCTTCGGCACCGCCCCGGTGGCCGACTGGTTCAACCGCGCCGCCCCGGCGGTAAAGGCGGGAGAGGTGGTGCCGGAAACCCTGGACGCCGATGCCGCACTGGCCATCCTGACCGAACGCCCGCTGCTGATCCGCCGCCCGCTGATGCAGGTGGGGGAGGAGCGCCGCTGCGGCTTCGACGCCGATGCGGTCAACGCCTGGATCGGGCTGGCCCCCGGTTCCGCCTCCGGCAATCTGGAGGGCTGCGCGCGGTCCGGCATGCCGCCGTGCCCGGCCCCGGCCAAGGCCGAGGCGTAACCGAACCGGAACCATGCCGCACGGCGCGTCAATCCGCGCGCCGTGCCGGACGCAAAGGCGCACGCCTTGCCTGTTCCGGCCGATATTGATAGCGTGCTATTCAATAGGAAGCTTTCAATATCGGACACACCATGAGCGGCGATTTACGGGCACGACGGGTCGGGACCATCGGCATCCTGCTTCAGGACACCGCGCGGGCGTGGCGGCTGGCGCTCGACCGCCGGCTGCATCCGCTGGGTCTGAGCCAGGCGAAATGGCGCGCTCTGGTGCTGGTGAAGCGGCTGGGTGAGGGCATCGCGCAAAAGGAACTGGCCGAGCATCTGGGGGTGGAGGGGCCGACGCTCGTCCGCCTGCTCGACCGGCTGGAGGCGGACGGGTGGGTGGAGCGGCGGCTGTGCCCCGACGACCGCCGGGGCCGCCGCATCCACCTGCTTCCCCGCGCACACGCCGTGCTGGCGCGGATCGAAGCCATCGCCATGGGCCTGCGTCACGAACTGCTGGCCGACGTCACCGACACGGATCTGGAGGCCATGGAACGGGCGCTGCTGTCCATCCGCCGCCGGGTGGACCATGCCGCGCACGGCCAGACCGGGGAGGGTCAGCCGTGAGCGCCGCCAACGAACACGCCACCCGCCAGCACCCGGATTGGAAGGCCACCGCCGCCGCCATCGTCGGCACCGCGTCGGTGGTGATGGCGGCCACCATCCTGAACGTGGCGCTGGCGCCGCTGATGGGGGTGTTCGCGGTGGACCAGCCGACCATCCAATGGCTGGTCACCGGATTCCTGGCCGCCATGACCACCGCCATGCTGGTCAGCGCCTGGAGCGTGGAGCGGTTCGGCATCCGCGCCACCTACATCGCCGCCATGGCGGTGTTCGTCGTGGGATCGGTGATAGGGGCTGTGGCGCCGGGCATGGGCTGGCTGATCGCCGCGCGGGTGCTGCAGGGGGCGGCGGCGGGGATCGTGCAGCCGCTGGGCATGCTGGTGGTGTTCCACGCCTTTCCGCCGGGGCAGCAGGGGCGGGGCTTCGGCCTCTATGGGCTGGGGGTGATCCTGTCGCCCGCCGCCGCCCCGGTGCTGGGGGGATTGCTGGTGGATCTGGTGTCGTGGCGGGCCACGTTCCTGGCCGCGGTGCCGTTCTGCCTGATGGGCATGGCGCTGGCCCGGGCCCATCTGCCGGGGCGGCACCCGTCGGAAACCCCGCCCCGCCCGCTGGACGTGGCGGGGCTGGTGCTGCTGGCCGGCACGCTGGCGGTGCTGCTGTGGGCGCTGTCCCGCGGCCTGCAGATCGGCTGGACCATCCCGGCGGTGCAGGGCGGGCTGGTGACCGGGGCCGTGGGGCTGGCCGCCTTCCTGGGGTGGGAGATGCGGTGCAAGGCGCCGCTGCTGAAACTGGCGGTGTTCCGCTCCGCCCCCTTCGTCGGCGGCTTTCTGCTGACGGTGGCGGTGGGGGGCGGGCTGTACGCCTCCACCTACCTCATCCCGCTCTATCTGCAGCAGGTGCTGGGGATGACGCCCAGCGGGGCGGGGCTGGTGCTGATGCCGGCGGGGCTGGCCATGGCCGCCACCTTCCCCTTTGCCGGGCGCATGGCCGACCGCCTGCCGCCGGCGGTGCCGGTGGTGCTGGGGGCGGCGCTGTTCGCCCTGTCCTGCGGGCTGCTGGCCATGGCCGGCGCCGGGCCGGCGGTGCCGTGGCTGGTGGTGTGGATTCTGCTGGGCCGGGTGGGGCTGGGCCTCATCATGCCTTCGGCCACCGCCGGATCGCTGGCCCGGCTGGACCGCGCCGACGTGCCACAGGCGTCGGGGGCGATGAATTTCGGGCGGCAGTTGGGCGGGTCGCTGTGCGTCAGCCTGATTTCCATCGTCTTCACCGCCGCCGCCGGCACCCACGCCGACGGCTTCGCCCTGCTGGACGCCGCCGGCCAGCGGCTGGCGCTGGCTCACGGGTATCAGGTGGCGTTCGCGGTGCTGGCCGTGGTGCAGGTGGTGGCGTTGGCGGCGCTGGGGCTGACGCGGCGGTAAAGCGGTGCTGCCGCCCCGGCCCCGCTTGGAGGCTGACGCCTCCAAACCTCCCCCTTTTTTATTGATAAAAAGAAAGGGGGTTTGGGGGACACCCCCAAACAGGTTTGGGCGGTAGCCCAATCACCCCCCGCGCCGCTTGTCGAAAGAGGCCCACACCCCGTCCGGACCGTCCCACTGGCCGCGGCTGGCGCCCTTGGAATATTCGGTGGCGCGCTGTTCGAAGAAGTTGGCGTGCTCCACCCCGTTCAGGATCTCCACCAGCCAGGGCAGGGGATGGGGCTTCACCGCCTCGTACCCGCCGTCCACCGGCTTGAAATAGCCGTAGAGTGTGGGCAGGCGAAGCTGGGTCAGGCGCCAGTCGGCGATGTAGTGGACGTACGCGCGGATATCCTCCGCCCGCATCCCCGCCACGGGGCCGAGCGCGAAGGCCAGCTCGATGAAGCGTTCCTCCAGCCCCACCATGGTGCGGCAAACGTCCAGGATGTCGTCGCGCACCGCGGGCGTCAGGGCGCCGGTTTCGCGGTTCCATTCGTGAAACAGGCGGATGATGCCCTCGCAATGCAGGCTCTCGTCGCGCACCGACCACGTGACGATCTGGCCCATCCCCTTCATCTTGTTGTGGCGGGGGAAGTTCAGCAGCATGGCGAAGCTGGCGAACAGGGCCATGCCCTCGGTGAAGGCGCCGAACATGGCCAGCGTGCGCGACACGTCGGCCACCGTGCCGGTGCCGAAACTGTGCATGTAATCGGCCTTGGCCCGCATCTCGGCATAGTCGCGGAAGGCGGCGAATTCCGTCTGCGGCATGCCCAGCGTGGTCAGCAGCAGGGCATAGGCGTCGATGTGCACCGTCTCCATGTTGGTGAAGGCGGCCATCATCATCTGCACTTCCAGCGGCTGGAAGATCGGCATGTAGCGTTTCAGGTAATTGTCGCTCACTTCCACGTCGCTCTGGGTGAAGAAGCGGAAGATCTGCGTCAGCAGGTTCCGTTCCCCGTCGCTGACGCGGGCGGAGGCCCAGTCCTTGATGTCCTCGCCCAGCGGCACTTCCTCGCCCATCCAATGGACCTGCTGCTGCTTTTTCCAATAGGCATAAGCCCACGGGTAGCGGTCCACATTGTAGGCGCCGGAGGCGTCGAGAAGCCCGACACGGCCCGTGCCGATCAGGGCGCGCGGATCCATGTGCGCAAGGGATGCGGTCATGATGGGGTGTCCGTTGCCGGTGCTCACTGGCAGGCCAGGCATTCTTCGTAATCGGTGCGGGCGGGGGCGGCATCGGCGCCGCGGTCCCGGTTGCCGCCGGCAAAGGCCGCGCGCTGCACCGATTTGGACCGGCAGTAATACAGGCTTTTCAGCCCCCGCTCCCACGCGGTCCAATGCAGCATGTGCAGATCCCATTTGTCGATGTCGCCCGGCAGGTAGAGGTTGATCGACTGGCTCTGGCAGACAAAGGGGGTGCGGTCGGCGGCGAAATCCACGATCCACCGCTGGTCGATTTCGAACGCGGTGCGGAACACCGCCTTTTCATCGTCGCTCAGCACGTCCAGATGCTGCACCGATCCTTCGTGCTCGATGATCGACTGCCACACCGCGGGCGTGTCGGCGCCGCGCCCGGCCAGCAGCCGTTCCAGATGCGGGTTGCGCACCGAGATCGACCCTGACAGGGTTTTGTGGGTGTAGATGTTGGCCGGGATCGGTTCGATGCAGGCGCTGGTGCCGCCGCAGATGATGCTGATGGACGCGGTGGGGGCGATGGCCAGCTTGTGGCTGAAGCGGGCGCGGATGTTGCGGTCGGCGGCGTCGGGGCAGGGGCCGCGCTCGTCGGCCAGCCGCACCGACGCGGCGTCGGCGGCCCGCCGGATGGTGCGGAAGAAGCGCAGGTTCCACGATTTCGCCAAAGCGCTTTCAAAGGGAATGCCGCGCGCCTGCAGGAACGAATGGAACCCCATCACCCCCAGCCCGACCGAGCGTTCACGCATGGCCGAGTAAACCGCACTCTCCATCCCCTCCGGTGCGTCTTCGATGAAGCGGGTCAGCACGTTGTCGAGGAAGCGCAGCACATCCTCCACCAGCGCGCCGTCGCCGCTCCACTGATCCCAGGTTTCCAGATTGAGGGAGGCGAGGCAGCACACCGCCGTGCGCTCGTTGCCCAGATGGTCGGTGCCGGTGGGCAGGGTGATTTCGCTGCACAGGTTGCTGGTGGTGACGCGCAGCCCCAGATCCCGCTGGTGCCGGGGCAGCGCCCGGTTCACCGTGTCGCCGAACAGCAGATAGGGTTCGCCGGTCTGCAGCCGGGTTTCCAGGATCTTCTGCCACAGTTGGCGGGCGCTCAGCGATTTCAGCACCTCCCCCGTCTTGGGGCTTTTCAGGAGGAAGGGGGTGTCGCCGCGCACCGCCTCCATGAACGCATCGGTGATGACCACGGCGTGGTGCAGGTTCAGGCTCTTGCGGTTGAAATCGCCCGAGGACTTGCGGATCTCCAGAAACTCCTCGATTTCCGGGTGGTGGATGTCGAGATAGACCGCCGCCGACCCGCGGCGCAGCGACCCCTGGCTGATGGCCAGCGTCAGGCTGTCCATCACCCGGATGAACGGGATGATGCCCGAGGTGGTGCCGCAGCCCTTCACCGGCTCGCCGATGGACCGCACCCCGCCCCAATAGGTGCCGATGCCGCCGCCGTTGGACGCCAGCCGCACGTTCTCGTTCCACACGCCGACGATGCCGTCCAGCGAATCCGGCACCGCGTTGAGGAAGCATGAAATGGGCAGGCCGCGGGAGGTGCCGCCGTTGCTGAGAACCGGTGTCGCCGGCATGAACCACAGCCGCGACATGGCGTCATAGATCCGCTGGGCGTGGGCGGCATCGTCGGCATAGGCCGCGGCCACGCGGGCGAACAGATCCTGATAGCTTTCACCGGGGAGCAGATAGCGGTCGTCCAGCGTCGCCTTGCCGAACGCGGTCAGGAGCGCGTCGCGGCTGCGGTCGATGCCCACCACCGTGGGGGACGGCGGCGTCCAGCGTTCCAGCGGCGCGCGGGTGACCGCCCGGTCCAGCGGGCGCGGGGGCAGGGCCACCAGATTGCCGTGATCGTCGAAATCCCGGCCAAAGCTGTACGGGGTGGCCGTCTGGGCGGTGGGCAAGGCAAGCGCCGGCATCGGTGGTCATCCTGTCGTGGGGTTGGACGGGACGCACGGCAAGCACGGCTGCGGATGTGGGCCACGGGGATGGCGCACAGGCGCAAGCGCACCACCGGGACACCCCGCCCGTGGACGTTCGTTCGGTTACGGCAGGTCTCCTGGCTTGCGGGTCACAGCACGTCCGTCCGGCCTTCCCAGCGCCCGAGGGGCGCCAGTGACACGAAAACGGCGGACACGCTCTCCGCTTACAGTTGCGGGGGCAGCGCCGGCATCGTTCCCGGACGGGGACTCACCGGCTTCCCTCTTAGCCCTGTATCTTGTTGGATGCAGGGAACCATAACGCTAAATATGGTATGTCATGGAAACGGGGGCGTCAAGATCTTCTCTTGAGCGCCCCCGTTTCACACCGCGTGTGTTGCCTCAATGGCGGCGGAATGTCAATTCCGCGTCATCTCAATCCCACACCGGCGCCAGCCCGGCGGGGCTGACCAGCCGCCCGTCCGGCGTGGCAAGGGCGTGGATGGCGGCCATATCCTCCGGCGGCAGGGTAAAATCGAAAATGGCGGCGTTTTCCGCCGCGCGCGCAGCACTCACCGTCTTGGACAGGGCGACGACGCCGGGCTGCTGCACCAGCCAGCGCAGCACCACCTGGGCCACCGTCCGGCCGTGGCGGGCGGCGACGGCCCGAAGCCGTTCGTCGGCCAGGACTTTGCCGTCGGCCATGGCGTAATAGGCGGTGACGGCCATGCCCGCCGCGCGCGCCGCGCCGATCACCGCCGTCTGGTCGAGATAGGGGTGGTATTCGATCTGGTTGGTCACCAGCGGGGCGGCGGACAGGCGCCCGGCCTCGGCCATCAGGGCGGTGGAGAAGTTGGACACGCCGATGTGGCGCACCTTGCCCGCCTGCCGCACGGCGTTCAGCGCGCCGATCTGCTCGGCCAGCGGCACATCCGCGTTGGGCCAGTGGAGCAGCAGCAGGTCCACGTAATCGGTGCCCAGCTTGCGCAGGCTCTCATCGACCGAGGCGTGGAAGGCGCTGTCCCGGTAATTCTTCACCCACACCTTGGTGGTCAGGAAGATGTCGCCGCGGGGAACGCCGGACGCCGCGATGCCGGCGCCCACCGCATCCTCGTTGCCGTAGATCTGGGCGGTGTCGATGTGGCGGTAGCCGAGAGCGAGGACGGCGGGCACCATGCGGGCGGTGTCGGGCCCCGGCATGCGGAAGGTGCCGAAGCCCAGGGCCGGAATGGCGGCGCCGTTGGCGGTGACGGTGTGCATGGACGAAATTCCTTCTTCGCGTCTTTGATCAGGCGGTACGGAGAATGGGCCGGGCCGCCCGGCTGTCGAGGGCACCGCTCCACAGGGTCAGCACCAGCGCACCGGCCACCATGATCCCGCCGACCCACGGTGTGGACCCCAGCCCCAGGGGGGATGCGGCCACCAGACCGCCGATCCACGCCCCCAGCGCGATGCCCAGGTTGAAGGCGGCGATGTTGAGGGCGGACGCCGTGTCCACCGCACCGGGGCGGTGCCGCTGGGCCAGTTGCACCACATAGAGCTGCAGCCCCGGCACGTTGGCGAACGACAGGAAGCCCAGGGCCGTCAGCGTGACAAGCGCCGGCACCGCCGACACCTGCGTCACCGTGAACAGCACCAGCACGGCGGCCTGCGCCAGGAACAGCCCGGCCAGCGCCTTCACCGGGTTGCGGTCGGCGATGCGCCCGCCCAGCAGGTTGCCCGCGGCGATGGCCGCGCCATAGAGGATGAGGATCAGGCTGACGTGGGACGCGGCGAAGCCGGTGATCGTCTCCAGGGTCGTCGCCAGATAGGTGAAGGTGACGAAGGTGCCGCCGTAGCCCAGCGCCGTCATGCCGAACACCAGCAGGAGCCGCCCCGACCCCAGCACCCGAACCTGATCGAGGAGGGAGGCCGGCGGCGCCTTGCGCAGCCCGGCGGGCAGCAGCACGGCGATGCCGGCGAAGGCGATCAGGCCCAGACCGGCCACCGCCCAGAAGGTGGCCCGCCACCCCAGCGTCTGGCCGATGAAGGTGCCGAGCGGCACGCCGGTGACGATGGCCACCGTCAGCCCCATGAACATCAGCGCGATGGCCGACGCGCGGCGGTCCGCCGGCACCAGCCCGGCGGCGATGGTGGCCCCGACGGAGAAAAACACCCCGTGGGCAAAGGCCGACAGCACGCGGGCCACCAGCAGCGTCTCGTACGATGCGCTGAGGGCCGCCAGGCTGTTGCCGGCGATGAACAGCAGCATCAGACCCAGCAGCAGCGGCTTGCGCTCCACCCGGCCGGTCAATGCGGTGAGCACCGGCGCGCCGACGGTGACGCCCAGGGCATAGACCGACACGATCAGCCCGGCCAGCGGCAGGGTGATGGCAAGATCCGCTGCCACGGACGGCAGCAGGCCGACCACGACGAATTCCGTCGTTCCGATCGCATAGGCCGCGATGGTCAAGGCATAGAGTGCGAGAGGCATGAGAGACATCCTTGCGGGACTGAGGGTGCCCCTCAAGATGCCCTCCACCCCACCGCGGCAGTAGCCGGGCCGGATTCACAAGACCTGTGAATTGAATTCTGCAATCCGGCAGCTATAGTGGAATACAGTTTTCATCACCAGGGGCGGCCCCCATGGATACCCGCAGCGGCGAGATGGGCGTGTTCATCGCCGTGGCCGAAGCCGGCAGCTTTTCCGCCGCCGGGCGCAAGGTGGGGCTGACCCCCTCGGCGGTGGGCAAGCTGGTGGGGCGGATCGAGGACCGGCTGGGGGCCGCACTGTTCGTGCGCTCCACCCGCACCCTGCACCTGACGGCGGAAGGGGCGCTGTATCTGGAGCGGGCGCGCCGCATCCTGGCCGACATGGACGACACGGAACGGCTGATCGCCACCGGCGCGGGGGCACAGCCGCGCGGGCGGCTGCGGGTCAGCGCGTCGGTGGGGTTCGGCGAATGCTGCCTGCTGCCGCGGGTGCCGGATTTCCTGGCGCTTTATCCCCAGGTCGAGCTGGATGTGTCGCTGACCGACGCGGTGATTGATCTGGTGGACGGCACCACCGACGTGGCGCTGCGCTCCGGCCCCTTGCGGGATTCGGCGCTGAAGGCGCGCAAGCTGCTGGAATCCCGGCGGGTGATCGTGGCCGCCCCCGATTACCTGCAGCGCCGCGGCGTGCCGGTCCACCCGCCGGATCTGCGGCATCACAACTGCCTGCGCTTCAACTTCCGCCGCAGCCTGGACGAATGGCCGTTCCGCGATCCCGGCAGCGGCGAGCCGTACACCCTGGCCGTCACCGGCAACGCCCACGGCAGCAACGGCGTGATCCTGCGCCATCTGGCGCTGCGCGGGCTGGGTCTGGTGCGGCTGGGCGCCTTTCACGTGGCGGCGGACGTGGCCGCCGGGCGGCTGATACCGGTGCTGGAGGACCACAACGCCGGAGACATCGAGATGGTCCATGCCGTCTATGTGGGCCACGACCATCTGGCCGTGCGCATCCGCGCCTTCGTCGATTTCCTGGCCGGCGCCATTGGACGGGAGCGGGCGGACAGGAGCGGGCTTGAGTCCCCCCGCGCCACTGGGTCATGATCGGAGACCTTCCGCCGATTCCGCAAGGACAGCCCGCCCGATGACCGCTTCCCCCGCCGTGCGCGTCCGCCCGTCCCATGACGGCGACGTGGCCGCCATCACCGCCATCTACGCCCATCACGTGCTGAACGGCACCGCCTCGTTCGAAGAGGTGGCCCCCGACGCCGCCGAGATCGCCCGCCGCCGGGCGGGGATGCTGGCACAGGGCTTCCCCTATCTGGTGGCCGAGATCGGGGGGGAGGTGGTGGGCTATGCCTACGCCGGCCTGTACCGCACCCGCAGCGCCTACCGCTTCACGGCGGAGGATTCCATCTACATCCACCCGGACCGGGCGCGGCAGGGGATCGGACGGGCGCTGCTGCCGGAGTTGCTGGACCGCTGCACAGCACTGGGATACCGGCAGATGGTGGCGGTGATCGGCGGCACCGACAATCTGGGGTCCATCGGCCTGCACGCCGCCTTCGGCTTCACCCATGCGGGGCGCCTGCCGGCGGTGGGGTTCAAGTTCGGGCGCTGGATCGATTCCGTGCTGATGCAGCGGCCTTTGGGGGATGGGGACGGCACGCCGGCCGCCTAATCCGGGCGCGCATACAGGCACCGGCGCACCGCATCGGTCAGACCCAGCGCCGTCACTCCCTGCACCAGCGCCGCCCGCACCCCCGGCGGCAGGCCGGACAGGCGGGGGCCGAGGCCGGCGCGCCGGGTCAGATCCTGCGTCGCGTCACGGTCATAGGCCACGCGGTGGACGGTGGCCGCGCGGGCGCCGGTGTCCAGGATCATGAAACTGGCCCGCGCATCGCCCCCCCGCGGTTCGCCCACGCTGCCGGGGTTCAGCAGACACAGACTCTCCCCGTCCAGCGGCACCCGCCCGCCGTTCCCTTCGCTCAGGGTGCCGTCGCGGGACCGCTGGAACACCCCGGCGCGGTGGGTGTGGCCGAAGGCGGCCATGCGCACCCCCGAGGGGTGGGCGGCCAGGGCGTCGAAGCTGAGCGCCCGCCGCTCCGGCGTGTCCAGCCGCACCAGTTCGCACCCCGCGTCCGGGTGCAGGGCGCCGTGGACCATCGCCACCTGATCCGCCGCCACCCGCTTGACCGGCAGGGCGGCCAGCAGTGCCTTGGACTCCGCGTCCAGGGTACGGCGGGTCCATTCCACCGCCCGTGCCGCGATGGGGCTGAAGCCGCGGGTGGTGATCTGGCCGGTCACGGCGCGGTCGTGGTTGCCGGCCACGCACACGGCATCGGCCTGCCGCAGCAGGGCGATGCAGGCCGCCGGCTCGGCGTTGTAGCCCACGATGTCGCCCAGACACAGGATGCGCTCGGCCCCCTGCCGCCGGGCGGTGTCGAGCACCGCGCGCAGGGCGGCGGCGTTGGCGTGGATGTCGGACAAAATGGCAAGGCGCATGGGCGTCATCCCTTGGCCGGAACGGGAGCGGGGCGGCGGGACAGGCGCGCCAGCGCCCGCCCGCCGAAGGACTGGAGGAAGGGCAGGGGGTCGTGCAGGGCGGCGGCCTTGGCGTCGCACGCCGCCACCCAGGCCAGCCACGCGGCCAGCGGCACGCTGGACTCCCGCGCCGCCAGCCGGTCCTTGGTCACATGGCACCATGTGGCCCCGGCCCGCGCCCGGCCTGCCGCCGGGCGCCGCCGCCCGGTCAGGTCGGCCCAGATCAGCGCCGGCAGGTTCACCCCCGCCCTGGCCCCCAGATGGTGCCACAGGGTGAAGCGCGGGTTGACCTCCAGCAGATGCAGCCGCCCGTCGGGGCCGCGCTTGAAATCGAACTTGGCGGTGCCGGTCAGGCCCAGCGTCTCCACCAGCCGCCGGCCCAGCCCCAGCACGTCGGGGGCGTCGGTGATGGTCAGCGCCGTGCTGTGGCCGTAGTCGAGCGGGTAGGTGCGGATCTTCGCCCCGGTGAAATCCCCGGCGATGCCGCCCCGGCCGTCCACATAGACGTGATAGCTCTCGATGGCCGATTCCGGGCCGGGGATCATCTCCTGAGCCAGCACGGGGATGCCCAGAGCCTGCAGGCGGGGCCACAGGGCGTCCAGCTCGTCCTGCGAGCGGACGGGGATGGCCTTGCCCACCCCCTCCACCGCGTCCCACGGCCCGGTGCGGGTCAGCGGCTTGACGATCACGGGATAGCGCAGGTCCAGCCGCGGCGGGGTTTCCTGCGTGGGATCGAGCCGGCGGGTGGGCGGCACCGGCAGCCCCAGCCGCTCGGCCAGGGCCTGGAACCGCGCCTTGTCCACCAGATCCTCCACCAGCTCCGCCCCGGCGATCACCATGCGGAAGGCCGGCTGCAGCGCCTCCCGGCGGCGGGAGACCAGCAGCAACTGCGCGTCGTCCTGATAGAACAGCACCGGCGGCGCCGGCTGGCTGCGGGCGAAATCCAGCAGCCGGGCCAGCAGGGCGGCGGGGGCCGTGTCCGCCACCTCCTCGCCGATCACGGCGTGGGTGTAGCGGGAATGGCGGACGGGGGCGCCGGGGGGCGCCACCACGGCGCAGCGGACACCGGCCAGCCCCAGCGGGCGGACCAGATCCAGATCGCCCAGCACACAGGCCATGGGGGCGGTCGTCACGGTGGTCATGAGGCGTCTCCCGAAAGGGCCAGACGGGGGCGGGGCGGACGGCGGAGCAGGGCTTTCAGGCGGGCGCGCAGTTGGCACAGCCGTTCCTCAACCCGCCGGCCCAGCCGGTCGGGGCCGGCGGCCAGCCAGTTCATGGGCTGGCCGCCGTTGGCCAGCAGCGGCTTGTGCCCCGCCGGGGTGGACATGAAGTCGTAAACGCCCTCGCCGCGGGCCAGGGTGTCCTCGATGGCCAGGACGTGGCTGACCAGACCGGGCTTCAGCCGGTTGTCGGCCTCATAGGCGAAACCGCCCTGGTAGTTCATCACCCGCCCGCGCCAGACGAAATTGTACAGGAACCCGATGGCCCGGTCCCCGGCCTCCACGCGGCACAGGCGCACCAGCCCCGCCGGCACGCCCGCGGCGATGAGATCCCGGTGGAAGGGGCGGAAGGCCGGGTTGGCGAAGGCCCCCGCCTGACCGCGCGCCACCCAGCTTGCCTGATGCAGGGGTTCCAGGGCGGCGAAATCCGCCAGCGCCTCCGCGGCCGTGGCAGCGGCGCGGAAGGTCACCGGCCCCCGTTCCCCGTAAAGCCGCAGAGCGCGCTTCAAAGCCGCGCGGGTGTTCTTTCCCAGCGTGGCGCGGTAATCCCCGCCGCCGCGCAAGCCCGCCAGATCCACCCATTGGGCGGCGTCGGCATGGTGCAGGCGCACGGCCAGCCCGGCATCGCCCGCCGCCCGCCGGGCTGCGGCCTCGGCGGCGGCGTCCAGCCCGGCCAGCAGCATGTCGTCGAACCCCGGCAGATGGCGGCTGAGCCAGCCGAAGCACGCCGCCAGCACGGCATCGGCGCACCGCCGGTCGGCCAGGATGCCGTTGTATTCCACGAACAGCCGGTCGAACACCGGGTCGCCGCTCTCGTGCAGCAGCCAGCAGCGGGTGCGCAGCAGGGCAAAGCGCCACAGGGTGCGCCGGCACAGGACGGCCAGCCCCACCACCTGCTCCCCCCGCCGGGCCACCAGCAGATGGGGGGCCGAACCGGGGGGAAGATGGTGCAGCCACGTGCCCACCCACAGCCACGACAGGAAGAAGGAGCCGTCGGCCCGCCCCTCCAGATCCCGCCACATCGGCTCAACCGCCGCGGGACGGTCGAGAGGCCGCAGGGTGACGGTGACCGGCTGCGTATGATCCGCAATCGGGGGCGGGTCTGGGTCGGCGGCGGGAAGCGGGCAGGGCATGGCCGCGGATCTCCGGTGGACGGGGATCTCGCATCAACGCACATTCCCGGCCCCGGTTGCGGACGCAGACGGCGGTGCCGCCTTCGCGCCACCGGCACCAAGCGGTATCCCGCCATCGCTCCGTCCCGCTTGCCCCCTTTGACCCGTTGCCGTCGGGGAAAACGGCGGGCGGGGCGGTTTGTCGCGTTGATTGTTTCGCAGACACGTCCGATCTTTTCGCACCATGAGCACCGACGATCCCAAGAAGACCGACCCGGCCATGGATGAACTCCTGGGCAACCTGCGGTCCCTGTTCGAAACCGAACGCGAACGGATGGAGGAAGGGCGGGCCATCGACGCCAAGCTCAACCGCTCCGTCGCCCTGCACGAGGCGGGGCAGGGGGAACTGCGCGCCCATCTGCTGCGGCTGGAATCCCTGCTGGAACATGTGCTGGACGGCCAGACCCGGCTGAACCGCCGCCTGGACGCGCTGGAGTCCCAACGCAGCGATGCCCTGCGGATGGAGGATCTGCTGCTGCGGTTGCTGGGCGCGCCGTCGGGGGGGCGGCTGAACTGACGGGGCCGCCTTTTTCGGGGCAGCCTTGAACCACGGACAGGTTGCGCAAAGCGCCCTGCCGCCCTAGCTTGCTGGTCCTACCAAGAAGCCAGCCCTGGGGAGGGGTTTTCCATGTCCGCCGTCATCGCCGCACCGCGCGCCGTCGTTCCCGAAGAGGCCCTGGCCGAGCTGCGCGCGCTGCTGGGCAACCGGCTGTCCACCGCCGCCGCCGTCCGTGAGCACCATGGCAAGGATGAATCCTACCACCCCATCCTGCCCCCCGATGCCGTCGCCTTCGCGGAATCGACCGAAGAGGTCAGCGCGGTCGTGAAGGTCTGCGCCAAGCACCGCATTCCCATCATCCCGTTCGGCACCGGCACCTCGCTGGAAGGCGGGGTGGGCGCCCTGCGCGGCGGCGTGTGCATCGACGTGTCGGGCATGCGCGAGATCCTGCGCGTGTCCACCGACGATCTGGACGTGACGGTCCAGGCCGGCGTGACCCGCAAGCAGTTGAACGAGCATCTGCGCGACACCGGCCTGTTCTTCCCCATCGACCCCGGCGCCGACGCCAGCATCGGCGGCATGACCGCCACGCGGGCCAGCGGCACCAACGCCGTGCGCTATGGCACCATGCGCGAAAACGTGCTGGGGTTGACGGTGGTGCTGGCCGACGGGCGCATCATCAAGACCGGCGGGCGGGCGCGCAAATCCGCCGCCGGCTACGACCTGACCCGGCTGTTCGTCGGCTCCGAAGGGACGCTGGGCATCATCACCGAGGTCACGCTGCGCCTCTACGGCATCCCGGAAGCGGTGTCGGCGGCGGTCTGCGGCTTCAAGGACATCCGCGGGGCGGTGGACACGGTGATCCTGACCATCCAGTCCGGCGTTCCGGTCGCCCGCATCGAGCTGCTGGACGAGGTGCAGATGGGGGCGGTCAACGCCTATTCCAAGCTGGATTACCCAGTGGCCCCGACCCTGTTCTTCGAATTCCACGGCACCGGACGCGGCGTGCAGGAACAGGCGGAAATGGTCGCCGCCATCGCCAAGGACAACGGCGGCATGGAGTTCCAATGGGCCACCCGGCCCGAGGACCGCTCGCGCCTGTGGCAGGCGCGGCACGACGGCTATTACGCCGCTCTGGCCCTGCGCCCCGGTTCCAAGGGCTGGCCCACCGACGTGTGCGTGCCCATCTCGCGGCTGGCCGACTGCATCCTGGAAACCAAGAAGGACATCGCCGAATCCGGCATGCTGGCCCCGCTGGTGGGCCATGTGGGCGACGGCAATTTCCATCTGGTCTACGTCATCGACCCCGATCGGCCCGAAGAACTGGCCAAGGCCCAGGAACTGGCCGACCGCATGGTGGACCGGGCGCTGGCCATGGGCGGCACCTGCACCGGCGAGCACGGCATCGGCTATGGCAAGATCGACTTTCTGGAAAAGGAGGCCGGCGACGCCTTTGCCGTGATGGGCACGGTGAAGACGGCGCTGGACCCCCTCAACATCCTGAACCCCGGCAAGGTGGTGCGGGTGTAAGGACGAAAAAGCGCCCTTTCCGGTCCTTCGCAGGCCGGGGAGGGCGCTTTGGTCACGCCACCAGCGTGACGGCGATGGCCACCATGACGGCGCCGATGCCCCCGTCCAGCACCCGCCACGCGCCGGGCCGGGCGAACACGGGCCGCAGCAGCCGTGCCCCATAGCCCAGCGAAAAGAAGAAGGTAAACGACGCCGCCATGGCCCCCAGGGCAAAGGCGCCCTTGTTCCCGGTGAATTGGATCGAAACCGACCCGACCAGCACCACCGTGTCCAGATAGACGTGCGGGTTCAGCCACGTCAGCGCCAGGCAGGTGGCGAGAGTCGCCCCCAGCCCCGCCGGCACCGCCTCCGCCGGCATCAGGGCGCCATCCGCCCGCACCGCCGCGCGGAAGCTGCGCAGCCCATAGACCAGCAGGAACGCCGCCCCGCCATAGCGCAGCACCGGTTCCAGCCACGGCACCCACGCCCCCGCCTGCGCAAACCCGCCGACCCCCGCCAGGATCAGCACCGCATCCGACAGGGCGCAGACCAGACAGACGGCCAGGACATGCTCGCCCCGCAGCCCCTGGCGCAGCACGAAGGCGTTCTGCGCCCCGATGGCGACGATCAGGCTGAGGCCGAGAAGAAGGCCGGGGAGAAAAGCGGACAGCATGGCGGACCCATCCCATGTCGGTGTGCCGTGGCGGCGTGGATGAGGGTTCACTAGCACGGGCCGCAGGATTAGAATGCTTAAACATCCTTATTCCAATTAAGGAACGCTTATCTTCATGCTGGATTACGCCCTGCTGTCGGCCCTGGCCGCGGTGATCCGCACCGGCAGTTTCGAACGCGCCGCCCAACAGCTTCACATCACCCCCTCGGCGGTGTCGCAACGGGTGAAGCTGCTGGAAGAACGGGTGGGCACGGTTCTGGTGGTGCGCGGCAGTCCCTGCACCGGCACGCCGGGAGGATTGCGCCTGTGCCAGCATGTGGAGCAGGTGGCGCTGCTGGAAAGCGACCTGCGCCAGGATCTCCCAGCCATGGAGCAGGGAGACGGGGAGGGCGCCCCGGTCACCGTGCGCATCGCGGTAAACGCCGACAGCCTCGCCACGTGGTTCATCGCCGCCATGGCCGGGGCTGAGGGCTGTCTGTTCGACCTCGTTCTCGACGACCAGGACCACAGCGCCGACTGGCTGCGTCGGGGCGAGGTGCTGGCCGCCGTAACCTCCAGCCCCCACCCGGTCCAGGGCTGCGACAGCACCCCGCTGGGGTCGCTGCGCTACATTGCCACCGCCAGCCCGGCTTTCATGGCCCGTCATTTCGCCGATGGCGTGACGCCGGACAGCTTGGCCCGCGCGCCGCGTCTGACCTTCAATCCGAAGGACCGGCTGCAAAGCCAATGGATACGGCAGGTTTTCGGCGCCGAGATCCCATCTCCCACCCATTGGCTGCCGTCGTCGCAGGCCTTCGTCGATGGCGCTCTGGCCGGACTGGGCTGGGGCATGAACCCGGAAACGCTGGCGGCCGGCGCTTTACGCGACAACCGGCTGCTGGCCTTGGTTCCGGGCCGGCCGCTCGACGTGCCGCTGTTCTGGCAACGCAGCCGCATCGCCAGCCGCCGGCTGGACAGCCTGACGCGGGCGGTGGTGCGGAGCGCAGGACAGGCCCTTTGTCTTTCATACGAAACAGAGGCCTGAGGGAAACAGAGGTCTGAGCAACAGCGGAACAGATACGATGCACCAATCTTATTTTCCATAATGTAAATTATGTGATCTTGCTGACTCTTGGGGCAGGTTCTATTCTGAAGTGCGACTTTTGTTTTATAACAAGGGGTTAGGCTTCAGGGGCGGCTATGTTCGTGGTTCCTCGGGCATTTTCCATATCTTCCAGTTCCTTGATCAATGACCACAGTATCCGGTGGCATTCATTGTAGCACTCGATGCGGTCGCCAAGAGTGGCAAAGAGGTAACGGACTTTTACGGCCGCCCCTTGCGGTGTCCGGGCCGGAAGCGCAGCCAACCGTTGGCGCGTCTGAAAGACCATCTCCCAACAGCGTTCCTGTTGGTCTTCCGGCAGGTCATCGGAAAGAGCCTCGGCCATGACGCTGGCGTGCTTCCATTCCTCGAACGTCGCAAGGAGCTTGGCGTCGGGGTGGCGGCTCGGGCGGAAGCCGCGGGGTTTGTCGGTTTGGCTCATGAACCCGGCCTCGTGGTTGGTCATCAATCATGGGCAGGAGTGCCCGCGGCGCCTTGACTCATACGGATGACCTCCAAAAAACACTTTTTGCCTATAACTATTCCATGATCCCTCTTCGGACAGAAAGATGCTTGCCATCTGCTGCCGGGCACCCTGGCCGGGTCTCCATAGCGCTTATTTTAACATTAAAAAAATGCTGTTGATAATTTTAATGTATATTTCAATTGTAGATATTTGTTGACAGAAGCACCGGGAATCCGTGAAATAGCCGTGCTGATGCAGGGACACAGCTGTTCCGTCCGCTTTGCGGACCACATTGTCTCCCGTTGTCCGGTACCGTCGAACTGAAACGGGGAGCGTGTTTCCACGCTCCCCGTCTTTTCGTTGACCCGGACGCCCCCGTCAGATGGCGTATTCCGGTTCCGGCAGGCTCATGTCCATCTCGATGGCCGGTGCCTTGTCGGAGGTGGCCCAGCCCACCACGCGGGCCGGCACGCCGGCCACGGTGGCGCCCGGCGGCACCGGCTTCAGCACCACGCTGCCGGCCCCCACCTTGGCGAAGCGCCCGATCTCGATGTTGCCCAGAACCTTCGATCCGGCGGCAAGCAGCACGCCGTCGCGCACCTTGGGGTGACGGTCGCCGTGCTCCTTGCCGGTGCCGCCCAGGGTGACGTGCTGAAGGATCGAGACGTCGTTGCCGATCACCGCCGTCTCGCCGATCACCACGCCGGTGCCGTGGTCGATGAACACCCCCCGGCCGATGGGCACCGCCGGATGGATGTCCACCGCGAACACCTCCGACACCCGGCTTTGCAGGAAATGGGCAAGCTCGCCCCGCCCCTGCGTCCACAGCCAGTGCCCCACCCGGTGCCATTGCAGCGCCAGGAAGCCCTTGAAATAGAGAAAGGGGGTCAGGTGGCTGTCCGCCGCCGGATCGCGGGCGACGATGGCGTTCAGGTCCACCACCGCCGACGCGATGATGCCGGAATCGGCGGCATAGGCCGCCAGCGCCAGATCGGTCAGCCGTTCCGGCGCGATGTACCAGTCGCCCAGCTTGCGCGACAGATGTGCCGCCAGGGCCGCGGGGAAATCCGTCTGCGACAGCACCGCCATATGGATGAAGCTGCGCAGCAGGGGGTCTTTCCCCGCCACCCGTTCGGCCTCCGCCCGCAGGATATCCCAGAGCTGGGCCGCCGGTTCCTCCGCCTGATCGCTGAGGGGGGCCACGCCGAACCGGGTTCCCTTCACCACCTCTCCCATGATGATCCCCTCCCCTTTCAGCCGCGGCGGTTGAGCGTGTGGCGGATGCGGTGCAGGCTCGCCACCAGCGCGTCGATGTCCTCGCAGGTGTTGTAAAAGGCCAGCGAGGGGCGCACCGTGCTTTCCAGCCCGAACCGCCGCAGGATCGGCTGGGCGCAGTGGTGGCCCGAGCGCACGGCGATGCCGTCGCGGTCCAGCGCCTTTCCCACGTCCTCGGTCCTGCAGCCGTCGAGCACGAAGGACAGCACGCCGGCCTTTTCCGCCGCGGTGCCGATCAGCCGCAGCCCCGGCACGGTCAGCAGCCCCGCCGTGGCATAGACCAGCAGTTGGTGCTCGTACTGGGCGATCACCGGCATGCCGATGCCGTTCAGGTAATCGATGGCCGCCCCCAGCCCCACCGCGTCGGCGATGTTGCCGGTGCCCGCCTCGAACCGCATCGGTGCTGGCTGGTAGACCGTCTTTTCGAACGTCACGTCGGCGATCATGTTGCCGCCGCCCTGCCACGGCTGCATGCGCTCCAGCACGTCCAGCCGCCCGAACAGCACGCCGATGCCGGTGGGAGCGAACATCTTGTGCCCCGACAGCACGAAGAAATCGCAGCCCAGGGCCTGGACGTTCACCGGCATGTGCGATACCGCCTGCGCCCCGTCCACCAGGGTGACGGCTCCGGCGGCGCGGGCCATGGCAACCATCTCCGCCGCCGGGGTGACGGTGCCGAGCGCGTTGGACACCAGCGTCAGCGACACCAGTTTCGTCCGCGGCCCCAGCAGGCGGGCGTATTCCTCCAGGATCACCTGCCCGTCGTCGTCCACCGGCACCACCCGCAGCCGCGCCCCCGTGGCCGCACACAGCTGCTGCCAGGGAACGATGTTGGCGTGGTGCTCCAGCCAGGTGACGATGATCTCGTCGCCCTCGCGGATGTGCTGCGCACCCCAGGCCTTGGCCACCAGATTGATGGCCTCGGTCGCGCCGCGGACGAAGACGATCTCGCGGGTGTCGGTGGCACCGACGAAATCCCGCGCCTTTTCCCGTGCCGCCTCATAGGCGTCGGTGGCACGGGCGGCCAGGGCGTGGGCGGCGCGGTGGATGTTGGAATTCTCCTCCGCGTAGAATTTCGCCAGCCGGTCGATGACCGCCTGCGGCTTCTGCGTGGTGGCGGCGTTGTCCAGCCAGATCAGCGGCTTGCCGTGAACCGTCTGGTTCAGGATGGGGAAATCCCGCTTGGCCGCCCGCGGGTCGAAGGCCGGGGCCGGCTGGGGCAGGTCCGGCACCTGTTCGGGCCGCAGTTCCAGCCACAGCGCCCTGACGTCCACCAGATGGCCGGGGGCCTGCGGCACCGCCGGAACGGTGGCCGCCGGAGAGGCTCCAGGGGATGCCGCCGGAGCGGTGGGCACCGACGCCGTGGGAACGGTGGCGGCGGACGGCCCGCCCGACCGGGCCTCGTCCACGAAATAGAAGGCACCCGCCGGAACCGCCGCCAGGGAGGTGCCGGGCGACGACGGGGCGGCTGCCGGCAGCGGCGGCACCAGGGACAGCGTGCCCCCCAGCGAATGCACGATGCTGCCCAGCCCGCCGTCACCCAAGGCCCCGAACGGCAACGGGTTGGGCGGTGCTGCGGCGGTGGCGAGGGCCGGGTTGCCCGACGGCCCCACCGGCGGCGGGGCGGTCGGCACCGACGGGACGGCGGGGGTTGCCACCGGCGCGTGGGCCGCCGGAACCGCCCCCGGCACCGGCGGGGCGGCGCTGAGGTGCGGAGCGGTGGGCACGGGCGGCGCGCCCTGCCCCGGCAGCGCCTGCCCCGGCAGCGCCTGGAAGAACTGGTTTGCCAGACGCGCGATCAGGCCCACGTCGGGAAGACCGGAGCCATCGGAACCGGGGGCCGCCCCCTGCCCCGCCGCCGGGTCCGGCGGCAGGGTCGGGGCGGCGGGGGTACCGTGGTCAGGCATACTCGTGGTAATTGCCGACATAAACGTCCTCCAGCACGCCGAGCGCATCTTCGGTCAGGATGGCCGCGGAGCAGTAAAGCGAGATCAGGTAGGACGCGATGGCCTTCCGGTTGATGCCCATGAAGCGCACCGACAGGCTGGGCGCCACCTCGCCGGGGACACCGGGCTGGAACAGGCCGACCACGCCCTGCTTGGCCTCGCCCGTGCGCAGCAGCAGGATGTTGGTCCGCCCTTCGGCGTTGACGTACAGCTTGTCGCTGGGGATCAGCGGGATGCCGCGCCACGTCAGGAACGGCGAGCCGTGCAGGGTCACCGTGGGGGGCGGCACGCCGCGGCGGGTGCATTCGCGGCCAAAGGCGGCGATGGCCCGCGGGTGGGCCAGGAAGAACGCCGGCTCCTTCCACACCTTCGCGATCAATTCGTCCAGATCGTCGGGCGTGGGCGGACCCTTGCGGGTCTTGATCTTCTGCGACGGGGCGGCATTGGTCAGCAGGCCGTATTCGGCGTTGTTGATCAGCTCGCTTTCCTGCCGTTCCTTCACCTTTTCGATCAGCAGGCGAAGCTGTTCCTGGATCTGGTCGATGGGGTGGCTGTACAGGTCCGACACGCGGGTCTGCACGTCCAGCACGGTGGTGACGGCGTTCAGCGAATATTCCCGCGGGGTTTCGTCATAGGGGACGAAGGTTTCCGGCAGGTCGGCGTCGTTGCGGGGGCTGCATTCCACCTCCGTCCGCACCTCCCCCTTGGGATCGACGACGCGGTTCAGGCGGTAGATGCCGGCTTCCACCGGCGTCCAGGGCAGGAAGCTCACCAGCCAGCGCGGCGTGATGCCCGACCATTGCGCCCGCGTCTTGGTGGCGTTGGCAAGCTGGCGGGCCGCCTGCTCGTTCAATGTTCGGCGCACCTCGGTGTCCTCAGACATGACATCGGCTCCTTGGAAGAGGATCGGCCGGCCTTTGCAAAGGCCGGGCAACGGCACGCCCACACGGGCGGACCCGTGGTGGGCCAGCCGTCGGTCATGCCGGAAAAGGAAAAAACAAGAAGGGGTGTTGCTGGCGGAACAGGATGGAAGCCGGACTGTGCCGTGCATCGCTGTGGTTGAAATCATGCCGGCTTCGCTCTTCGGCCTCAAGACCTATGCCGATCGCCGAAGTCATTTTGCTCCGCTATAACGGACAACCATCCGTTTGAGTGTGCGGGCGCGAAATAAACCTTTCATGCTGAAAACAAAGGACACCGGAGCGCTCACATTGCCTTTTCAGAGAATAGGTTTTACGGAAAAAATTATCCGGTCATTCCTCCATCGCCTGTAGAAATTCACAGGATTTTCTCTTTTATTCCTTGGGCGCCGTTAAACAAAAATAACACATTTTATATATGTATTATTTTCAATTCAACGTTTGAAACCGCAAAAATCTATTGTGATAATAGGCTTAAGCGGATAAAATCCTCCAATATTATAGACAATCGTGCCTCAGCGGCGGACAGGGGGGGCTATGACCAACAGCATGGCACGGGACGGCGACGGCTTCACTCCCATCGGCGAAGAGGCAATCCCGCTGCTGCTGGGCCGCAATCTGCGGCGCCTGCGCGTCCGCCAAGGGCTGTCGCTGGAACGGCTGGCCCGCCTGTCGGGGGTCAGCCGGGCCATGCTGGGCCAGATCGAGCTGGGCCGCAGCGTGCCCACCGTCACTGTGCTGTGGAAGGTGGCGCGCGCGCTCGACGTGTCGTTCGCCACCCTGACCAGCTTCACCGGGCACGACGGCGTCGTGGTCATGCGCCACGATCCGTCACAGACGCTGCTGTCGGCGGACGGGGGCACGGCGGTGCGCACCCTGACCCCCAGCGACGGCGACCGCCGGGTGGAGTTCCGCGAACTGGTGCTGCGGGCCGGTGCCCTGGAAAACGGCGTGTGCCACCAGCCGGGCACCATGCAGAACATCGTGGTGGCGAACGGCCGGGTGGAGTTGTCGCTGGCGGGGCGCCGCATCGGGCTGGGCCCCCGGGACGCCATCCTGTTCGACGCCGATCTGCACCATGATTGGCGCAACGTGGGGGATGGCGATGCCACCCTTTATATGGTGGTGTTCCGCCAGGAAACCGCCGCCTGACGGGCGGGGGTTATGAGCCGTCGCGGCTATTTTACCGGCACCACCCCGGCGGCCTCGCTCAGGCGGTCGGCGATCCAGGCGGCCACGCTCTTGCCGTCCCGCTGGGCGCAGGTGGCGATGGCCCGGTGCAGCATGGGATTGACCCGGATGGCCAGCGTGCCGGAATAGGGGCCGGCGGCCGATGCCCCCATGTCGCTGGACAGCACCAGATAATCATCGACGGCGGTGCGGAACGCCTGGCGCAGCTCGTCCACCGACCGGCCGCGGAAGGTGATGCCGTCGCGCGTGTTGATGACCTCGCCGACGAAAATGCCGGCTTCGTCATCGAAGTCGATCTGGGCCTTGTAGCCCTTGTATTCCATCATCCCCGGCGTTTCCCTGCACCCTTGTGGAGCCAGAGAATAGCCGGGCCGCGGCGGCGGCGGTTTGACCTGCCTCAATTCCGGCACCCGCCGTGGGGGTAATTCCGACGGCGCCACCTCCGTTACCCGCAATCACCCCACCGGGCGCCCGTCGCGGAACACCACCATGTCGCCGGGGTTCATCACGATCCACGCCTCGTCACGGGTCAGCGGACGGGTGGCGATGACGGTCACCACGTCGTTGGGCGTGGTTTCCTTGGAAAAATCGACGTTCATGTCCTCGTCGATCAGGGTGGCGGCACCAAAGGGGGCGCAGCGGGTCAGCCACGCCAGATGGGTGGAGCAATGGCACCACAGGAAGCGTCCGTCCGACAGCAGCATGTTGAACACGCCCAAGCTGTTCAGCTCCGCCGCCAGTTCCGCCACCAGCGCCATCAGCGCCCCGTCGCGCCGCGGCGGCCGGGGGTAGCGGGCGCGGATGCGGTCCAGGATCCAGCAGAACGCATGCTCGCTGTCGGTGGTGCCCATGGGCTGATAGAAGTCCAGCGTCTTGCGCTTGATGCCCTTGAGCTGGCCGTTGTGGGCGAACACCCACGGGCGGCCCCACAGCTCGCGGCTGAACGGGTGGGTGTTTTCCAGCGCCACCCGCCCGCGGTTGGCGCGGCGGATGTGGGAAATGACCGTGCAGCTCTTGATCGGGTATTCCCGCACCAGCCGGGCGATTTCCGAATCGCAAGACGGCCGCGGGTCGTGGAACATGCGGCAGCCCTGATCCTCGTAAAAGGCGATGCCCCACCCGTCGCGGTGCGGGCCGGTGCGGCCGCCGCGGTTCATCAGCCCGGCAAAGCTGAAGCAGATGTCCGTGGGCACGTTGGCGCTCATGCCCAGGAGTTCGCACATGGGAAAACCTCGCAAGGGATACCGGAATGGGGTGCTACCCTACGACGGCGGCCCCCCTTCCGTCACCCCCTTGGATGGCCCGCCCGGCGCTACCCCCCGTACACCTGCCGTTTCAGCAGCCGGGCGGTGGTTTCGATGTGGGCGGTCAGCAGGCGGCGGGCGGTGTCGGCATCGCGGGAAACCGCCGCCTTCATCAACTCCTCGTGTTCCACATGGACGTTGCGGGACTGGGGCGCCACCCCCTCGTCGTGGCGGTGCATCAGCGACTGCATGCGGTAGCGTTCGTGCTGGCGGTAGAGGATTTCCACCAGCCCCAAGAGCCGCGCCGACGGGCAGGCGGAGGTCAGTTGGCGGTGGAAATCCTGGTTGCTTTCCTCCCATACCGCCAGATCGCCGGGGGGATGGCCGGCGGCGATGCGCTCCTCCGCCCGGCTCAGGCTGTGGAAGGCGGCGACCACCCTGCCCTCCCACGCCACGTCGCCGTGGCGGATGGAATCGGCCAGCGCCTCGGTCTCCAGCATCACGCGCAGGCGGGTGATGTCCATCAGGTCGTCGTACGACATGGGCGCCACGCGGAACCCGCGCTGCCCTTCCGCCGTCACCAGCCCCTCGGCGGCCAGCCGGGCCAGCGCCTCGCGCACCGTGCTGGCGGCCACGCCGAAGCTGCCGCGGATCGGCTCCACCCGCAGCTTGGCGCCGGGTGCGTGCTTGCCGGCGATGATGTCCCGGCGCAGATTGTCGTAGACGAAGGAAATCAGCGTCACCGCCCCCGCCGCCGACGCCTCCTCCCGGATGCTGCGCGCCTCCGCCTTGGGCATGTCCGTCACCTTTTCCGACACGGGATAAAAACGCTTTCCCTTCCTGATATCGCTTTTCGTGGCATCCCCGCCAGCACGAAAAGAACCGCGGCAGCCACCCCGGTTGCCGCGGCCAAGGGAGCGGGGGACCGGCTGGGACGCGCTCCAAGCCACCGGCCCCTCTTCACACAAGGGCGATAAGGGGATCAGCCCTTGGGTTCACCGCCGACGGCCCAGTGGGCCGCCGGAACTTCGCGGATGACCACGCGGATGGTCTGCAGCGGCGCGTCCAGGGTGCGGTGGGCCGCGTCGGTGACCTCCCGCATCATGGCGCGCTTGGCCTCGGGCGAGCGGCCTTCGAGCATGGTGACTTCGATCAGGGGCATGGGCTCAATCCTCCACCGTGAAGGCCACCCGGCCCATGCCGGCGAACACGCCGCGCACCGCCATGCCGGGGGCCAGATGATGGGCGGCGGTCGCCCCGCCGGCCAGGATGATCTGGCCGGGCTTGATCCCTTCGCCCGAGCGGGCGATCAGGCGGGCGGCGGCCACCAGCGAGCGGATCGGGTGGCCGAGGATGGCGGCGGACGATCCCACCTGCACCGGGCGCCCGTCGGCCTCCAGCACGATGCCGATGTTGCCGACGTCGAAATCGGGCTTGCGCCATTCGCCCACCACGAACCCCGACGACGACGAGTTGTCGGCGATCACGTCGGGCAGGGCGAATTTGAAATCGCGGTAGCGGCTGTCGATGATCTCCAGCGCCGGGGCCACGGCGTCCACCGCCGCCAGCGCCTCGGCGTTCGACACCGCCCCCGACAGCGGCCCCTTCATCAGAAAGGCGATTTCCGGCTCCACCCGCGGGTGGACGTAGCGGGCAAAGGACACCGCCCCGCCCTCCTCCACCCGCATGGCGTCGGTCAGGCGGCCCCAGATGACCTCGGACACGCCGACCTGCTGCATCTTGGCCCGGCTGGTCAGGCCCATCTTGTAGCCGACCAGCCGTTCCCCGCGGGCCAGCCGGCGCTGCACCGACAGGCTTTGCACCGCGTACGCCTCGTCCACGGTCAGGGGATGGGTGTCGGTGATCTGCGGGATCTCGCGGGCGGTGGCCGCGGCGGTATCGACGGTTTCGGCAAAGGTGACGATGGTGTTCCGGGTGGTGCTCATGCCGTGGCCCCCGCGTGTTCGGACGCCTTCGCCAGGTCAAGCGCCACATCGACGATCATGTCCTCCTGCCCGCCGACCATCTTGCGCCGGCCCAGTTCGATGAGGATCTCGCGGGCATCGACGCCATAGGTCTGCGACGCCCGCTCCGCATGGCGCAGGAAGCTGGAATAGACCCCGGCGTACCCCAGCGACAGGCTCTCGCGGTCCACCCGCACGGGCCGGTCCTGCAGCGGGCGCACCAGATCGTCCGCCGCGTCCATCAGCGCGAACAGGTCACAGCCGTGGTCCAGCCCCATGCGGTCGAGCACGGCGATCAGCGCCTCCAGGGGCGCGTTGCCGGCCCCGGCCCCCATGCCGGCCAGGGAGGCGTCGATGCGCACCGCCCCCGCCTCGATCCCCGCCACCGCGTTGGCCACGCCGAGGGTGAGGTTGTGGTGGGTGTGCACGCCGATCTGGGTTTCCGGCTTCAGCCCGTCGCGGTAGGCGTGGACCCGCTCCGCCACCTGATGGGGCAGCAGGGCACCGGCGGAATCCACCACATAGACGCATTCCGCGCCGTAGGATTCCATCAGCTTGGCCTGCTCCAGCAGCTTCCCCGGCGCCACCATGTGCGACATCATCAGGAAACCGATGGTGTCCATGCCCAGCTTGCGGGCGTACTCGATGTGCTGCCGCGACACGTCGGCTTCGGTGCAGTGGGTCGCCACCCGCACCGAGCGGGCGCCGGCATCATAGGCGGCGTGGAGATCCTCCTTGGTGCCGATGCCGGGAAGCTGGAGCACGGTGACTTTCGCGTGGGTCACCGCCTCGGCCACCGCGGCGATCCAGTCGAGATCGGTGTGGCTGCCGAAGCCGTAGTTGAAGGAGCCGCCGGCCAGCCCGTCACCGTGGGTGATCTCGATGGCGTCCACCTTGGCCGCGTCCAGCGCCTTGGCGATCGTGACGACCGTGGACAGGTCGTACTGGTGCCGCAGCGCGTGCATACCGTCGCGCAGGGTTACGTCCTGAATGTAGAGCTTGGTCATGGTGCCGTTTCCTTCGGTCAGGCGGCGAGCGTGCGCTCGACCCAGCGGTCGGCGGTGGCCATGGCGGCGGAGGTCATGATGTCCAGATTGCCGGAATAGGCCGGCAGGTAGTGGGCGGCCCCCTCCACCTCCAGGAAGATCGACGACTTGATGCCGGTGAACTCACCATAGCCGGGGATCTTCAGCGGCGCGTTGTTGCCGATGCGCTCGAACTGGACCTTCTGCTTCAGGCGGTAGCCGGGCACGTAGCTCTGCACCTCCTTCACCATGGCTTCCACCGAGGCTTCGATCTCCTCCGGTTCGGCCCCTTGGGACAGGGTGAACACGGTGTCGCGCATGATCAGCGGCGGTTCGGCGGGGTTGAGGATGATGATGGCCTTGCCGCGCGCCGCCCCGCCCACCTGTTCGATGGCCCCGCGGGTGGTCTGGGTGAATTCATCGATGTTGGCCCGCGTGCCGGGGCCGGCGGATTTGGACGAGATCGACGCCACGATCTCGGCATAGGGCACGGCCTTGGACACACGCTTGACGGCGTAGACCATGGGAATGGTCGCCTGCCCGCCGCAGGTGACCATGTTGACGTTGCGCTGGTCGAGGTTGGCGTCGAGATTGACCACCGGCACGGTGTAGGGGCCGATGGCGGCGGGCGTCAGGTCGATCACCTGTTTGCCGGCGGCAATCGCAATCTCGGAATTCCGCTTGTGGGCATAGGCCGAGGTGGCGTCGAACACCACCTTCACATCCTGCCATTCGGGCATGCGGGTCAGGCCGTCGATGCCCTCGTGGGTGGTGGCCACACCCAGGCGGCGGGCACGGGCCAGGCCGTCGGATTCGGGGTCCACCCCCACCATCACCCCCATGCCGAGATGCCTGGCGTTGCGCATCACCTTGATCATCAGATCGGTGCCGATGTTCCCCGACCCGAGGATGGCCACCTTTGCTTTGCTCATGCTCGTCATTCCTTTGAAAAGGCGGCGCGGACCGAGCCGAGGCCCTCCACCCGCGCTTCGAACACGTCGCCGGGCTTCACCGGCACCATCGGCCCCAGCGCCCCCGACAGCACGGTGTCGCCGGCCTTGAGCGGGCGGCCCACGCGGGCCATCACCTTCGCCAGCCACAGCGTCGCGTTGACGGGGTGGCCCAGGCACGCGGCCCCGGCCCCGGTGGACACCGGCTCGCCCCGGCATTCCAGCACCATGCCGCAATCGCGCAGGTTGAGATCCTTCAGCAGCCGCGGCTCGTTGCCCAGCACGTAGAGGCCGCTGGAGGCGTTGTCGGCCACGGTGTCGAGGATGCGGATGTCCCAGCCGGCCACCCGCGAATCCACGATCTCCAGCGCCGGCACGGCGAAGTCGATGGCGCGGATCACGTCGGCGGCGGTGAGCTGTTCGTCATCCAGATCGCGGCCCAGGACGAAGGCGATTTCCGCTTCCGCCTTGGGCTGGATCAGTTTGGTGATGGGGATATCGAGGGCGTCGGGCATCGCCATGTCGGCGAACAGCATGCCGTAATCGGGCTGATCGACGCCCAACTGCTTCTGCACCGCCACGCTGGTCAGGCCGATCTTGCGCCCGACCAGCCGGCCCCCGGCGGCCAGCCGGCGCTCGGTGTTGATGGACTGGGCGGCATAGGCGGCGTCCACCCCGCCCTCGGCCAGCAAATCACGCACGGGGCCGCAGGGTTGCCCGCCGGTGTGGGCGGCCCACAGCGCGTCGGCGGCCTGCTGGATTGCGTTTTGAAGAGACATCGGGCCGTTCCTCACAGCTTGACGCAGACGTTGCGCAGTTCGGTGTAGAATTCCAGGGAATGCACCCCGCCCTCGCGCCCGATGCCCGACTGCTTGGCGCCGCCGAAGGCGGTGCGCAGGTCGCGCAGGAACCAGGAATTGACCCAGGCGATGCCCACGTCGATCTTGCCCGCCACCCGGTGCGCGCGGCTCAGGTTCTGGGTCCACACGGTGGTGGCAAGGCCATAGTCGGTGTCGTTGGCCAGCCGGATCGCCTCCTCCTCGGTATCGAAGGGGCGGATGTGGCAGCAGGGGCCGAAGATCTCTTCGCGCACCACCGCGGCATCGTCGGACAGGCCGGTCCAGATGGTCGGCTGGATCCACGCCCCGCCGGCCAGGGCTTCGGGCATGTCGGGCACGCCGCCGCCGGTCACCACCGTCGCCCCCTCCTCCACCGCCTTGCGGTAGTAGGAGAGCACCTTGTCCCGGTGGGTGTGGCTGATCAGCGGGCCGAGGCCGGTGTCGGGATCGCTCGGGGCACCGATCTTCAGCGCTTCGGCCTTGGCCTTCAGGGCCGCCACGAATTTGTCGAAGATCGGGCGTTCCACATAGACCCGCTCGGTGCCCAGGCACACCTGACCGCAATTGACGAAGGCCGCGCGGGCGATGCCGGCCACCGCCTTGTCGAAATCGGCGTCGGCGAAGACGATGCCGGCGTTCTTGCCGCCCATCTCGAACGACACCGCGCGCACGCCGTCGGCCGCCGCCTTCATGATGGCGGTGCCGGTGGACGTCTCACCCGTAAAGGTGATACCGTCAACGCCCGGATGGCGGGTGAGGAATTCGCCGGCGCTGTCGGGGCCGAAACCGTGGACCACGTTGTAGACGCCGGGCGGCACGCCGCAGGCGTTCATCACCTCGCCCAGCAGGGCGGCGGTGGTCGGGGTTTCCTCCGACGGCTTCACCACCACGGTGTTGCCGCAGGCCAGCGCCGGCCCGACCTTCCACGTCATCAGCAAGAGCGGCAGGTTCCACGGCGACACCACCGCGATCACCCCCTTGGGCACGCGCACGCCGTAGTTCAGCACCCTGCCGCCGTCGCTGGGGTCGGTCATCTCGAACGCCTCGGTGGGGACGTTCTTGATCATGTCGGCGAAGATCTTGAAATTCGCCGCCCCGCGGGGGATGTCGATGTGGCTGGCCAGCGACACGGGCTTGCCGGTGTCGGCGACCTCGGCATCCAGGAAATCGTCGAAGCGCCGGTTGATCTCGTCGGCCACCCGGTGCAGCAGGGCCGCGCGCTCGGGCAGCGGCATCGACCCCCACGGGCCGTCCAGTGCTGCGCGCGCGGCCCGGACCGCCGCGTCCACCTCGGCCTTGCCGGCCTCGTGCACGAGGGAGATCACGTCACCGGTGACCGGCGAGCGGTTGGCGAACGTCTTTCCCGACGTGCCGGACACGTACCGGCCATCGATGAAATTCAGCACGTCCTTCATGGCTGTTCTTCCTTATCCAACCCGAATGTGTCCAGCCCCAGGGCGGCCAGGGCCGCGCGGGCGCAGAGGATGTCCTGTTCTTCGCTGGCCCCCGACACGCCCACGCCGCCCAGCCGCACGCCGTTCTCGCTCACGGGGAAGCCGCCGCCGATCATGGTCAGCCGCGGCACCTGCATCAGCCCCTGGCGCAGCGGCTCGTTGCCCGCCAGCGCCGCCGCCCATTGCCCGGTGGGAAAGCCGAAGCTGGCGGCGGTGTAGGCCTTGTCGGTGGCAATCCCGATGGAATGCAGGAACGCCCCCGGCATCCGCAGGAAGGCCGCGAGGTTGCCGCCCGCGTCCACCACCGCCACGTTGATCCGCACGCCCAGTTCCCGCGCCTTGGCCACCGCCGCGGCGCAGGCGGCGTGGGCGGCCTCGGCACCGATGACGGCGCCCGCTTCCCCCAGCCCGCTCATGCCCCATCCCCTTGATCCAGCAGGAAATCCGTAACCAGACGGTTGAACGCCCCGGTCTTTTCGATCTGCGTCCAGTGGCCGCAGTTGCCGAACACGTGCAGGTCCGACGCCGCCAGCAGGTGGTGCAGACGAACACTCGCCTCCAGCGGGATCACGCGGTCGTCGCGGCCATGGACGATCAGCGCCCGGTGCGGAAGCCGTGCAATCCGCTCCGGCGGGGTCAGCAGCGCGTTCAGGTGCCGCTGGCGCGGGGCCGGGAACATGGCGGCGTAGGATTCGTGGTAGCCGGGGCGGATGCTGGCCTGATAGCGCGAGCGCACGATCTCGGGCGTGATCAGCGTGCGGTCGTGGGCGAACCAGTCCATGATCGCCGCCATGTTCTCCTCCGACGGCTCGTACCCCCACACGGCGTCCAAGCCGGGCGTCATGGGGAAGTCCACCGCCGCCGATCCCATCAGCACCAGCCGGTCCACCCGGTCCGGGTGACGGTCGGCCAGCGCCACCGCCAGCGCACCCCCGAAGGAATTGCCGATCACATGGGTGCGCCCGATGCCGAGCGCGTCGAGAAAACCCGCGATGTGGTCCACCCACAGATCCAGACCATAGGCATCCCCCGGCAGGCGTTGGGTGTAGCCGAAACCGGCGGCGTCGGGCGCAATGGCGCGGAAATGCACGGCCAGCGCCGGCAGCGTCAGCCGCCAGTTGGCGTACGCGGTGACGCCGGGGCCGGACCCGTGCAGCAGCAGGACGGGCGCCCCCGCCCCGGCCTCCAGGTAATTGGTGGCGCGTCCGGCCACAGGGACGGACCGCCCGATTTCGGGATTGGCGGTTTCGCTCATGACGGGTTCCCCGCGCGTTTGAAAAACGGGACCGGGTGCCGCCGCCCTCACCGGACGGCGGCACCGGACCGGCGTCAGAAGGGCATGATGAACTTGACCCACGCCTTGCCGCCCTGGGGGCGGTTTTCGGCGACGAATTCATGCTGGTACTTGGCGATCAGCGACATGCCGTTGAAATCGTACTTCACCGCCGGGCCGGCGGCGAAGGCACGGCCCCGGTTGTCCACCTTCACACCGGCGCGTTCGTCGTCGGTGGTCTGGTTGAACCAATAGCCCGACACGCCCACCGACCAGTCGCCGATGTGCTGGGCCACGGTGTAATCCATGTGGAAGGCCTGGCCCGAGCGGTAGTCGGTGTCGTTGTTCTTGGTGTTGAAGGTATACATCAGCTTGGCCGACACCTCGAACCCGCCGTCGGTGATGTAGGTGCCGGCCACCAGCGGTTCGATGCCCCAGTAATTGGCGCCGATGTTGAGGGGACGGCTCTTGTCGTACTCGCCGGTCGGCAGGATCACGTCGATGCCGGTGGCGATGTGGTGGTTCTTGCCGTGCCACGACAGGATGACGGGGTTGAGGGTGATGTCGCCCAGCCCGAACCGGCGGTGGGAGATGTTGCCCACCTCGTAATCCAGATGGACCAGGGGCACCAGCATGTGCATGCCCCAATAGGCCCCCAGCACCTGATACGGGCTGGTCCACACCAGACGCCCGACCTCGGCGGTGGCGTTCAGGCGGAAATGCACCGGCACCTTGTCGCCGGAATTGTCGTTCAGCCGGTCCGCCGAATAATGGGTCAGGTAGTTGAGGAAATAGAAGCCCGGCGGCGGCACGGCGCCGGCCATGAAGCCTTCGGCGCCGTCGGGATACTGCGATGCCCCTTCGGTGGCGTTGGCCGCCGGGGCGGCCAGCGTCAGCAGCAGAGCGGCGGCGGCGGCGGCGGCAAGCCCGCGGACGCTCTGCACAGTCGATGCCATGGGAATTCTCCCTGATGTCTTTTTTTATGGAGACGCGCGGAGGAGGGCGGTATCAGGTCACCACACCCAGGAAGCGTTCGTTCAGCGCGCGCTCGTAATAGAAGATGCCGCGGCCCACCTGATCGAAGCTCCAGGTGCGCACCGGATCGTCGGGGTAGAAGGTGTAGCCGCCGGCGAACACCTCGTTCCGGTTGCCCGAGGGGTCGAAGAAATAGATGGTCTGGCCGCGGGTGATGCCGTGGCGGGTGGGGCCCAGGTCGATGGCGATGTCCTCGCGCACCATCACGTCGGCGGCGTGGCCGATGGCGTTCCAGTCTTCGATGAAGAAGGCGACGTGGTGCAGCTTGCCCGGCTCGGGGTGGCGGACGAAGGCGATGTCGTGCGCCTTGTTGGAGCAGGTCAGCCAGATGGCGAAGACGTTGCCCTCGGGGTCATCGACCTTTTCCGCCAGCTTGAAATCCAGGCAATTTTCGAAGATGTCCAGATTCTTGTCGATGTCGGGGCCGTACAGCAGGATGTGGTCCATGCGGATGGCGCCCATGCCATGGGGCACGCTCTTCCAGATGTAGGGGTTCTCCACATCGGGGATCTCGTCGGCCCGCGCCACCTCGGCGTAGAGGTCGATGCGGTGGCCCGACGGCAGGGTGAAGGCGATGCGGCGCCCGAACCCCGGCTGTTCCCCGGCGGCAACCGGCGTCACCTCGACCCCATAGGCGGTCAGGCGCTTTTCAAAGGCGCTGAGCGCCTCGTCGCTCTCGACCTTGAAGGCGAAGAGGTCGAAGCCCGCCTGATCGGACGGGCGCAGCACCAGCGAGTGGTGATCGAACTCGTCGCGGCCCTTCAGCATCACGCGGCCGTCGCCGCACGTCCCGACCTTCATCAGCCCGACGTGTTCGACATAGTGCTTCACCGCCGCGTCGATATCCAGAACACGGATCTGCGCCAGACCAGGGCGCAACACACCCGTCATTGCCATTGTCGTTTCCTCCGGTTTGCGTTGGTCGCTTGTTTTGGTGATGGGCCGGGAAGCCCTGGTGTCCGGCGGTTGGCGTGGTGTCACCGCTTCCCGGCGGATGCAGGAGAACCCCTGGGGGCCTCCTCTGTCAACTATAATATCGTTTTTTTTGTTTTTATCGTTTTATGGGGCGCCCCCTCTCCCCGTTGGGGCTGCCGGATGCACACATCTCTAACCCACCGATGCAAAACAGCTTTTTCCATCGTCATTCCCGCGAAGGCGGGAATCCAGGCACAGAGCCGCGATCAGCGGCGACATGAGTCCCCAAGGTTTCTCCCTTGGAAACACCTTCTGGATCCCAGCCTTCGCTGGGATGACGATGAAAAGTTTATGGTCTGTCAGTGCATTGGACGATGTGTGAGTATCACGAGCCTGACGGCTCGGCTTTCGGGCTATCGCTGTGAAAACCGGCCCTCACCCCGGCCCCCTCCCCGGTGGGGAGAGGGTGTAAGGGGGGATTTCGGCACGCACCGGCACCTTCAGCGCCGGGCGCACGGTCAGGTCGCTTTCGGGGGTCAGGCGGCAGGCGAGCGCGTAGCCCTCCCCCTCCTCCTCCACACTGACGTGGTTGCGCCCGGTGGGGCCGGTGCGGTAGCGCCCGGCCAGTACCTGCACCCGGCACACGCCGCAGCCGCCGCGGCGGCAGCCGGTGGGAATGCGCTTGGCGCCGATCATCGCCCGCCCCCCCGGCCCCCACGCACGGTCCAGCGCTTCCAGCACCGTCTCGCCGCCGCGGCAGGGAAAGGGGGTGTCCCGGCCCTCCAGATGGATGGCGAAGGTGTTTTCCATGGCTCACAGCCTCCGAAAGACCGGGCTTTTCACCTTGGCCGCGTCGGCATCGCCGGCGGTCAGGAAACGCTCGGTGTGGATGTCGCGTTCGAACAGCCGGCCCTGCATCAGCGTGCGGATGCAGGCTTCCACCATGGGCGGCGGACCGCACAGGTACGCCTTGCGCCCCGCGAACACGCCGCCGTAGCGGCGGGCCAGCGCCTCGTGGACGAAGCCGGTTTCCCCGTCCCACCCGTCCCCGGCGCCGGGCTCCGACAGCACCGGCACATAGGTCAGGGTGGGATGGCGGGCCGCCAGATCCGTGAAGAGATCCCGGTCGTAGAGGTCGCGGGCGGTGCGCACCCCGTGGATCAGCAGCATCTCGTGGGGGCACCCCTCTTCCAGCAGGTCGAGGATCATGGATTTCGGGCTGGACAGCCCGGTGCCGCCGGCCAGGAAGATCATCGGCGCCTCCGCCGATTTGCGCACCAGGAAGCGGCCATAGGGGCCGGACAGCCGCAGCCGGTCGCCCACCGCGAGATCGTGGTGGATGTAGCCGGTGGCCCGCCCGCCCGGCACCAGCCGCACGTGCAGCTCGACCAGCCCCGGCTGCGACGGCGGGTTGGCCAGCGAGAAGGCCCGCGGCCCGTCCACGCCGGGCACCGTCAGGTTGACGTACTGCCCGGCCTGGAATTCGATGCCGGGGCCGTCCAGTTGGATGAACACCCCCTTCACATCGTGGGTCAGGTCATCCAGCCGCACCACGGTGCCGGCAAAGTCGCGCACCGGGATGCGCCGGGCGTCGGGATCGTCGTCCAGTTCGGCTTCGATGGTGACGTCGGACATCAAGGTGGCGGTGCAGGCCAGCGTCTTGCCCCCGTCCCGCTCGAAATCCATCAGCGCGAAGGGGGAGGCATCGCCGTGGTCCACCTCGCCGTCCGCCACCTCGACCTTGCAGGTGCCGCACAGCCCGTGTCCGCAGGCGTGGGGAAGCCAGATCCCCTGCCGCAGACAGGCATCCAGAATGGTCTGGCCCTCGTCCACCTCCACCGTGTCGCCGGTGGGTTCGATGGTCAGCGTGTGGGTCACGGAACACCTCCCCTTGTTTTTAGCTGCACGAACCGCGGTAGCCGTTCAGGCCGGGTGTCCAGAAACGGATCAGCGACTTGTGACCCACCCCGTGGTCCTTCAGGCTCTTTTCGGGATCGGGGGTGACCGCCGTGCCGTCCACGGTCCACCGCACCGCCGCCCAGTCGATGGCGGCGAAGTCGGGGTGCATGCCGTAATAGGTCGGCAGAATGTCGCCCAGCAGCGCGCCGAACGGCATGTCGGGCAGCAGCGGGAAGGCGGTGGCCGCACAGAAGCTCAAATGCTCTTCCCAGTGCAGATAGACGACGATGTTGCCGTGGAAGTTCTCCACCCGGTCACGGATGTCGATCTTGTCGGCATAATCCTTGTCGAGCGCCACGAGGGCCATGGCGTTTCCTCCTGTTGGTTCGTTCTTTTGGTTCGGCGGGTCTTGCGGCTCAGCCGCCGACCTTGCTGCGGGCGGCCATCCAGGCATCCCACATGACCTGATCGGGCGATCCCGTCTGGTCCATGTTGTCCACGCCGGGATTGAGCCGGTAATACTTCAGCACGTCCTCCATCGACGCGCCGCCGCACTGGCCCTGGAAGATCTGGTGCACCGGCAGCCAGGATTGGGCGTACTTCTCCGGCTCGCCGTCGAAGACGTCTTTGCAGCCGTCGGAACAGAAATGATAGGTGTCGCCGCGGAAATGCGAGGAGCGGAACGAGATGGTCGTCGGGTCGCCCGGCTCGGTGTAGACCATGGGGATCTGGCAGGTGGTGCACAGCTGCGGCAAGGCGTTGTTGTAGAAACGCTTGCCCTCCTTCTCCATCTCCGCCCACATCTCGTAGCGGGGGCGGTAGTATTTATCGAAGGTGTTCGGGTACTTCTCCGACAGCCAGTCCATTTCCTCCGCACTCGGCAGCCAGGTGTGGAAGGCGGCGGCGTGGGTGTACTGGTAGAAGGTGCACCAGTTCTGATGGCTGATGTGCTCGGCCTCCGCCGTGGCGATGTCGGCGTATTTCGGCACCCGCAGGCCATAGCGCGACAGGTCGCCGAACAGGGCGCCGCCGGCCTCGGTGAAATAGATGTCCCACGCCTCCCGCCACGACATGATCTTCTTGGGCAGCATGTAGTCCATCATCATGGCGACGAGGCCCAGCACCCGGTGCCCGCGCCAGAACCACTTGTCCACCCACTTCTGCACGATGGGCAGATTGTCGGGGTCCTGTTCCAGCAGGAACTTGATGACCTCGATGCCCAGCGTCATGTGCCGGCTCTCGTCCGACTGGGCCGAGAAACCGAAGGTGACGGTCGCCAGATCGCCGTTGTACGCCGCCCCCGACATGAAGGGCACGAACAGCAGGTTGGTCAGCACATATTCAAAGGCGAAGCCGATGGCGATGAAGTATTCGAACGGCCCGGCGGTGCGGGCGTCGTCGAAGAACGACTTGGGCACCGACAGATACCACACGCGGTCGTGCATGTGGCTGAACTCGTTGAAGCCGTCGAAGAACTTGTTGTAGTGGCTCAGCGTGTGGATCTGGGTCTGGACGTGGCGCAGCTCGTCCAGCGACTGCATCTGGGCGGCGATGCGCGGGCCGACGCCGGGGGTGTGGCGCCCCACATGGGCGAAGCCGCGGTGCGCCTGATACTCCAGCGGCGACACGCCGGTCAGGAACAGCTTGATGGCGTTGAGGTAGCGCGGGCTGGACAGGCCGAGCTGGCCGTTGTTCTGGGCGAAGCTGTCGAGCACGGCGTAGAGCTTGCGCTCCTTCTCCGCCTGGAACTTCCAATAGGCGTCCATGGTCAGGCGGAACGGGTCTTCCCACTTGGACCAGTCGTGGATCTTGATCCCCTCGAACTCCGCGTAGGGGTAGAGCGCGGATTTCGACTGGTAGCTGGGCTCCCAGTCCAGCCCGCGGGTCAGCAGGGCGTAGCGCTGCTTCAAACCCAGTTTGGCCTTGGTGGTGAACGGCGCGGCCGTGGTGGTGGACATGACGTTTCCTCTCCGAAATGGCGTTTTGTTTTTGGTGTCAGTGGGCCCAGGCCAGGGCGAAGTAATCGTCGTCCTCGTCCACGTTGCCGGCCATGGAGACGATGCACAGGTGGAGTTCCTGCGGATCCCAGGTGCGCCCGATGCGGCTTTCCACCGATTCCCGGCGGATGATGAGGGAACCTTCGCGGTCGATCTTCACGATGCCGGGCATGGCGTTGACCACCAGCCCGGGGTTGTCGGCGGTGATGGCGTCGATGATCGGGCGGGCGGCGTCGGTGTTCTGCAAGGTGATGGAAACGACACGGGACATGGCGCGGAGTTCCTTTGCGGATGCGCGTGTGACATGAAACATGACACGTCCCCTGACATGAAACATGAAAGGCATCGTGTCATGAAAGATGAAATCAGACGGTCAGACCAAGGGCCTTGGCCCGCGCCGTCAGCGCCGCCACGGCGTCGGCCACCGCCGCGGCCCCGGCCTCGTCCCCCAGAACACGGGCGGCCAGCGGGGCGGCGGCTTCGCCCATGCGGGCGGCCCAGTGGCCGAACCAGCCGGACAGCAGCGCCCGGTTGGCGTCGGATTCCGCCGCCGCGGTCTTGATCACCGCATCCACCCAGCGGCTGTGCTCGGTGAACCAGTCGGCCATGAATTCGGTCAGCATCGACAGCCCGGTGGCGCCGCGGCGCTGGCCCGCCACGTCGAAGGTGCCGTAGACCAGCGGGTAGAGAACGCCGTCCATCACCAGATGCTGGGCCACGAACAGCTCGAACCAGTCCTTGGTCACCATGCTGTCTTCCATCACCCGGCGCAGGCCCTGCCATTCCGGCGCGTCCATCCACCGGGTCTTGGCCTGTTCCAGGAGCCGGCCCGAGTTGCCGTCGAGCAGCAGGCCGATGCGCCCGATGATCTGCGCCATGCCCAGATGGTCGCCGGCGGCGAAGATGCAGGGGATGGTCACCGCCGCCCCATAGCCGCGGTCGCACATGTCGGCGCTGTTGTTGTTAGCCCCCCATTCCATGTGCCGCAGCGGCAGCAGGTAGAAGGCCACGGTGTCGCGCCAGTCCGCGTCCACCTGCGCCAGCAGGTTGCGCTTTTCCACGAACTCGAAATTGGATTCGGTGTTCTGGTACTGGGCGGCGCGGGCGATGTTGTAGCTGGCGTAATAATACTGGCGCGGGTCGCGCAGCGCGTACCAGTCCGCCATCACGATGGCCGTGCGGCGGGGGTCGTAGTGCCAGTGGTCGGCACCCCACAGCGGCTTGTAATGGAAATTGCCGGTGGCCTGGATGTCGAAGGTGGCTTCCTCGTACCGCGACGCCGGCTTGTCGGCCCCCAGGCGGCGGGCGATGTGGCCGAAGGTCTGCCGGCGCGGCTCCACCTTCAGGGTCTTGATCTCGATGGTCACGGCGTTTCCTCCTTGGTGTTTTTTGGCTTGGTGTTTTTGGCTTGGTGTTTTTTGGTTCTTCAGGTCTGGCGTTCGGGGGCGCGGTAGAGGCCGGCCAGCCGTTCCGGCATCGGCGCCTCCCCCTCGGGGGGCAGCATCACCGCCCTCTCCCGCCGGCAAAATTCGTCGAACGCGGCGAAGGGCATGATGAGTTCGACGCTGAGATCCCGGTCCCCCACCGAATAGTCGAACTCGACGAAGCGGTTGCGGCGGATGCCGGTGATGCGGACCGTGGGCGGCGACAGCGCGGTGGGCATGGCGTTGCCTTTTCAAAAGGTGAAAACCGGCGGGTGATCCCGCCCCCTTAAGCGCAAGCGCCATGCCAAACCCGCCGCCAATGGTATGCGGATGAGGATTTTCGTTTTCTTTCAAGGATATGGCCCGACAGCCCGGTGCGTACCCGTGCCGGAGGCACCGGGGCGGCGTTGATGAAATCATCACGCTGCACCGCCGTTGCTGCGAATGCGAAATGATGATTTCCGCAAGGCCGCCCGAAACCTTTCGGTTGTTGCGCCGGACGGCCCCGATCCCGTAGGCTACGGACAAAACCGGATGGCCGCCGGACCAACGGCGCCGCGGATCAGGTCGCTGGAGGAAGCGCCCCCTTGAGTTCACCGACCAGCCGGTCCGAGCGCGGCGGACGTGCCGCCGGGTCTGCGCCCGCACCGCCGTCCACACCGCTCATCCCCCCCCACATCGTGGACGAGGCGGGGGCAAGCATGCCCGATCTGGCCGACCTGTCGGCGCGCCTGCGCTTTTGCCCCGGCGACGGGCGCATCTGGCTGGGCGACCACCGGATGCTGATGGTGCATCTGGCCGCACTCGTCGAATTGCGCCGCGAACTGGTGGGTGCGCTGGGGGCGGAGGCGGCGCGCGGCCTGTTCACCCGCATGGGCTATGCCTCGGGCTGCAAGGACGCGGAGGTGGCGCGCCAGATCCGACCCGGCAGCGAGATGAGCGCCTTCTACGTCGGCCCGCAGATGCACGGGCTGGAAGGCATGGTGCATGTGGAGCCGGTGCGGCTGGAGGTGGACATCGCCGCCGGGCGCCACTACGGCGAATTCATCTGGCACAGCTCGGCGGAGGTGGATGCCCACATGGCCGCCTTCGGCGTCAGCGCCGAGCCGGTGTGCTGGATGCAGATCGGCTACGCCTCGGGCTACACCAGCATCTTCATGGGCCAGCCGATCCTGTACCGCGAGGTGGAATGCCGCGGGGCCGGCGGCAAGCACTGCCGCATCATCGGCAAGCCGGTGCATGAGTGGGACGACCCCAACGGCGATCTGGTCTATCTGCAGCGCGATGGTCTCGCCACGCTGATCCGCGGCGTGCCGGCCCCGCGGCTGTCCACCCTGGGCACCGACCCGGCCCGCGGCACCGGCGGCGAACCGCGGCCGCCGGGGCTGGTGGGGGTGTCGTCGGGGTTCCTGGCCGCGTACCACCTGCTGGAAAAGGTGGCGCGCACCAACGCCTCCGTGCTGTTCCTGGGCGAAACCGGGGTGGGCAAGGAGATGTTCGCCCGCTCCCTGCACGGCATGAGCAACCGGGCCGGCGGCCCCTTCATCGCCATCAACTGCGCCGCCATCCCCGACAACCTGATCGAGGCGGAACTGTTCGGGGTGGAACGCGGCGCCTACACCGGCGCCACCCAGACCCGCCCCGGCCGGTTCGAGCGCGCCCACGGCGGCACCATCTTCCTGGACGAGGTGGGCACGCTGAACCTCGCGGCCCAGGGCAAGCTCTTGCGCGTGCTGCAGGAGCGGGAGGTGGAACGGGTCGGCGGCACCGAAACCCGGCGGGTGGACGTGCGCGTCATCGCCGCCACCAACGTCAACCTGCGCGACGACATCAAGCGCGGGGCGTTCCGCGAGGATCTGTTCTTCCGCCTCAACGTGTTCCCCGTGCGCATCCCGCCGTTGCGCGAGCGCAAGGAGGACATCGCGCCGCTGGTGCGGCACTTCCTGCTGAAATACACCGACCGCCACGGGCGCGCGGTGCAGGGGATCACCGACCGCGCCATGCGCCGGCTGGTGGATTACGAATTCCCCGGCAACGTGCGCGAACTGGAGAACATGATCGAGCGCGCGGTGATCCTGGCCCCCGACGACGGCAGCGCCATCGACATCGGCCACCTGTTCGCCTGCGGCGACGAGGTGGAGGCACCGTTCTTCGGCGTGGTCGATCCCAGCGGCGCGCTGGTGGACGGACGCGACCCGCCCGCCCCGGCCACACCGTCCGCGGCGGGCCTGGACGACCCCGGCCATGTGGTGGATGCCATCCTGCTGCGGGAAATTCCGCTGGACGAACTGGAAAACCGCATCATCGAAACCGCGGTCAGCCGCGCCGACGGCAATCTGGCCGAGGCGGCGCGGATGCTGGGCCTGTCACGGGCCCAGCTTGCCTACCGCTACCGCAAGGGGCGGGAGTAAGGAACGAAAAGCCCGACAAGCTCTCTCCCGCCCCGGGGAGAGAGGGAGGGATCGTTCTCATCCCCCCGTCGGCGTTCCGAACCAGCTTCCGTCACGGATGCCGTTGGCAAGCTGATCCACCGTGTTGCCGATGTGCCGGGCCAGCAGCCGGGCCGCGCCATCGGCATCGCGGGACAGGGCCGCCTCGTACAGGCCCAGATGCTCGGCGTGGACGTCGCGCTGCCCCCGCCCGCCCAGCAGGGCCAGACGGCGGTAGCGCTGGTGCTGCTTATAGAGCCGGCGGTTGACGTCCATCAGCCGGCGCAACGGGCAGGCGGACACCAGCGCCGCGTGGAAGCCGGCGTTGCACTGTTCCCATTCGCCCAGGAAATCCCGCGGGTTGTCGAAGGCCAGCGGCTCCACCGCCGCCAGCCGCTCGAACGACTGGTGAATCTGCCGCCGCCATGAATCGCCGCCGCAGGCGATGGACTGGCGCAGCGCCTCGGTTTCCACCACCACGCGGGTGGCGGTCAGATCCTTCAGGTCGGCCAGCGACACCGGGGCCGCCCGCACCACCCCGTTTTCCACCACCACCAGACCGTCGCCGGCCAGCCGCAGCACCGCTTCCCGCACCTCCGACAGGGCCACCGCCCGCTGTTCGGCGATATCGTCGAGAACGATCCGCGCCCCCGGAGCGATGCCGCCCGACAGGATGCGCTCTTCCAGCCATTGGCCGGTACTGCAGGGATCGCCGATCACCGTCATCGTCTGCTTGGTCATGAGCATGAGTGGGCTTGAGCCGCTGGCGGTTGTGCCGGACAGGCGGCGGGGGTCTTCAGCGTAGTACGTCCCGGCCCTATACGGCAATCCCCGAAGGAAAGACGGCTTCCGGGGAATATCTGCCGCCGCCGCACCGGTGCCGCATGGGACATGCGCAGAACACACGGATCGGCAACCATCAAGACATGTTTTCAAATATATTTCGCATATGCGAAACATACCAGCGTCATCAATAGCAAGAAATATTGTTAAGTCAATATTCATAATAATATTCATTGACGAATATTCGATTATCCGGCTATTTTTATTTTAAATAAAAATACGAAAGAATTCAGAAATACCTTTCTGGTGGCTGGGCGATTCCTGCATTCGGCCAAAGAAAATTTGCGCCCGCACCCGGTCAACCGCTTTCCCTTCCCTCCCCTGCCCGAAGGACCATGCGTCATGAGCAAGAGCACGCAAACCGCTCAACCCAACATTCTGATGATCGTCGTGGATCAGTACCGGTATCCACGTTTTTCCTATGGTCCGAAGCAGGGGCTGGCCGAGCCGCTGAAGGAAATCCTTGGGTTCCGGGGGCCGTCGGAGCTGACCCACAATGATTATACCCAGTATTTCCCCGGTCTGACCCGCCTGCGCAAAAACGCGGTGGCGCTGCACAACCATACCATCGGGTCCAGCGCCTGCACCCCCAGCCGGGCGGTGATGTTCACCGGCCAGTACGGCACCCGCACCGGCGTGACCCAGACCGACGGCATGTTCAAGGACGGCAACGCCGTGCAGTTCCCGTGGCTGAAGGCCGACGGTTATCCCACCATGGGCCACTGGATGCGGGCCGTGGGCTATTCCACCCATTATTTCGGCAAGTGGCACATCAGCAACCCGCGCGGCCATTCCCTGGAACGCTTCGGCTTCGCCGACTGGGAACTCTCCTATCCCGAACCCCACGGGGCGGCGATCAACAATCTGGGCGTCTACCGCGACCCCGGTTTCGCCGACAACGCCTGCCTGTTCCTGCGCCGCCGCGGGCTGGCGCTGCCGTACGATTACGGGGTTTCGGAGGATGAGGCGCGGATCGGCGACGGCACCCAGGCGACCGATGCCGCCCTTCGCCCGTGGTTCGCGGTGGTGTCGTTCACCAACCCCCACGACATCGCCACATATCCCACGGTGATTTCCCAGGCCCTGCCCGCCATCCCGGAAGGGGATGCGGCGCCGGAGGAGGGCAAGACCCAGCCGGTGTTCGGCCCGCTCGACGTGCCGCTGGAAGGCCAGATGTCGCCCCCGCCCAAAGAGGGCACCATGACGATGCCGCTCAACCCCGGCGGCTTTCCGCAGGATTGCGCCGGCGGCATCCCCACCTGGGACGAGGATCTGACCTCCAAGCCCTCGTGCCAGCATGACGCGGCGTACAAGATCGGGCTGGCCCTGTCGGCCAAGTCGAGCCACGGTGCCGTCAGCGGTGCCAAGGACGCCGTCACGGCGCTTCTGGACGAGATCATCCCCGGCAAGCACCCGCGGCCGATCAAGGACCGCTGGGGTGCGGCGGTGGATCTGGCCCTGAAATTCACCATCCCGTTCCAGCTTTCCGCGCACCCCGAGGATTACAGCATCCAGTTCCTGCAGTTCTATGGCTGGCTGCACTCCCAGGTCGATCCCCAGATCAACCGCGTGCTCCAGACGCTGGAGGAAACCGGGCAGGCGGACAACACCATCGTGCTGTTCATGGCCGACCACGGCGAGCTGGGGGCCGCCCACAACATGATGCTGGAAAAATGGCACGTCGCCTATGAAGAGGCGGTGCATGTGCCCATGGTGGTGCGGTTCCCGGCCGCGATCCACGATCAAAACGGCGCGCTGAGCCATGTGAACGCCGTCACCAGCCACGCCGATCTCGTGCCCACCGTGCTGGGCCTGACCGGCGTCGATGCGCAAACGCTGAGCGATGCCGCCTCTGCACTGGCCGAACGCCACACCATGGCCCCCCTGCCCGGCGTCGATCTGACCCCGGTGCTGAAGAGCCCCGACACCCCGGTCACCTACCCCGACGGCACGGCGCGCGAAGGCGTGCTGTTCATCACCGACGACGAGGTGACGGAACCGTCCGAGCACGGGCGCCTGACCCAGCCCGATTACTACGATGCGTACGAGGTCTATTGCGAAACGGTCCAGGCGGTGCGCACCGGCACCCATGGCGTCATCACCGCCGTACCGTCCCTGGCCGACGGCCCGGTGTGCCAGCCCAACCACATCCGCTGCGTGCGCACCCGGACCGCCAAGCTGTCCCGCTATTTCGACCCGGCGGACGAGACGAACGTGGAATGGGAGATGTACGATCTGGTCAAGGACCCCAACGAGGTGACCAATCTGCTGCAGGTGAAGGGCGACGCCCCCACGGCGCGCACCGATCTGGACAAACTGCCCGGCTGGTACGATGCGGCCACGGTGCAGGCCGACGCCGACCACCTTCACACCCTGCTGAAAACGCTGGAAGCACGTGACCTGCCCGTCCCGCTGCCGGGCGAACTGGCGGTTCCGGCGTAATACGAACGGCCTCAATCGCCGGCGGGGCCATCCGGCTCCTTGGCTATCGCGCCCATGGGGGGCCGGCCCTGCCAGTCCGGCCCCCCCCGCCCCGATCCCCGGTGCGCTTACCACTTCACCGTGGCGTGCACCAGGAAGGAACGCCCGGCTTCCAGATACCGGCGGCGGTCGGACGCGGTTTCCGACACGCCCACCACGTTCAGGTAATTGTAATAGCCCGCGTTGAACAGGTTGTTGACCGACGCCCCCAGCGACAGATGGTCGGTGGGGTTGACGTACGCCGCCAGATCGACGGTGGTGTACGACGGCGCCTTGAGATAGGTGGCGGTGCTGACGTCGTTGCCGTCCTTGGCCATCACATGGGTGGTCATCACCCTGGCCCCCCACAGGTCGTCGTCGGCGGTGTAGGACAGGCCGGCGTTGAGCGTCAGGGGTGCGACCTCGTCGATGGCGGTGCCGGCGTCGATGTCGAAGCCGCGGGCGAAGGCCGCCGCCCCCGTCAGCGACCAGCCGGGCCGGAAGCGCCATTCGCCCTTGCCCTCGATCCCGAAGATCTCGACGTTGGCGACGTTCTGCGACTGATAACGCAGCAGGCCGGTGCTGCTGGTCCCCACCGCCCGCTGGGCGATGAAGTTCTTGTAGCGGTTATAGTACCCCGACACCTGGAAGCTGGACCCGCCGGAGAACTTGCCGCGCAGGCCCGCCTCCACCCCGTTGCTGGTTTCCGGCTCCAGATTGGCGTTGGGCAGCACCTCGTACCCATAGGTGGGGTTGGAGAAGCCCAGGTTGGCGTCGTCGTACGGCGGGGCGCGGAAACCGTGGGCATACTGCCCGAACAACGCGTATTCCCCGGTCAGGTCATAGGTCAGGCCGAATTTCGGCGACAGCGCCACCTTGTCCAGCTTGGACGGCACCGACGAGGGGTTGGACGCCAGATAGGCCGCATCCACGTCCGGTTCCATGCGGTAGTAATCGACGCGCAGGGCCGGCACCAGCCGCAGCTTGCCCACCGTGATCTCGTCCTGCACATAGGCCCCCAGCATCAGCGTGTCGGCGTTGGGGAAGGTGCGGCTGGGATAGGTGTCGCCGTTGTAGCTCTTGGCGGTGGCGCCGGTGGTGGTGTTGATCAGCGTCACGTCGCGCATGCGCTCGGTGTGGATCACATCGGCGCTGAGGCCGTAGGACAGGGTGTTGGGAACCCCGAACCACCCGGTGCCGGTGCGCAGGTTGAGTGCGGCACCGATGATGCGCTGTTCGGATTCGTTGCTCGTCTCCTCCCGCAAGGTGGAGCGGGCCGGGAACAGGGTGTTGGTGGAGGTGCTGACGGTGGACAGGCGGGTGCGGTTTTCCTCGTGGGTGTAGCCGGTGGCGTAGACCCGCCAATCAATGTGGTCGATGAAGCCGATGGGGGCGTCGTGGGCGTGCTCGATCCCGACGCGCCAGCGCCGCGCCTCGTCATCGCTGGTGGAATCGGCGATGGTGCCGCGGGTCATGCGCATGGGCGCCATGGAAAAGATATAGCTGGCGCTGCCCCGGACATCGTTGCGCAGGGTGGTGTCGGTATCACGGTGGAAATATTCCCCCGTCACCGTCACCTTGTCGGGGCCGTGGTGCCACACCAGCTTGGCCAGGGCGTTGTTGCCCTGGTAATCCTGCGGGTTGCGGAAATTGCCGTCCTTGGATTTGTACTCTTCCCCGTCGCGGCGGGTGTAGAGGCCGAGCAGCGAGAAATCCCCCGACCGCATCGCCACCGTCCCCGTTTCGGAGAAGGACGAATCCACGCTGTCGTACAGGCCCTTGAGCGAAGCGAAGACATCCTTGCCCGGACGCAAGTAGTCCTCGGGGTCTTTGGTGACATAGCCGACCACCCCGCCCAAGGCATCGGACCCGTACAGGGCCGAGGAGGGCCCGCGCACGATCTCAATCTGCTTCAGCGCGTCGAAATCCACCACGTCGCGGCTGTAGCCCGCCGAGGGCGCCGCGGACGACGGGGTTTCCGGCAGGCGGGTGCCGTCGATCTGCATCAGCACCCGGTTGTTGGTGATGCCGCGGATGGCGAAGCCGCCGGCCCCGGCGCGCACGGGCGAATTGCTGACCGCCACCCCCGGCTCATAGCGCGGAAGATCCTGAAGCCGGTGCAGCCCGCGCGTGTCGATCTCCTCCTCCCCGATCACGGAGATGGTGGCGGTCGCCTCGTCCACCCGCCGCTCGCCCCGGTCGCCATAGACCGTCACCGCGTCGAGGAAGGTCGCCGGAGCCGGCTGGGCCGCCACCTGGACCGGCGTCTGGGTCCGGCCCGGCGCCGATTGCGCCAGCGCCCCGGTGACCGCCAGGGTCAGCGCCGGCACCGACAGCCACAGCGCCCGGCGCCACCGCCCGGCCCGCGGCCGCCCTGCCGGAGGATGGGCCACGTTAGGGGATTGGGTCATCTCCGTCTCTCCTTCACCTTACCCTGTTAAGCTATTAATTATTATTCGTAATTGATGGGCGTGCGTCAGCCGACACCGGGACCGCACAGCCGGGCCTGCAGCGCGGCAAAGCGGTCCACCTGATCGGGCAGAAGCTGGCGCCTGTCGTCGCGGCCCACGAAGATCTTGAACATCGCCGCCCCGTCGCCGTTGAAAAACACCACCGCACAGCTTTCACTGTTGCCCATGAAGGGGCGGCGGACGAAACCGACGGCGGTGCAGCGGTCCAGCCGGATGTGCCCGCCGATGGGGCTGCCGCCGGCCAGGTTGAAGTAGCCGCGCCCGAACTGGCCGCGCGGCAGCGGCCCCTTGCATTCCAAAATCAGGTCGGGGCTGTGGACCAGCACGGTGACCGGCCCCCATGCGGCGATGTCACCCATCACCGCTTCGGCCTGATCCCCCGGTGCGAAGGCGCGGAAGGCGGCGGGAAGGCAGGCGGTGACGGTGTGCAGGCTGACCCCCGCCTCTTCCGCCACCGTTTCCAGCACCCCGCCCGGTTCGGCGGCCAGACGGGCGCGCAGGCTGGCAAGGGTATCCTCGGGGGTGGCGGTGCAGGCATCGGTGCGGGCGTCGGGCATGGCGTATCCGTGGCGTGAGGGTGCGTTACAAATTGAGAATAATTCGCATTTGCGTTTTATCTCAACAACGCTTCCCTTAATTCCGCTTCATCTTCCCGGCGGCGGACGGGTGGGTGCTGCAGGGTGCTCGGCGTGGCGGCCCAGGCGGATCACCGCGCGCAGGCCCGGCCCATTGTCCTCCAGCAGCAATGCACCGCCGTGCAGCGTGGCGATGGCCCTCACGATGGCCAGCCCCAGCCCGTGCCCCGGCACGGTGCCGCTGGGGTCCAGGCGGAAGAAGCGCTGGACCGCCAACGCCCGCTGCCCCGGCGCCAGCCCCCGCCCGCGGTCGGCGATGCACACCTCATCCCACCCGTCGCGGACGGCGGCGGTGAGCGTGACGGCCCTGCCGCCGGGGGCATACTTCAGGGCGTTGTCCACCAGATTGGCGGCGGCCTGGAACAGCAGCGTGCGGTCGCCGCGGATGCGCAGGCCAGGGGGGGAGTCCACCGCCAGCACCACCCCGCCATCCTCGGCCAGCGGCAGATAGGACTCGCGGATCTCCGTCAGCAGATCGGCGGCGTCCAGCGGCTCCATCGCCATGGCGCAGCGGCCGGTTTCGATCTCCCCCAGCCGCATGATGGCGCGGAACAGATGCTGGATGCGCCGCGTCTCCTCGATCCCCTCTTCCAGCTCATGGCGCAGGGCGTCGTCGGGGCAGTTCTCGGCGATGGTCACCAGCCGGTTGTGCAGGTGGGTCAAGGGCGTGCGCAATTCATGGGCGATGCTGCCCGACACGCTCGACACCTCCTCCACCAGCCGGTTCACGCGGTCGAGCGTGCTGTTGACCGCCCGTCCCAGGCTGGCGAATTCGTCGTCGCCGGGGCCGGTGGCGATGCGCCGGCTGCGGTCGCCGCCGGCGTAGCCGGCCAGCGCCTCGTTGATCGCCCCCACCCGCCGCAGGGTGGCGGAGCTGAAATAGACCCCGAACGACACGCTGGTCAGCAGGAACACCAGCACCCCGGCCCCCGCGGCCAGCGACACCGTGCGCATCTGGTCCAGCATGGGCTGGATGTCGTAGGCGTTGATCAGGCGCCCGCCGTCGGCCAGCGGCACCGCCAGCCCCTGGACCGTCGCCCCCTCCCCCCGCCCGTCGATGCGTCCGCTGCCGCAGGCGGCGGGGCGGGCGGGATCGCAGCCCAGCACGGCCAGCAGCCGCGGCGTCTCGGCGGTTGCGCCGTACAGCACCCGGCCCTGGGCGTCGATGACCAGCCGCTTGCGGGCGGTTTCCGGTTCCAGATGCTCGCGCCGGCGCAGTTCCGCGGCCAGATCCGCCGCCCCGCCGAACCCGCCGAGCTGGCGCTGGGTTTCGGTATCGCGGGTCAGCAACTGGGCCACATGGTCCTTGACCACCCCCACCAGCAAGGTGCGGCTCCACAGCACCGCCCCCACGGTCACCACCACGAACACCGCACCGATGGTCATGGTCTGGCGGAAGCTGCGGGTGTCGAGCAGGGGGCGGACGTACCGCCGCCAGCCGCTCCCGACCTTATCCCAGGGCATAGCCGATCGCCCGCACGGTGCGCAGCAGCGGCGGGCTGAAATCCCGGTCGATCTTGCTGCGCAGCTTGAACATATGCACCTCCACCAGGTTGGTCTGGGGGTTGAAGCCATAGCCCCACGCCTTTTCCAGCAGCATGCTGCGGGTGACGGTCTGGCCGGCGTTGCTCATCAGGATGTGCAGCAGCTTGAATTCCTTGTCGGTCAGGTCGATGGGCACGCCCTGGCGCGTTACGTGCCGCTCGCCCACGTCCATCACCAGATCCGCCACCGTCAGCCGGTCGCCGGGGGCGGCCATCACCTGCCCGTGGCGGCGGGCCAGATGCTCCAGCCGCACCAGCAGTTCGGCGAAGTCGAAGGGCTTGCCCAGGTAATCGTCGGCCCCGGCCCGCAAGCCCGCCACCCGGTCCGACGTCTCGTCCAGGGCCGAAAGCACCAGCACCGGCGGGTGACGGGTGCCCTCCAGCCGTTTCAGCACCTCCATCCCGTCCAGGATGGGGAGCATGCGGTCGAGCACCACCACGTCGAACGCTTCCCGCCCCAGCAGGTCCAGGGCCGCCGCCCCATCGCGGATGCAACGGCAGGCGTGGCCCGCCCCGTTCAGCTTGGCCCCGATCCAATAGCTGACGGCGGCATCGTCCTCGACGACCAGAACGCGCACGTCCCCTCCTCCCTGCCCGCCCCTGCGGCGGGCCTGCATCAGTGTCCGTGAGCGATATTAAGAATTACTCGCAATTCTGTCGAGGGAGGATGGAGTGGCGGGCGGCTGGCCGGTGGCGGCATAGATCCACCCCGCCCCGTCCGGGGCCGGCAGCCGGACGAAGCCGGTGGCGAACACCCGCTCCAGCACCGGGACCGCCAGAGCGTCCATGGGGCCGCTCCACGCCTCCCGCCCGCCGGCCAGCAGCAGCCCGTGGTCGCAATAGCGGGCGGCGAGGGTGATGTCGTGCAGGATGACGGCGCATCCGCCGCCGGTCCGCGCCACCCACGCGCGGGCGGCGCGCAGCAGGTGGTGCTGGTGCGCCGGGTCCAGGCTGGCCGTCGGTTCGTCCAGCAGCAGATAGGGCGCGCCCTCCACCCCCCGTCCCCCGGCGGCAAGCTGGGCCAGCGCGCGGGCGAAGGCCACCCGCTGGCTTTCCCCGCCCGACAGGTGGGGCAGCAGGCGCCCGGCCAGGGACAGGGCGTCGGCGGCGTGCAGACACTCGGCGATCAGCCGCCGCCGCTCCGCAGCACCCAAGGGACCGGTTTCGGTGGCGATGGTCATCACCTCGTCCACGGAAAAGGCGAAGCCCGCGGACGGGTGCTGCGTCACCAGCGCCCGGCGGCAGGCCAGATGGCGGGGCGGCAGGGTGGCAAGCGCGTGCCCGTCCAGCCGCACCCGGCCCGCCGACGGCGCCCGTTCCCCCGACAGAACCGACAGCAGCGTGGATTTCCCCGCCCCGTTGGGGCCGAGGACCGCCAGCATCCGCCCCGGCTCCACCGCCGCCGACACGCCCGTGAGCAGGCGCGCCCGGCCGGCGGTGACGCAAACCTCGTCGGCAGTCAGCATCGCTGTTCCCTTCATGCCGTCAGACGCCCGCCGCGCGACCGCAGCAGGGTCAGGAACACCGGGGCGCCCACGGCCCCCAGCAACAGCCCCACCGGCACGTCCGCCGGGGCGGCGATGGTGCGCGCCGCGGTGTCGGCCAGGATCAGCAGCGTGGCTGCCGCCAGGGCGGTCGCCGGCAGCAGCCGACGGTGGGCCGGCCCCAGCCACAGCCGCATCATGTGCGGCACGATCAGCCCGACGAAGCCGATCAGCCCCGACACCGCCACCGCGGCCCCCACCCCCAACGCCACCAGCAGCACCGTGCGCACGGCGAAGCGGTGGGGGTCGAGGCCCAGAAGAAAGGCGTCCCGCTCCCCCAGGGCATAGAGGTCGAGCCGCCGGGCGTTCGCCATCAGCCCCGCCGCCGCCAGCGCCATCAGCGCCAGGGCCGGGGCGGCCTGCGCCCACCCCGCCCCGCCGAAGCCGCCCATCATCCAGAACGTCATCTGCCGCAGCGCCAGATCGTCGCCCAGATAGCTGCACAGCCCGATCCCGGTGGCGCCCAGGGCGTTGACGGCGATGCCGGCCAGCAGCATGTCGGCGGCGGAGCACCGCCCCGCCCGCCGGGCCAGCATCAGGATCAGCACGGTGGCCGACAGCGCGCCGAGAAAGGCCATGGCCGGCAGCAGCACCGCCAGCGACACCCCGCGGGCGGCGAGGCCGAAGCCCGACACCCCCAGCACCATGGTCAGCGACCCGGCAAAGGCCGCCCCGCTCGACACCCCCACCAGCCCCGGATCGGCCAGCGGGTTGCGGAAGATGGCCTGCAGCGACGCCCCCGCCACCCCCAGCGTCACCCCCACCGCCGCCGCCAGCACGATGCGCGGCAGCCGCAGCGTGACCAGCACCGCCAGATCGCGGGACGACAGCGGCGTTCCCGGCAGCCCCATGGCCTGGGCCAGATGGGAGACGGTTCCCCCCAGCGGCACCGCCACGCTGCCGCTGGACAGCGCCACCAGCACCGCCCCCAGCAGGGCCGCCAGCAACAGGCCCAGGGCGGGAACCAGCGGCGGACGGCGGGCGCCGGGCGAAACGGCGGGAACGGGGGCGGACAGGTCCAGGCTCATGGCGTCATCCCTTCCACGGTGACTCCCTGGGCGGCCAGCAGGGCCGCCACCGCGTCGGGCGAGCGGGGGCCGAGACCGACGAACAGGCCGCCGTCGATCACCACCACCCGCCGGTCACGGGCCGCCGGGGTCATGGCAAGCTGGGGCAGCGACACCAGCCCGTCGATCCCGCCCGAGCGGTCCACCAGCGACCGCCCGACGAGCAGGATGTCCGGTTCCGCCGCCAGGGCGGCTTCCGCCGACAGCGGCGGGAATTCCCGCTCGCTGTCCATGGCGTTGCGGGCGCCGGCCAGGGTAATCAGCGTGTCGGGCACGGTGCCCCGCCCCGCCGCCATCATCCCCCCCGGCCCGCCGCCCACCAGACACAGCACCCGCGCGCCGATGGTGCCGGTGCGGGCGCGCCGGGCGGCGTCCACCGCCGTGGCCAGGGCGGTGAATTTCCGCTCCACCGCCGCCGCCAGCCGCTCGCCCTCCGCCGGGCGGCCCAGGGTGCGGGCCACGGCGGCGATGCGGGCGGACAGGCCGGGCAGCCCCGGCGCGTCGGGGATCGTTTCCACCGCCACCCCCATGGCGCGGAGCTGGTCGAAGGCGGCGGGCGGCCCCGCCCCCTCCACCGCCAGCACATGGGTGGGGGTCAGGGACATCAGCCCCTCCGCCGACAGGGTGCGCATATAGCCGGCGTCAGGACGGGCCGCGGCCTCGGCGGGGTAGCGGCTGACGGTGTCGCGGGCGATCACCGCCTCCCCGGCCCCGAGCGCGAAGGCCAGTTCGGTGACCGGCGCCCCGATGGTGATGAGCCGCAGGCCGTCCGCCGCCACCGCCGCCGGGGAGAGAAGAGCCCCGGCGGCGGCCAGCGCTGCGGCCACACGGCGCAGGCAGGGTCTGAGCGTTGCCATGATGCCCGCCGTCAGGCGGCGGCAGCGGTCAGGGAGGGCAGGCTTTGGGCCAGCGCCCGCCATTCGGCGCGCTCCGGCTTGTCCTCGTCCCGCTGGCCGCAGAGGATGGCGCAATTGTCGCCGCGGCTGTCGTAGAGTTCCACCGTGGTGATGCCGCCCTTGTCGGTGGGCTTGTAGACCACCCAGGCGGTTGCCAGACCCGCCGTATCGCACGCCAGACGGAAGCCGGGATCGTCGATGCCGAGCGTTCCGCCCGTGGTCCGCACGGTGGTCAGCGTGCCGGTGTGGATCTGGATGCAACCGGCGTTGCCGGCGAAGATCATGATCTCCAGCCCGCAATCGCGCACCGCGTCCAGCAGCGGCGCCAGCGACGTCACCGGCACCGCGCGGGCGAAGTCGGTGCCGGCCAGCCGCATGGCCTGCAGCCGCCCGGCTCCGAACCGTTTCAGCATGGGATGGAATTCGTGGACGTCGGTCATCGAGGCCCAGGCGGCGCGCAGGGCCGGCACGTCGATGGCGGCGTCATCGGACAAGGATGAGGACGGGGATGAGGACGGGGATGGGGCGGCGTCCGGCGTCCCGTCCACGGGCAGCGGCTCCTGCCCGGCGGCGGTGTGTTCGGCGACGAAGGCGTCCCACGCGGCGGCGTCGGTGGCGCCGGTGCGGTGGATGGCGTGGACCGGGCGGCCCAGCCCGTCATGGACGCGGATCACCCCGGCGGCGGGATCATGGACCGTCTGTTGCCAATGGCCGGGAAACACCCGCAGATCCACGTCGCGGTTCAGCACGATCACCGCCGGCCCCATGACCGAGACGTTGCCGAACGTCCCCACCTTTTCATGGACCATGACGGCGTTGGTGGTGACCACGCGCACCGGCCCCAACGCTTCCAGGCGGGACAGGGCCGCCGCCCAATCGACGGAAAGACGGACGGGGCGATGGGCGGACAGGGAGTCGGACATGGGCGGGAATCCTTTTCGGACGGGGCGTGTGGGATGGGGCCGGCAAAGGGCCGTAACCCCGGTGCGATCTCTCCTCAAATGATTATGAAAAGCATTCTCACTGGCAAGCCGGGGTTCATTAACCGGCTTTAATCGCTGCGCTCCGATCCCGGCCCCGGCTCCGGTGTAGACGCCGATGGAAACGCCCGCACGCAGGGACGGGATGGTTCCCCTTCCCGGTTGTTGTTCCTGGCTCAACCGGCCGCCCTCTCCTCCCCCCTCCCGTTCCCCTCATCCCGGAGCACAGCATGAAAGCCCTGGTCTGGCACGGCACCGCCGACATCCGCTGCGAGACGGTTCCCGATCCCGTGATCGAGCACCCCCGCGATGCCATCGTGAAGGTCACCGCCTGCGCCATCTGCGGCTCGGACCTGCATCTGTACGACCATTTCATGCCCGGCATGGAAAAGGGCGACATCATGGGCCACGAGTTCATGGGCGAGGTCGTCGATGCCGGCGCCGACGCCCGGAACGTCCTGAAGACCGGGGAACGGGTGGTGGTTCCCTTCACCATCTGGTGCGGCGAGTGCGACCAGTGCCGGCGCGGCAATTACTCCGTGTGCGAGCGCACCAACCGCAACAAGGCGATGGCCGACAAGATGTTCGGCCACACCACCGCCGGCCTGTTCGGTTACACCCACCTGACCGGCGGCTACCCCGGCGGGCAGGCGGAATACGTGCGCGTCCCCTTCGCCGACCGCACCCATGTGAAGATCCCCGACGGGCTGAGCGACGAACAGGTGCTGTTCCTGGGCGATATCCTTCCCACCGGCTGGCAGGCGGCGGCCCAGTGCGACATCCAGCCGTCCGACACGGTGGCGGTGTGGGGCTGCGGGCCGGTGGGGCAGATGACCATCCGCAGCGCCGTCCTGCTGGGCGCCCGGCAGGTCATCGCCATCGACCGGGTGCCCGAACGGCTGGCCATGGCCAGGGCCGGCGGCGCCATCACCCTCAATTTCGCGGACGAAAACGTCGTCGAGCGGCTGAACGAGCTGACCGGCGGCAAGGGGCCGGAGAAATGCATCGACGCGGTGGGCATGGAGGCGCACGCCACCGCCACGCTGGATTCCCTCTACGACCGGGCCAAGCAGGCGCTGATGCTGCAATCGGACCGGGCGCACGTTCTGCGCGAGATGATGTACGTCTGCCGGCCCGCCGGCACCCTGTCGATCCCCGGCGTCTACGGCGGGCTGATCGACAAGGTGCCCCTGGGCATGGCGATGAACAAGGGGCTGACGTGGCGCATGGGCCAGACCCACGTCAACCGCTGGACCGGCGATCTTCTGCGCCGCATCCAGGAAGGCCAGATCGACCCCTCCTTCGTCATCACCCACACCGCGGGGCTGGACAAGGGGCCGGACATGTACAAGACCTTCCGCGACAAGCTGGACGGCTGCATCAAGGTCGTGCTGAAGCCGTGAACGGCCGGCGGCCCGTCAGGGCAGGGCCTTGGGCGTGCCGTCCCCGTCCTTCAGGCCGGCCTTGAAGGCCCTCACGCCCTTGGCGAGGTCGCCCATCACGGCGGGCAGCTTGCCGGCGCCGAACAGCAGCAGAACCAGCACCAGAACCACCATCCAGTGCATCAGGCTGAAGCTTCCCATCATTCTCTCCATCGCATCGAAAAGCCGTGCCGGTCAGGCGGGCAGCCGCACCACCCCGCCGTCCGGGCGGGTGAAGCGGGCGGCCACGCCGGGAAAACCCGCCACAACCGCCGCCGCCCGCTCGAACGGCAGGACCGACAGGGCGGTGGACAGGGCGTCGGCGGTGGTGGCGTCGGGGGCGGTCACCGTCACCGCCGCCCACTGCCGGGCGCTGTGGCCGGTGGCGGGGTCGAACAGGTGGGTGAAGCGCCCGGCGGCGTCGAAGCCGGTGCCGTACCCGCCCGAGGTGGCCATGGCCCGGTCGGCGATCTCCACCGTTTCCGACAGCCGCGACCCGTCGAAGGGATCCTTCACCCCCACCCGCCAGGGCCGCCCGTCCGGGTGGAGCCCGAGCGCGCGGATCTCCCCCAGATCGACCATCACCCGGTCCATCCCCTGCCCGCGCAGCAGGTCGCTCACCCGGTCGGTGACATAGCCCTGGGCAATGCCGTTCAGGGTCGCCGCCATCCCGCGGCGGGCAAAGGCGATCCGGCCCGTCCCCACCGCCAGGGCGCGGTAATCCACCAGCCCGCGCGCCGCCGCCACCGCGGTTTCCGGCGGCCCCAGGGGATCGGCGCCGGGGCGGGCGAAATGGCCGGCGTAAAGCTGCCACAACGGTTGGACCGTCACGTCGAAGGCCCCGTCCGTCCGCCGCCCGAAGGCCACCGCGTCCGACAGCAGCCGCAGCATCTCGCCGGGCGGGTCGTCCAGAACCCCCCTGCGGTTCAGCCGGTTGAGCGCGGAGTCCGGGCGGTAGAGGCTGAACAGCCGCTCCAGCCGCTCCACCTCGTCCAGGCACAGGCGGATCAGCCGGTCCGCCTCATCCGGGTCGGGGTGGGCCAGCCGGATGCTGGCATCGGCCCCCAACGCCACGCCGCGCCATGTGCGCAGGCCGGCGGCGCTCCCCGCCGCCCGGCCCGGCGACGGCAGCAGGGCCATGCCGGCGAACGCCGCGCCGATGGCGAGGAAGCGGCGGCGGGTGAGCGGGACAAAAGCCGGTTTCACAGCGCCCCCTTGGGGCCGTGCCCGCCGGAATGAGGGTCGGCGGAATGGCCGGCGCCGTGCCCGTCATCCTCGGAGACGGCGGATTCCGGCTGGCCGGGCATCAGGATCTCCTCCACGGTCAGGTCGGTGAAGCGCTTGACGGTGCCGCCATGGGCGGCGGCGAAGCGGCGGGCCGCCCCTTCGTCGGCAAACGGCAGGGTTTCCGCCTCCCCCATGCCGCCGGTCTGGCCGCTGTTCAGCACGAACCACGCCTGCCGCGCCTCGACCCAGGCCGACAGGTCGGGGTTGCGCGGATCGGCGGCACGGGCAAGATCGGTGACATAGACCGCGCGGTAATCCTTCGGCTCCTCCGGCAGGGCGGTGAAGGCCAGGGCGTCGCGCACCGACGACAGCCACACCGGCTTGTCGGTGCCCTTCAGGATCACCTGGCCCTTGGGACCGGGGTGGTCCATCAGGTTCATGCCGCAATAGCGGCCCACCGCGTCGGCGGCGATGGCCTGGGGCGGGGGCGGTGCCTCCGCGGTCTTCTGCTGGCAGGCGGCCAGCGGCAGCAGCACCGCCGCGGCCAGCAGCGTGGCTTTGAGCAAGGTTCGCATCAGATCTGCCTTTTCGAAAAGAGCAGGACGGCCAGCCCCAGCGGGGCGGCCACCCAGGCGGCCAGCGCGCCCAGCAGCACGGCCCCCGAAAACTGCACCTGCGCCGCCAGCCCGGCGGTGCCGGCCAGTAGGCTGACGTTCCCGAAGCCGGTCAGGTTGAACAGGCGGTAGGCGTCCGCCGGGTTGGCCAGCAGCAGCGCGTTCAGCAGGCCGGCGTTGACCGTCTTGCCGCCATCGGCGACCAGCAGCCCCAGCAAGGCTATGTCGTACAGCAGCACCAGCCCCAGCCACAGCGCCACCGCGATGCCCGCCGCCGTGCCGCGGTCGCGCACCAGGGTGGAGGCGAGATAGCCGAGCGCGGTGAACGCCGTCCCCAGCAGCACGCTGGACCCGATCATGGCGGCGAAGGCCCGCCAGCTGTCATGCCCGATGGCCGCCCCGTTCAGCGCCAGCGCCGCCCCCGCCGAGCCGTAGCCGAGCACGGTGGCAAAGGCGATGATGGCCGCATGGCCGAGGAACTTGCCGATCAGCACCTGCCACCGCGCCACCGGGTACGACAGCAGCAGCGTCATGGTGCCCCGGTCGATCTCCCCCACCACCGCGTCGAACGACAGCAGCAGCGCAATCAGCGGCAGCAGGAAGATGGTCAGGCTCGACAGGCTGACGATGGTGACCTCCACCGGCCCCACCCCCACCGTGCCGGTGGGGGCCGCACCCAGGAAGCTCAGCGCCAGGGCCAGCGAAGCCATCAGCAAGGTGGTGGCGACGACCCAGCGGTTGCGCAGGCCGTCGCGGATCTCCTTGCCGGCGATGATCAGCAGCGTGTTCATTCCGCGGCCTCCCTCTGCGCATCGGTCCGGCGCAGGAAATGGGCGTACATCTCGTCCAGGCTGGGCTGGACGATCTCGATGTCGGTGATGGCGGTGTCGTTGGCGACGAGGCGGCGGACGGCGGCCACCTTGTCGCCGTCGGCGCAGGCCAGTTCGACCATGCCGCCGGCCAGCCGGGTCAGGGCCGTCCCCTCGCCCATCCGCCGGGCCAGGGTCTCGGCATCGCCATCGGCCAGGGTCAGGCGGATGCGCACCGGCAGCCGGGCCAGCCCGCGCAAGGTGGACAGCGAGCCGTCGGCCACCTTGCTGCCCCGGCTCATCACCACCACGCGGTCGGCCTGCCCCTCCAGCTCGGTCAGCGCGTGGCTGCACAGCAGGACGGTGGTGCCGGCATCGCGCAAGGTGGCGACGATCTCGTAGAAGCTCTGGCGCAGCGCCGGGTCCAGGCCGGTGGTGGGTTCGTCCAGGAACAGAATTTTCGGATCGCCCAGCAGCGCCTGGGCCAGCGCCAGCCGCTGCCGCATCCCCTTGGAATAGGTGCCCACCCGCCGCGCCACCGCCGGGGCTTCCAGCCCGACGCGCTCGAACAGGGCCGCGTTGCCGCGGCACGGCACGCCCTTCAGCCGGGCGTAGAAATCCAGCGTCTCCCGCCCGGTCATGCTGGGGTGGAAGGCGACGTTTTCGGGCAGGAACCCCACCTGCCGGCGGATATGGGGGGCGGCGGCCCCCGCCGGATCGCCGCCCAGCACGCTCAGGTGTCCGGCGTCCGGCGTGGTCAGGCCCAGCATCAGCTTGATGAGCGAGCTTTTGCCCGCACCGTTGTGCCCGACCATCGCCACGCATTCGCCCGGCATCAGCGCCAGATCCACCGCCCGCACGGCGGTATGGCTGCCATAGCGCTTGGTGACGCCCACGGCCCGGATGGTTGGTTCCTGTGTCATCGCGCGGTCCTTTCGGCCAGTTGCGGCCCGGTGGGGCGCAGCCCGGCGGGGGGTTCCATCAGCGGTGCGGAATCGACCACGCCGCCGGGATGGAGGGCGGGAAACTGTTTCTGCGCCCAGCGGATCACCTGCATGCCGGGGCTGTTCATCAGCAGCTTGGCCGCCGGATAGGCCCACATCACCCGGTCAACCACGTCGTTGGGGCGGTAGGCTTCGTCGGCGATGCCGTCGCCGTTCAGGTCGAAGGCGGCGTTGTCGCTCCAGTAATTGCCGCGCCCCTTGTCCGACCAGTCGAGCGAGCGGGTGCCGACGTACTTCACCTGGGTCCGGTTGCCGATGAAGGCGTTGCCGGTCATGGCGTTGCGCTCCGACCCGGCGGTGAAGTGGACGCCGATCTCGCAGCCTTCGAACCGGTTGGCCGAGAAGCGGTTCTTGTTGGCGTTGTAGATGAAGACGCATTTCCAGGTGCCGCTGCGCAACCGCCCGTCCATCGCCTCGCTGTCGTGGGGAATGTCGTTGTCGGGCAGCGTCTCGCCGGTGTCGGACAGCGCGCCGGCGAAACGGCCCTCGACGCTGTTGCCCTCGATCACCGATCCGTTGGCGGCGTTCAGCAGCATCCCGTGCTCGCGGTCGGCCACCGAGCGGTTGTTCCGGATCGTCAGGTTGTTGGAATACATGATGGCGTAGCCGACGCTGTTGCCCAGCGAGACGTTGCCCGACACCTCGGAGTCGTTGGTGTACATGTAATGGACGGCGAAGCGGACCCGCTCGAAACGGTTCCCGGCGAAGACATTCTTGCGCGAGGTGGTGGTGAAGATGCCGTCGCGCCCGTCGCGCACGCTGTTGTCCAGCACCCGCGTGCCCGGCGCGTTCCAGATCTGGATGCCGTTGCCCCGTTCCGACACCCGGAGGTCGGTGCGCCCGATGATGTCGTTGCCGCGGACCAGGCTGTCGTCGGCGCCCCAGACATAGACGCCGATCAGATTGTCCCGCAGCCGGTTGCCCTCGATCACCGCCCCCTTGGCCGTCTTGCCCAGGAAGATGCCGGCGTTCTGCTCGAACAGGCTGAGGCCGGAGTTGCGGACCTCCACCCCCCGCACGGTGACGCCCGGCGCCGACACGATCAGCACGCTGCCCTGTCCGCCGCCGTCGATCACCGCCCCCGGTTCGCCTTCCAGCGTCACGGGCGTGGCCACCGTCACCGGGCCGGGATGCACGCCCGGCGCCAGCCGCAGCGTGTCCCCCGCGGCGGCGGCGGCCAGGGCATCGGCCAGCCCGCCCGGCGGCACCGCCACCGTGGCGGCCGGCGCCGGGCCGCCGGCAAGAGCGGCGGCAAGGGCGGCGGCGGTGAACAGAAAGACACGGTTCAGCGGCATGGTTCCACCCGATGGTTGACGGAAGGGGACTGCCCCCACCCCCACGAGACAGGGGGAGCGGGGATGGGGGCGCCCGGGCCGTCAGCGCCCGGTCAGGCGCTGCGCGGCTCGACCAGCATCCGGCCGCCCATTTCCATGTGCAGCGCGTGGCAGAACCACTGGCAGTAATACCAATGGACGCCCGGACGGTCGGCGGTGAAGATGACGGAGGCGGTCATCTGCGGCCCGATCTCCATGCACACGCCGTGGTTGGTCATGGTGAAGCCGTGGGTCAGGTCGTCCACATCGTCCATGTTGGTGATGGTGACCGTCACCTCGTCGCCTTCCTTCACCCGGAATTCCTCCAGGCCGAAGGCCGGTGCACGGCTCCACATGTAGACGCGGACCTTGTTGCCGTCGCGGATGACCTTGGCGTCGTTCTCCAGATCCACCCCGTCCTTCTTCGCCTGCTGGCGGGCGTCTTCCCACATGGGGTCGTCGCGGGTGTAGACGCTCTTGGGGTTCACCTTGGAACGGTGGACGATCAGGGTGTCGTGCGGCTCGGCGAAGGTGGGGCCGTCGTGGACCAGACGCATCTCGTCACCCGAGATGTCGATGAGCTGGTCGTTCTCCGGCTTCAGCGGGCCGACGTTGAGGAAGCGGTCCTTGGAGAACTTGTTCAGCACGATCAGCCATTTGCCGTCCGCCTCCTTGGTCTGGCCCATGGAGGAATGCAGGTGGCCCGGCTGGTAGTGCACGTCAAGCTTCTGGACGATGGGATCGACCTTTTCGCCCTTGAAGGCGCGCACGGCCTTGTCGATGTTCCACTTCACCACCTGGCTGTCGAGGAACAGGGTGGTGTAGGCGTTGCCGCGCCCGTCATAGGCGGTGTGCAGCGGGCCGAGGCCCAGCGTGGGTTCGGCGACCACCACGTCGCGCGGCTTGATCTTGTCGTCGAACAGATCGTCCAGCTTGCGCACGTCCAGCACCGACACGGTGGGCGACAGCTTGCCGTTGACCGTGACGTGGATGCCGTCGGGGGCGGTGTTGATGCCGTGCGGGCTGTTGGGGATGGGGATGTAGCGGGTGTAGGGGGTGCCGTGGCGGCCGTCCACCACCGGGACGCCGTGGATCATCTCCACCTTGCCGGCCTTCACCGCCTCTTCGATGCGCTTGATGTTGAAGACGACCACCCAATCCTGCTCGTTGCCGGTCATCTCGGCGGTGGTGACGCCCTCTTCGGAGTTGTAGCAGGTGGAGAAGACGTACTTGCCCTGATAGTCGGCGTCGGTGTTGTCCAGGTTGCCGTCCACCCACACCTGCCACGCGATCTTCATGGCGTCGCCGTCGATGGCGGTGAAGTGCGAGCGGTAGCGCTTCGGCTCGTCCAGGATCTTGCCGTCGTTGGGGGTCGGCACCCGCTGTTCGCCGTTGCAGAAGACATAGCCGGTGCGCGGGTACTTCTGCAGCCGCAGCCCGTGGATGGCCGAGGCGTTGGGAACCTCGATGATGACGTCGGGCTTCATGATGTCGCAGCGGATGCGGGCGACGCGGGTGTTCGCCTTGTCGTTGGCGAAGATGTAGCGCCCGTCATAGGTGCCGTCGGTGAACGACATGTGCGGGTGGTGCAGGTCGCCGTTGAGGTACTCGCCCCCGCGCTTTTCCAGAAACTTCCTGGTTTCCGGCGTCTGGTTGGCCAGCAGGATCTTGCGGCTTTCGTTGGTCAGGCCCCAGCCGGTGGCCGAGCAGCGGTTGAACACCGGAATGCGCATCAGTTCGCGCATGGAGGGCGCGCCCATGATGCGCACCTCGCCCGAATGGCCGCCGGAATGGAACACATAGTATTCGTCGAGATCGCCCGGCTTCACCTCGTACACCTGCTTGCCGGGCGCCCCGGTGGTGGCCGCCTGCGCCGCGGGCGTGCCGAACAGCGAGCCGCCGGCCACGGTGCCGCCGGCCGCACCGGCCAGCCCCGCCAGCGCCACGGCCTTGGCCGTGCCGCCCAGAAGATCGCGGCGGTTCACACCTGCTGCCTTGGACTTTTCGTCAGACATGCTCTTCTCCATTCGTGGCCCCGGCTTCGGGGGCTTGCCCGGCCGGATGCCGGGACCGGGTTGGGTAAGGTCGGTTTGCGTCAGGGCCGCCCGGCCGGGGCGTCGCCGGCCGGAACGGGGGTGCGGGCCGGGGCCGCCTCGCGGCGTTCCCGCTTCAGGCGCTTCTGGATCATCACCGGACATTTCCGGTCATGATGGTAGAGCACCTGGCAATGAAGGCATTGGATGCATTCGTTGGGGTTGATCGACCCGTCCGGGTGAATCGCCTGCACCGGGCATTCGTTGGCACAGCGCCGGCAGGGATGCCCGCATTCGCTGTAGCGCTTCAGCCAGTCGAACATCCGCATCCGTCCGGGGATGGCCAGCGCCGCCCCCAGCGGGCAGAGGTAGCGGCAGAAGAAGCGCTCGATGAACAGGCCGGCGGCGACCAGCGCCACGGCGAACAGCACGAACCACCAGTCGCGGATGAAATGCAGGATGATGGCGGTCTTGAACGGCTCCACCTCGGCCATCCGCTCCGCCGAGGCCAGCGAATAGAAGGACAGGCCGAACAGCCCCAGGAACAGGATGTACTTGATGGGCCACAGCCGCTGGTGCAGGCCGAACGGAACGGTGACCTGACGGATGCCGGCCTTCTTCGCCGCCATGGACGCCAGCTCCTGAAGCGCGCCGAACGGACACAGCCAGCCGCAGAAGGCGCCCCGCCCCCAGAACAGCAGCGACGCCGCCACCGAGCACCACAGGATGAACACCAGCGGGTCCATCAGAAAATAATCCCAGCGGAAATCGGTGCGCAGCGCGTTGAAGAAGGTCAGCACGTTGACGACCGACAATTGCGCGTGCGCAGCCCAGCCCAGCCAGACCAGCGTGAACACCAGGAACCCCAGCCGCACCCGCCCGTACAGCACCGGGCGCTTCACGATCTGGTCCTGGAAGAAGAAGATGCCGGTCAGCAGCAGGAGAGCCACGCCCGTCACCGCGACGTCGGCGAGCCGGTTCTGCCAGACGCGCTGCCACAGCGGCGTTTCGGCGGCGGCGTCCGGCTCCACCGGATCGGGTGCCGCGGCGGCGGCGGGAGCGGCCGGGGCGGGGGCGGGAGCCGCGGTGCGCTCGGTGATCAGATACTTGTCCGGCGGCTGGTAGCCCAGGTCGAAGGTGACGAACGCCTTGTCCAGCGCCGCGGTTGCCCGCTGCACCAGAAGCTGCAGCCGCCAGGGTTCCGCCGGGTCGAATTCGGTGCCTTCGGGCAGCAGGAACAGGCCGATCTCGGGGAAATCGGGGGCACCCGCCGCCGCCACGCTGCCCAGCCGCTTGTGAAGCCGGTCGCGGAAGCGGACCGCCCCCTCGTGCTGGATCAGCTCGAACCGGTCGAAGATGCCGCCGCGGACATAACCCGACCCCTTGAAGGAATAGCGCCCCTGCCCCGCCACCACGATGGCCTGCTGGCCGGGTTTCAGCCGCTGCATCAGCCCATCGTATTCGGCATCGCCCAGCAGCGACCGCCCGATCACCGGAATGGTGGCAAGGCCGGCGTAGAGGTCGATGAAGGTTTCGTCGGCGGCACCGGGTTCGGCCCGCGCGATGGCCTCGGCCTTGCCGGTGCGCTCGAAGGCGGCATTGACCTCGCCCACCGTCAGGGTCAGGCGGCGGACCGAGCCGTCGCCCACCAGGGTGGCCCAGTCCTCGGTGCCGGTTTTCGACAGGTCCACGCGCTTGACCACGGCGGGGGCCGCCGCCGTGGCGCTCTCCTTGCCCAGGGCCTGCATCACCTTGCGGCCCGACCGGACGATGGAATCGCCGATGACCATCACCGTCACCGTCGCCCCCGACACGATGTCCACCGGCGGGGTGGAGGCGTCCTGCCGCGCCAGCTCCAGCACGTTGCGCCCGACGTAGCCGTTGATGAAGGCGTTGATGCGGGCGGGCGGGATGCCGATCAGCACGATGGGTTCGTGGTGATCGACCAGCTTGGCCCCCGTCACCACCCCGTCCGGGGTCAGCCCGACCAGCACATGGATCGGGCGCCCGGAATAGCCGGTGGTATTGACGAAATCAGACGTGAGATAGGCGTGGCCCAGCAGCGCCGCACCTTTGTAGACCGGGAAAACCGGGGTGCCCGCCGCCATCGGGCCGAAACGGTCGGCGCCGGGGATCAGGTCCGCCGGCTGCACCTGAGCGATGAAGCGTTCGACCGCCGCCGGGGTGCCGCGCGCGTCCGCCGCCTGCGCCCCGGCGAACGCGGCGGAGCACAGCAGCAGGCCGGCAACGCAGCCCGCGCGCAGCCTGTTCCAGAAACCATCGATCGAGTCCGTCAGCATGGGAATGCGCCGTTCTGCGTCTGTGTATCGGCGGCCAGGGTCTCGAACCCGTGGCACGCCCGCAGTAAGCCCCCGCCCGGCGCCCCTCTCCTTGACGAAGGTCAAGTCGCCGAAGAGTTTATTCCTCTACTATTTTTTAAACTTTATAGTAGTTTTGCCGATCAAGGAGGTTGTGCCCATGCCGCTGCTCCGTCAGGAACCGCCCGCCCGGATCGACTCCCTCGACGATCTCCTCGGCATCGCCATGGCGCTGGAGACGGAGGCGGTGCGCCGCTACGCCCAGTTGGCCGAGGTGATGGACCGGCGCGGGGATGCCGCCACCGCCGCCACTTTCCGAACCCTGATGGCCGAAGAGGGCGCGCACGTCACCGCCGTGGACCGCTGGGCCGCGGATCTGGGATGCACGCTTCCCGGCGGCACCCCCTTTGACTGGCTGCTGCCGCCGGACATCGCGGAATCGTGGGACGATCTGCTGGACCGCACGCGGCTGACCCCCTATCAGGCGCTGTCGCTGGCGGTGGTGAACGAACAGCGCGCCTTCGCCTTCTACAGCCACATCGCGGCGGCCACCGCCGACCCCGCGGTCCGCCGCCATGCGGAGGCCCTGGCGCAGGAGGAGTTGAACCATGCCGCCCTGCTGCGGCGTGAACGGCGCCGGGCCTATCACCGCGGCGCCACCGGCACGCAAAAGCCGGAACGGATCGCCAGCCCCGCCGCCCTGGACCATCTGGCCCGCACCCTGTTCGCCGCCGCCGCCGCCGGGCACGCGGCCCTGGCCCGCCAGCTTGCCGCGGCGGGTGATGCGGAAGGAGCGGCGGTGCTGGCCGCCATCGCCGCCGCCGAGGCCGCCGAAGCCGGAACCGTCCCGCCGGCCCCCCCCGCGGACGGTAGCCGCACGGACGGCGGCGCCGCAGACCCCTGGATGGCCGCGGCGGCCGCCGTGGAGACCCTGGCCGAACGTTTCGCCGACATCGCGGCGGCGGCCACCGACGAGGCCGTGCTCACCCGCGCTCTTGCGCTTCAGGAAAGCGCGACCCGCCATCTGGTGCGCCTGTCCGGCGCCCATTCCCCACCGCGGCCTTCCACTCCATAATGGAAAATGTGTAAGCTTACAGGAGCGGCAGTACTGCCACGGCCGTGCAGAGAAGTTTGATTTGTGACAATGGCGTCCCCAGATACCCTTTACAGGGGAGGACGGGGAAAGAGGTCGCGCATGGAATCCTTCTTTCGCCGGCTTTTCGAGGCGAGCCCACACCCTTACATGGTTCTCCGCCCCGACAAAGCCTTCACCATCGAGGCGGTGAACGACCGCTATGTGGCCGCGACCGGGACGAAGCGGGAAGAGATCGTCGGCCGCGGGCTGTTCGAGGTCTTCCCCGATGATCCCGGCGACCCGGGGGCCACCAGCGTCAACGATCTGCGGCTGTCGTTGCAGCGGGTGCTGGCCGACGGCGTGCAGGACGTCATGGGCGTGCAGAAGTACGATATCCCCCGGCTCGACGGCAGCGGCTTCGAGGTGCGTTACTGGAGCCCCGTCAACATCCCGGTCACGGACGCGGCGGGCCACATCGGCTACATCCTCCACTATGCCGAAGACGTCACCGAGTTCATCCTGTCCAAAAGCCGCGCCTCGGCGGAAAACACGCAGACCATCGAACGGGTGCAGGCCCACGCCGACCGGATGCAGGCCGACGTCCTGCGCCGGGCCAGCGAGGTCAAGGAGGCGAACCGCGAGCTGATGGCCACCAGGAACGAGCTGGCCCGCCTCAACGACCAGCTCACCGCGCTGGATCATGCCAAGACGGCGTTCTTCTCCAACATCAGCCACGAATTCCGCACCCCCCTGACCCTGATGCTGGGGCCGCTGGGGGATCTTCTCGACGACGCGGCGGGGGGGCTGACCGGGCCCCAGCGCGAACAGCTCGAAACCGCCCACCGCAACGCCCTGCGCCTGCTCAAGCTGGTCAATTCCCTGCTCGGCTTCGCCCGTGCCGAAGCGGGACGCGCCCATCTTTCCTTCGAACCCCTCGACCTTGCGCTGACGACCCGGGAGTTGGCGGGACACTTCCAGTCGGCGTGCGACAAGGCGGGACTGACCCTGGTGGTCGATTGCCCGCCGCTGCCGGAGGCGGTCTTCGCCGACCGCAACGCGTGGGAAACCATCGTCCTCAACCTTCTGTCCAACGCCTTCAAGTTCACCCACGGGGGCGCGATCGCCGTCCGCCTGCGCGCGGGGGACGGTGTGGTGACGCTGACGGTGAGCGACACCGGCAGCGGCATCCCGGAGTCGGAGATGCCGCACCTGTTCGAACGCTTTCACCGGGTGGAGGGAGCGCCGGGGCGCTCCTTCGAGGGCTCCGGCATCGGTTTGGCCCTGGTGCAGGAACTGGCCAGGATGCACGGGGGCAGTGTCCGGGCGGACAGCACGCCCGGCGTGGGCAGCCATTTCCACGTGACGCTTCCGCTGGGCCACGCGCACCTGCCCGCCGCCCGCCTGCGCCCGGCGGCATCCGCGGCACCGGCTTTTTCCCAGGCCGGCGCCTTCGCCGCCGAAGCCGAACGCTGGCTGGCGGACCTGCCCGAGCCGGTGGAGGCCGAAGGCCCGCCGGCCGGTCTGCATGGCCCCGAACAGCCGCTGGTCCTTCTGGCCGACGACAACGCGGACATGCGGGGATACGTCCAGCGCATCCTGGCCGCCGCCGGCTGCCGCGTCACGGTGACCGGCAACGGCGCGGAAGCCCTGGATACCGCCCGGTCCAATCCCCCCGATCTCGTTCTCAGCGACGTGATGATGCCGACGCTGGACGGGTTCGGCCTGTTGCAGGCGCTGCGCGCCGACCCGCAGACCAGCGACATTCCGGTAATCCTGCTGTCGGCCCGTGCGGGCGAGGATGCGCGGGTGGAGGGGCTGTCGGCGGGAGCCGACGATTATCTGGTCAAGCCCTTCGGCGCCCGCGAACTGGTGGCCCGCGTCCGGGGCACGCTGCGGTTGGCCCGGATGCGGCAGGAAACGGCGGCGGCGGAACGGCGCGTGGTCGAAAAGGCCCTCGGCCTCAGCGAGGACCGCCTGCATCTGGCGCTCGACAGCGCCGGGATGGGCATGTGGGATTGGGACATCGCCGCCGACTGCCTCACGTGGTCGGCGACGTGCAAGGCCATCTTCGGCAAGCCCGCCGACGTGGCGATGTCCTATCCGGTCTTTCTGGACAGCCTTCATCCCGACGACCGTGCCGCCGTCGATGATCTGTGCCGCCGCTGTCTCGACCCCGCCATCCGCGCGCCCTACGACGCGCAGTACCGTGTCGTGTGGCCCGACGGCAGCCAGCATTGGGTGCTGGCCCGCGGCAAGGCTTGGTTCGACGGCGCACGCCCCGTCCGCTTCACCGGCACCGCCTTGGACGTGACCGCGCAGAAGGAGGCGGAACGCCATCTGCGGATACTGGTGGATGAGTTGAGCCACCGGGTCAAGAACACCCTGGCGGTCATCCAGTCGCTCACCGAACAGACGTTCCGCACGGGGGACGGGGTGGACGGCATCCGGCAGGCGCTGACCGGGCGTCTGCAGACGCTGGCCGACGCCCATACCCTGCTCACCCTGTCGAAATGGGAAAGCGTCGATCTCGGCACCCTGGCCGAGCGCGTGGCCGGGCATCTGGCCGTTCCCGGCGACGGCCGTTTCCACGTGGCCGGCCCGCCGGCCCGGCTGACCGCCAAGGCCTCGCTCGCGTTCGCCCTGGTGCTGCACGAATTGTGCACCAACGCCGCCAAGCATGGCGCCTGGGCCGCAGCCGGCGGCACCGTGGCGGTGGAATGGCGCATCACCGCGGACGATGTGGTGCTGGAATGGACGGAGACGGCGGCCACGGCGGTGAGCCCGCCCACCCGGTTCGGGTTCGGCACCCGGCTGATCGCGCAGGCGGTGGACTATGATCTGGACGGCACGGTGACGCGGGAATTCCCGCCGGCGGGCCTGCGCTGCACCGTGACCGTTCCGGCTTACCGGGCCCTGGCCGCTCCGGGCCGGTCCAACAACTGAACCAGCGCCTGCCGCAGCCGCTCGGGCGGGTAGGGTTTGTTGAGGACCGGACGGTCGCGGAAGGCGGGGGGAAGTGCCGCGGGGCCGGTGTAGGCGGTGGCGAACAGAAACGGGATGGAGGCCGCCGCCAGCGCCTCGGCCACCGGATCGACGCGCTCGTCACCCAGATTGACGTCGAGCAGGGCGCCCTCGATACCCGTTTCCCCGGCCAGCAGCATGAGGGCCTTGCGCGTGCTGGGCGCCGGCCCGACAACATCGTAGCCGAAGGAGACGAGCAGTTGCTGCAGCGCCATAGCCACCAACCCCTCGTCCTCCACCACCAGGATCTTCGCCGGATTCTCGGTCATGGCCCCCTCCCTTCACGTCAGGGTATCATACACCGCCATCTCTTCATTTCAGAACGCAAAGCTCCTTCTCGTCCCCGTCGATCAGGATGTCGGGATGGCAGAACATCCGCAGCTTTCCGGCATCCTCCACCACGATCTGCCGCCCCCGGACATGGACCCCGTGCTCGCTCAGCGCGGCGAAGGCACGCGACAGGCTTTCCGGCGACATGCCCAAGCGCCCGGCCAGCACCTGTTTGCTGACCCGCAGGTCGAATTCGCCGTTTTCCTGGGTCTCGGGCACCTGATGCAGCAGCCAGGCCCCCAGGCGCTGGGTCGATGTGCGCAGCTTCAGATCCTTGACCTGCCGCACCATGCGGCGGAAATGCCCGGCCAGCGATGCCATCATCGTCAGGGCCAGCTTGGGCTGCTGCATGATCTGCTGGCGCAGCCGGTGAGCCGACAGCATCAGGATCTGGGCCGGTTCCAGCACCTTGGACGACATGAGATAAGGCGTGTCGGTCAGCACCGCCGCCAGAATGAAGCTGTCCACCGGGGTCACCAGCTCGATGACCGTTTCGCGGCCGTCGGCGGAACTGGCGTACAACTCGACCGTCCCGTCGATCAGGATGTGAAGGAAATCGGGCCTGTCCCCCTGTTCGAAAAGCTGCGTTTCCTTGGGAAAGCGCTGCAGCAACGCGCCGCGGGTCAGTTCGGCAAGCTGGTCGTCCTCAAGGCCGTTGAAAAAAGGCAGGCTGCGCACAAGGTTCTGATCCTTCACACGCATCACTCACCTCCGCTTCCAACCGCGCCCGCCGTCAGGAAACCCGCCGCCCCGGCCGGATTCCCATGCACCGTTTTTTTTAACAGAGTCCACCTCCCGATTCTTGATGAATATCAAGGATCCAATTGACTTAAGTAAAAAATTATCATGACTAATGTTATTAAAGAAATACTATGAAATCAACAGTGCGGCATATTGTAACTGCATTCTCAAGCTTGACCTTAATCAAGTGTATGACCTTGAACAGACATTAATGTCCCCACAAAGAATGCGGTGGCTGGCCGGTGGGCACAGTCACACGGCCAGTCTGAGGGGACTGTGATGAACCATCTTGACGACATATCACCGGGACAGCGGACACGGGCGCTGACCATGAGCACGGTGGCGTTCACCGTCTGCTTCGCGGTCTGGACCATCTTCGCCATCATCGGCGTGCAGATCAAAAACGAGCTGGGGCTGACCGACACGCAGTTCGGGCTGCTGGCCGGCACGCCGATCCTGACCGGATCGCTGTCGCGCCTGTTTCTCGGCATCTGGACCGACCAGTACGGCGGGCGCATCGTCTATGTTGCGGTGATGGCGTCGGCGGCGGTTGCCACCTTTCTGCTGACCTACGCCGACAGCTACCCGCTGTTCCTCCTGGCGGCGCTGGCGATGGGGATTGCCGGCGGCGCCTTCGCCGTGGGGGTGGCCTATGTCTCGCGCTGGTATCCCAAGGAACGGCAAGGCACGGCGCTGGGCATCTTCGGCATGGGCAACGTCGGCGCGGCGGTGACCAAGTTCGTGGCCCCGTTCGTGATGGTCGCCTACGGCTGGGAAATGGTGGCGCAGGTGTGGGCCGCCGCAATCCTGGTCATGGCCGCGATCTTCTGGGTCTCGACCGAGGATGATCCGGTCCTGGTCCGGCGGCGGGCCGCCGGGTCGCCCCCGGAATCGACGGCGATGCATCTGTCACCGCTGAAGAACATCCAGGTCTGGCGTTTCGCGCTCTATTACTTCTTCGTCTTCGGCGCCTTCGTCGCACTCGCCCTGTGGCTGCCGCGCTATTACGTCGGCGTCTACGGGCTGGACATCAAGACCGCCGGCATGCTGGGGGCCGCCTACTCCATCCCCGCGTCGGTGTTCCGCGCCTTCGGCGGCGTGCTGTCGGACCGGATCGGCGCGCGGCGGGTGCTGTACTGGACCTTCGGCGTGTCGGCTCTGTGCAGCTTCCTGCTGGCCTACCCGGCGACCGACTATGTGGTGCAGGGGATCAAGGGGCCCATCGCCTTTTCCTTCGCCATCGGGCTGGTGCCCTTCACCATCCTGACCTTCGTTCTGGGCTTCTTCATGAGCCTGGGCAAGGCCGCGGTCTACAAGCACATCCCCGTCTATTACCCCGACAACGTCGGTTCGGTGGGCGGCATCGTCGGGCTGATCGGGGGCCTGGGCGGTTTCATCCTGCCCATCGTGTTCGGTGCCCTCAACGACCTGACCGGCATCTGGACGAGTTGCTTCATGCTGCTGTTCCTGATCGTCGCCACCGCCTTCGTGTGGATGCATCTGGCGGTCGGGCGCATGGAGCGCCGCCACCTGCCCAGCCTGAAGAATCTGCCGGAACTGCCGGAACTGGACGGCGCCGGACAAGCCCCCCCGTCCCCCACGCCCGCCGTTCCGGCCAAGGCCGTGCCCCAGCGCACCTGACGCCGCCGCACGAAAAAATACGAACAGAGGACACACACCATGAGCATCGCGAGCGCCGGCACCGCCGGTTCCGCCGTCGCCGACTGGCGGCCCGAGGACACAACTTTTTGGGAAATAACCGGAAAGAAAATCGCGTGGAAGACGCTGTGGATCACCACGGCCAACCTGACCATGGCGTTCGCCGCCTGGTTCCTGGTGTCGGCGCTGGTGGTGCGGCTGCCCGGCATCGGCTTCGCCTTCACCCCCGAACAGCTTTTCTGGCTGACGGCGATGCCGGGGCTGGCCGGCGGCACCCTGCGGATCATCCACACCTTCCTCGTGCCGCTGTACGGCACCCGCCGGGTGGTGGGCTGGTCCACGCTCAGCCTGCTGATCCCGCTGATCGGCTGGTACTACGCCGTGCAGGATCCGACGACGCCGTTCTGGGTGCTGATGGTGCTGTCGTTCCTGGCGGGCCTGGGGGGCGGCAATTTCTCGTCCTTCATGCCGTCCACCAGCCTGTATTTCCCCAAGCGCCTGCAGGGCACGGCGCTGGCGATCCAGGCGGGCATCGGCAATTTCGGCGTCAGCGTGGTGCAGTTCGTCACGCCGTGGATCATCGGCTTCGCCCTGACCGGGGCCACCTTCCTGGGCGGGCCGCAGACCTTCACCAAGGGCGGCGGCACTTCGATGATCTGGCTGCAGAACGCGACCGCCGTCTACATCCCCTTCGTGCTGGTGTTCGGGCTGTCGGCTCTGGCGTTCCTGAAAAGCGTGCCGGTCAAGGCCAACATCCGTGAACAGCTCGATATCTTCGGCAACAAGCATACCTGGCTGATGACGTCGCTGTACGTCATGACCTTCGGCTCCTTCTCCGGTTTCGCCGCCACCTTCCCGCTGCTCATCAAGCAGGTGTACGGCGGGCTCCCCGGCGCGCCCGATCCGCTGGCCTATGCCTTTCTCGGGCCGCTGGTGGGATCGGCCATGCGCGTGGTCGCCGGCCCGCTGTCGGACAAGTTCGGCGGCGCGCGGGTGACCCACCTCGCCGGCATCGGTCTGGTGGTGTGCGCCATCGCCGTCACCTTCTTCACCGCACCCACGTCGATGGACAGCTTCCCCCTGTTCGTCGGCTGCATGCTGGGGCTGTTCTTCTTCTCCGGCATCGGCAACGCCTCCACCTTCAAGCAGATTCCCATGATCCTGCCGCCGCGCCAGGCGGGGGGCGTCATCGGCTGGACCGCGGCGGTGGCCGCCTATGGCCCCTTCGTGTTCGGCATGGCGTTCGGCGCCGCCTTCGCCGCCACCGGCTCGCCCAACATCTTCTTCCAGGCCGTTGCCGTCTTCTTCGCCATCAACATCGCGATCAACTGGTGGTTCTACGCCCGCAAGGGTGCGGAAGCCCCGTGCTGACCCGTCCCACGCCCCCGGAAGGCTTATAAGGAACGTGCATCATGAGTCATTTCCTCGACCGCCTGATGTTCTTCAAGAAGAATGTCGGCACCTTCTCCAACGGCCACGGCGTGGTGACCCGCGAGGACCGAAGCTGGGAAGAGGCGTACCGCAACCGCTGGCGCCACGACAAGATCGTGCGCTCCACCCACGGGGTGAACTGCACCGGCTCGTGCTCGTGGAAGATCTACGTCAAGGGCGGCATCGTCACCTGGGAAACCCAGCAGACCGACTATCCCCGCACCCGCCCCGACCTGCCCAACCATGAGCCGCGCGGCTGCCAGCGCGGGGCCAGCTATTCCTGGTATCTGTATTCCGCCAACCGGGTGAAATACCCGCTGATCCGCTCGCGGTTGATGAAGCTGTGGCGGGCGGCGCGGCGGACGCAGGATCCGGTGAACGCCTGGGCCTCCATCGTCGAAGATCCGCAGCAGGCCCAATCCTACAAGTCGATCCGCGGCCAGGGCGGCTTCGTCCGCGCCACCTGGGACGAGGTGACGGAGATCATCGCCGCCGCCAACGCCTACACCGCCAAGACCTACGGCCCCGACCGTGTGGCCGGCTTCTCGCCGATCCCGGCCATGTCCATGGTGTCGTACGCCGCCGGAGCGCGCTATCTGTCGCTGATCGGCGGCACCTGTCTGTCGTTCTACGACTGGTATTGCGACCTGCCGCCGGCCAGCCCGCAGACCTGGGGCGAGCAGACCGACGTGCCGGAATCGGCGGACTGGTACAACTCCACCTTCCTGATGGTCTGGGGTTCCAACGTGCCGCAGACCCGCACGCCGGACGCCCATTTCTACACCGAGGTCCGCTACCGCGGCACCAAGAGCGTGGTGGTCACGCCCGACTATTCCGAAGCGTCCAAGTTCGCCGACCTGTGGCTGAACCCCAAGCAGGGCACCGACGCCGCCCTGGCCATGGCCATGGGCCATGTGGTGCTGAAGGAATTCCATCTGTCGGGCAAATCGGCATACTTCCGCGACTATTGCCGCCAGTACACCGACATGCCGTTCCTGGTGAAGCTGAAGCGGCAGGGCAACACTCTGGTGCCCGACCGTTTCGTGCGCACCTCCGACTTCGCCGACAAGCTGGGCCAGGACAACAACCCCGACTGGAAGACGGTCGCCATCGACGAGACGACCGGCAAGGTGGTCGTGCCCGCCGGCTCCGTCGGCTTCCGCTGGGGTGAACAGGGCAAATGGAACCTGGAGGAAAAGGATCACGCCGGCAACGGCACCGATCTGGCCCTGTCGCTGATCGACATCCGCGATGATGTGGCCGGCGTCGCCTTCCCCTATTTCGGCAACCGCAAGCACGACCACTTCACCGGCACCGACCATGACTCGGTGCTGGTGCGCAACGTGCCGGTCAAGCGGCTGGACGCCGCCGAGGGCGAGATGCTGGTGGCCAGCGTCTACGACCTGTTCATGGCCAACTACGGCATCGACCGCGGCCTGGGCGGCGGCAACGTCGCCGCGTCCTATGACGACGACCAGCCCTATACGCCCGCGTGGCAGGAACGGATCACCGGCGTCAAGCGGGATCTGGTCATCACCACCGCCCGCGAGTTCGCCGACAACGCCGACAAGACCCGCGGCAAGTCCATGGTGATTTTGGGGGCCGCCCTCAATCACTGGTACCACATGGATATGAACTACCGCGGCATCATCAATCTGCTGGTGATGTGCGGCTGCATCGGCCAGTCGGGCGGCGGCTGGTCCCATTACGTGGGCCAGGAAAAGCTGCGCCCGCAATCGGGGTGGACGCCGCTGGCCTTCGGGCTGGACTGGGTGCGCCCGTCGCGGCAGATGAACGGCACCTCCTATTTCTACGCCCACACCGACCAGTGGCGGTACGAGAAGCTGTCGGTGGCCGAGATCCTGTCGCCGCTGGCCGACGCCAACGAATACGGCGGCAGCCTGATCGACTACAACGTGCGGGCCGAGCGCATGGGCTGGCTGCCCTCCTCGCCGCAGATGGAGACCAACCCGCTCCAGATCACCCGCGATGCCGCCAAGGCCGGCGCCGAGGTGAAGGACTACATGGTCAAGGGCCTGAAGGACGGCGGCCTGCGCCTGTCGTGCGAAGACCCGGACAACCCCAGGAACTACCCGCGCAACCTGTTCGTCTGGCGTTCCAACCTGCTGGGGTCGTCGGGCAAGGGGCACGAGTATTTCCTCAAGCACCTGCTGGGCACCCACAACGGCGTGATGGGCAAGGATCTGGGCCAGGAGGGCGAGGCCAAACCCACCGAAGTGGTGTGGCGCGACGACGCCCCGGCCGGAAAGCTGGACCTGCTGGTCACCATCGACTTCCGCATGTCCACCACCTGCGTCTATTCCGACATCGTTCTGCCGACGGCCACGTGGTACGAGAAGAACGACCTCAACACCTCCGACATGCACCCCTTCATCCACCCGCTGACCGCCGCCGTCGATCCGGCGTGGGAAGCGCGGTCGGACTGGGAGATCTTCAAGGGCATCGCCAAGACGTTCTCCGACGTCGTGCCCGGCCATCTGGGCGTGGAAAAGGATGTGGTGCTGGTGCCGCTGATGCACGACACGCCGGGCGAACTGGGCCAGGCGCTGGACGTGAAGGACTGGAAGAAGGGCGAGACCGATCCCATCCCCGGCAAGACCATGCCCGGCATGGTGGTGGTCGAACGCGACTATCCCAACACCTACAAGCGGTTCACCTCGCTCGGACCACTGATGTCCACGCTCGGCAACGGCGGCAAGGGCATGGGGTGGAAGACCGATGACGAAATCGAATTCCTGAAGGAGTTGAACGGGGTCGTCACCGAGGAAGGTCCGAGCCAGGGCCTGCCCCGCATCGACACCGACATCCACGCCGCGGAAGTCATCCTGACCCTGGCGCCGGAAACCAACGGCCACGTGGCGGTCAAGGCGTGGGAATCGCTGGGCAAGGCCACCGGCCTCGACCACACCCATCTGGCCATCCCGCGCGAGGACGACAAGATCCGCTTCCGCGACGTGGTGGCCCAGCCGCGCAAGATCATCTCCTCCCCCATCTGGTCGGGGCTGGAAAGCGAGAAGGTCAGCTACAACGCCTGCTACACCAACGTCCATGAACTGATCCCGTGGCGCACCCTGACCGGCCGCCAGCAGCTTTATCAGGATCACCCGTGGATGCGGGCGTTCGGCGAAGGCTTCTGCGTCTACCGCCCGCCGGTCGATCTGAAGACCGTCAAGCCGGTCATCAACGTCAAGGACGACGGCCAGCCGCAACTGGTGCTGAACTGGATCACCCCGCACCAGAAATGGGGCATCCATTCCACCTACACCGACAACCTGCTGATGCTCACCCTGTCGCGCGGCGGCCCCATCGTGTGGATCGCCGAGGTGGATGCCAAGAAGGCCGGCATCGCCGACAACGACTGGATCGAGGTCTACAACGTCAACGGCGCCATCGCCTGCCGCGCCGTGGTGTCCCAGCGCGTGCCGTCGGGCATGTGCATGATGTACCACGCCCAGGAAAAGATCGTGAACACCCCCGGTTCCAAGGTCACCGGGCACCGCGGCGGCATCCACAACTCGGTCACCCGCACGGTGACCAAGCCGACGCACATGATCGGCGGCTATGCCCAGCAATCCTACGGCTTCAACTATTACGGCACCGTCGGGGCCAACCGCGACGAATTCGTGATCGTCCGCAAGATGACCCAGGTGGACTGGATGGACGGATCCCCGGTCCAGCCCATCCAGGCAGCGGAATAACAGCGGCCACCGCGAGACCAAGGAGCACATTCTCATGAAGATCCGCGCGCAAATCGCGATGGTCCTGAACCTGGACAAATGCATCGGCTGCCACACCTGCTCGGTGACCTGCAAGAACGTCTGGACCTCACGCGAGGGCGTCGAATACGCCTGGTTCAACAACGTCGAAACCAAGCCCGGCGTCGGCTATCCCAAGGAATGGGAGAATCAGGACAAATGGAAGGGCGGCTGGGTCCGTAACGCCGACGGTAAGCTGGAGCCGCGCATCGGCGGCAAGTGGCGGGTGCTGGCGAACATCTTCGCCAACCCCGACCTGCCGGAAATCGACGACTATTACGAACCCTTCACCTTCGACTACCAGAACCTCCAGACCGCACCGGAAGGCAAGACCATGCCCACGGCGCGCCCCGTCTCGCTGATCACCGGCGAGAAAATGGACAAGATCAACTGGGGGCCGAACTGGGAAGAAATCCTGGGCGGCGAGTTCGAAAAACGGTCCAAGGACAAGAATTTCGACGGCATCCAGAAGGAAATCTACGGCCAGTTCGAAAACACCTTCATGATGTACCTGCCGCGCCTGTGCGAGCATTGCCTCAATCCGGCGTGCGTGGCCTCCTGCCCCTCCGGCTCCATCTACAAGCGCGAGGAGGACGGCATCGTCCTGGTCGATCAGGACAAGTGCCGCGGCTGGCGCATGTGCGTGTCCGGCTGCCCCTATAAGAAGATCTATTACAACTGGCAGTCGGGCAAGGCGGAGAAGTGCACCTTCTGCTTCCCGCGCATCGAGGTGGGCCAGCCCACCGTGTGCTCGGAAACCTGCGTCGGGCGCATCCGCTATCTGGGGGTGGTGCTGTACGACGCCGACCGCATCGAGACGGCGGCCAGCGTCACCGACGAGCGCAACCTTTACAAATCGCAGCTCGACATCTTCCTGGATCCCAAGGATCCCGGCGTCATCGAGCAGGCCCGCAAGGACGGCGTGCCGGACGCGTGGCTGGAGGCCGCCCGCCAGTCGCCCATCTGGAAGATGGCCATGGAATGGAAGGTGGCGCTGCCGCTCCACCCCGAATACCGCACGCTGCCGATGGTCTGGTACATCCCGCCGCTGTCACCGATCCAGGGTGCCGCCGAACAGGGGCACATCGGCTTCAAGGACGGGCTGCCCGACCTCGACTCCCTGCGCATCCCGGTCAAGTACCTCGCCAACCTGCTGACGGCGGGCGACGAGCAGCCGGTGCGCGACGCGCTGACCCGCATGTTCGCCATGCGCGTCTACCAGCGCGGCCGCCACGTGGACGGCACCTTGAACAAGGACGTGCTGCGCGCCGCCAATCTCACCGCCCATCAGGTGGAGGAAATGTACAGCCTGATGGCCATCGCCAATTACGAGGACCGCTTCGTCATCCCGACGACGCACCGCGAATACGCCGAAAACACCTTCGACCTGCGCGGCACCTGCGGCTTCAGCTTCGGCAACGGCTGCGCCGACGGCGTGACGCCGGCCGGGCTGTTCGGGGCGAAGAAGACCAAGGCACCGGAGGGCGTGAAATGAACGGCACCGGAGAGCGTGACATGAAACGCTGCGACACCGTCAAGGCGTTGGGGATGCTGCTGACCTATCCCAGCGAGGATCTGGTGGCCGCCCGCACCGACATCCAGCAGGTCATCACCGGGGAGGGGCTGCTCAGCCGCCCCGTCCTGGCCCAGGTGGGGGCGCTGGTCCGCGCCCTGGGCGACACCGACCTGTACGACCTGCAGGAACGCTACATCCAGCTTTTCGACCGCAGCCGCACCCTGTCGCTGCATCTCTACGAGCATGTCCACGGCGAATCCCGCGAGCGCGGCCCCGCCATGGTCAATCTCCGCGAGATCTACCGCAGCTACGGCTTCGAGATCGACAGCCGCGAGCTGCCCGACTTCCTGCCCATGCTGTGCGAGTTCCTGTCGCAGGTGCCGGAAGCCACGGCGCGGGAGATCCTGGGCGAGGCGCGGGTGGTGCTGGACGCCCTGTGCGTCCGGCTGGAGGAGCGCGCCAGCCCGTATGCCGGCGTGCTGGCCGCCCTGGCCGAGTTGACCGGCGCCCCCGCCGACGCCACCGCGGTGGCCGCCCACATCAAGGCCGAGGGCGAGGACGACGACGCCGGCGACCTGGACGCCATGGACCGCATCTGGGAGGAAGCGTCGGTCGCCTTCGGCGCCGGCGACGCCATGGCGGGGGCCTGCCCCCTGGTTCAATCCCCGCAGGCCTGACGCCGCGGCACACGGAAGACGTTCCCCATGTCCTATCTTCACACCCTTCTGTTCGGTTACGCCCCCTATGTGGCGCTGACCGTGTTCCTGGCGGGCAGCCTGATCCGTTTCGACCGCGAGCAGTACACATGGCGGTCCGGCTCCAGCCAGATGCTGCGCAAGCAGTCGCTGCAGCTCGGGTCCAACCTGTTCCATGTCGGCATCCTGCTGCTGTTCATGGGCCATTTCTTCGGCCTGCTGACCCCGCCGGAGGTCTATCACGCCTTCGGCCTGTCGGTGGGGGCCAAGCAGTGGCTGGCGATCATCGCCGGCTCGGTGTTCGGCACCGTCTGCTTCATCGGGCTGACGCTGCTGCTGCACCGCCGCCTGACCGACGCGCGCATCCGCAAGACCTCAAGCCCGATGGATCTGGTGATCCTGGGCGTGCTGTGGGTGCAGCTCGTGCTGGGGCTGGCCACCATCCCGGCATCCATCGCCCATTCCGACGGCGGCACCATGCTGGCCCTGGCCGACTGGGCGCAGCGGATCGTCACCTTCCGCGCCGGTGCGGCGGAGGCCGTGGCCGACGTGGGCCTGGTCTACAAGCTGCATCTGGTGCTGGGCATGGTGATGGTCCTGCTCTTCCCCTTCTCGCGGCTGGTGCACATCTGGTCCGCCCCGGTCTGGTATCTGGGCCGGCGCTATCAGGTGGTGCGCACCCGCTTCCGCCACGGCTGAGCCGTACTACCCAACGTCGGTCATTCAGGAGCGTGTCATGACGATCAGCGTGAACGGTGCGGCCATCAGCAGCGGCGCCATCGACCGGGAGGTCCAGTATCACCCGGCCCCCACCCTGGAGGAGGCCCGGTTCGCGGCGGCCCGTGCGCTGGTCGTCCGGCACCTGCTGCTGGCCGAAGCCGGACGGGCGGAGGCGGCAGACAACGCCGCGGATGACGCGGAGGAGGAGGCCGCCATCCAGGCCGTCCTAAGCCGGGCCATCACCCTGCCCGACCCGGACGAGGACACCTGCCGCCGCTATTACGCCAACAACCCGGACCGTTTCCGCAGCCCGGACATCTTCGAGGCGTGCCACATCCTCTTCCCCGCCCGCCCCGGCGACGAGGCCGCCCGGACCGCCGCCCGGCAAAAGGCGCTGGACACCATCCGCATCCTGACCGCCGAGCCGGAACGCTTCGCCGAACTGGCCCTCACCCTGTCCGCCTGCCCGTCCGGGGCGGTGGGCGGCAGCCTGGGGCAGGTCAGCCGGGGGCAGACCACGCCGGAACTGGAGACGTTCTTCTACAACCTGATGCCGGGCACCCTGTGCCCGGTGCCGGTGCCGACCCCCTACGGCTATCACGTGCTGCGGCTCGACCGCCGCGCGTTCGGACGCCCCCTGCCCTTCGAGGTGGTCCACGCCACCATCGCCGCCCACTTGCGGCAGGCGTCGTGGCAGCGGGCGGTCCACCAGTACGTTTCCCTGCTGGTGGGACAGGCCCGGATCGACGGCATCGACCTCGGCGGTGCCACGTCGCCGCTGGTGCAGTGACGGCGCGCCGGGAAAGGAAGGAAACTCGGCCATGGCCACCCGTGACGGCGATCCCCTGCTCCACCTGCTGGAAGGCTTCGAGGAATTCCGGCTGTCCAGCCTGCGGAGCAACCCCGGCCTGTTCCGCCGGCTGGCGCAGGAGGGGCAGTCGCCCAAGGTGCTGGTCATCGGCTGCTCCGATTCCCGCGTCGATCCGGCGATCCTGACCCACTGCCAGCCGGGCGACCTGTTCGTCGTGCGCAACGTGGCGGCCATCGTGCCGCCCTATGAGCGGGACGGGCGTCACCACGGCACCAGTTCGGCGCTGGAATTCGGCGTCCGCTCGTTGCGGGTCGAGCACGTCATCGTGCTGGGCCACGCCGCGTGCGGCGGCGTGCGGGCGCTGGCGGAAGGAACCGGCGCCGGCCCCGGCGCGGGTTTCGAATTCCTCGCCGATTGGGTGGGCATCGCCGCCGAGGCGCGGGCGGCGGTGGAAACCGCCCTGCACGCCGCCCCGGACGGGCGGCGGCGGCGGGTTCTGGAACAGGCCACCGTGCTGCTGTCCCTGCGCAACCTGCTGGGCTATCCCTGGGTGCGGGAACGGGTGGAGTCGGGGCTGCTGACGCTGCACGGCTGGTATTTCGACATCCACGACGGCGAACTGATGGCCTTCGACGCCGAAGCCCTGCGGTTCCTGGCGGTGCGGGGGCGGCTGGAAGGCATGCCCCTGGGCCTGCGCCCCTGCGTCCGGGGGTGCGGGTGCGGCACCGGGGTGGATCTGCACGCCTTCACCAGCGCCGAAGCGCTGCGCGAGGTGCCGTGGGCGAAGCCTTCCACCACAGCAAAAAAGAATCCATCCGCGGGAAAAATTGCTGAAGCTTGACCACAATCAAGTGACCGCAGGAAATAAGACCATATAATCATGGACGAAAGACGCCCTCTCTCACGTCTTTCTCTCCACGAGGATAGCAGACTTACGTCACGAAAACTCCCTTCCGGCGCCACGCCGGAAGGGCTTTCTTTCTGACTGCCACCTTGTGGCGATTTTCATTCCGAAAGGCCCCGCTCATGACCTCCACCTTCGTCCCTCCTCCGCGGGCGGCGGAAACGCTGATGGCGCGCGCGGCCCTGACGCTGGGACGCGGCATCATCAGCCGCCCGTTCGGCGGCCCGCCGGTCCAGGCCGTGCTCGACCTGGGCATGGCGCTGCTCCGCCGCCGCCACCCCGGCCTGTGCGGGCGGCTGGCGGATCTGGACGGTGCCGAGGTGCTGATCGACCCCACCGACATGCCGGCGTGCCTGACGCTGCGGCTGGGACCGGCCCCACGGCTGCGGCTGGTGCGGCGCGACGGCGCCCCGCCGTGCACCGCCGCCGTCCGCGGCCGCTTCGCCGTGCTGCTGGACCTGCTGGAGGGCCGCATCGACGGCGACGCCCTGTTCTTTTCCCGTGACCTGACCGTGGAGGGCGACACCGAAACCGTGGTGGCCCTGCGCAACGCCGTCGATGGCGAGGACATGAACCTGTCCGCCGCCCTGGCCGCGCTGCCGGGACCGCTCGGGCGGCTGGCGCCGCCGGCCCACGCCGTGCTGACGCGGGTGCTGACCGTGGCCGGTTCCCGCTTTTCCCACCGGACCGAAAGACCCTCCCAGCCATGAGCCGTTTCGAGCTGATCTGCCCCGCCGGCACCCCGGCGGCGCTGCGCGCGGCGGTGGATGCCGGGGCGGACGCCGTCTATTGCGGTTTCCGCGACGACACCAACGCCCGCAACTTCCCCGGCCTCAACTTCTCCCGGCCCGAGTTGAAGGAGGGCATCGCCTATGCCCACGCCCGTGGCCGGCAGGTGTTCGTCGCTATCAACACCTATCCCGCCGCCGGCAACCCCCATCCCTGGCACGCGGCCGTGGATGACGCCGCCCGGCTGGGCGCCGACGCGGTGATCCTGGCCGACCTGGGGCTGCTGGATTACGCCGCCCGCCGCCACCCGGCCCTGCGGCTGCACCTGTCGGTGCAGGCGTCCGCCGCCAACGCCGACGCCATCCGCATGGTTCAGGCGGAATTCGGCGTGCGGCGGGTGGTGCTGCCGCGGGTGCTGACCGTCGCCGACATCGCCCGGCTGAACCGGGACATCGCCATCGAGACCGAGGTGTTCGTGTTCGGCGGCATGTGCCCGATGGCCGAGGGGCGGTGCTCGCTGTCGTCCTATGCCACCGGGCGCTCGCCCAACCGCAACGGCGTGTGCTCCCCCGCCAGCCATGTGCGCTACGAGGAGCGGCGCGAGGGGCTGGTCTCGCGGTTGGGGGATTTCACCATCAACGTCTTCCCCCACGGTGAGCCCGCCGGCTATCCCACCTTGTGCAAGGGCCGGTTCTCCGCGGGCGGCGCGCCGTCGTACCTGTTCGAGGAACCGACCAGCCTCAACGCCATCGGCCTGCTGCCCGAGCTGCAGGCCGCCGGGGTCACGGCGCTGAAGATCGAGGGCCGCCAGCGCGGCAAGGCCTACATCGCCCAGGTGGTCGCCACCTACCGCCAGGCGCTCGATGCGTTCGCCGCCGGCCAGCCCCTGCCCGCCGCAGCGCTCGCCGGTCTGACCGAGGGCGGGCGGGACACCACCGGGGCCTATGGGAGAGCATGGCGATGACGAAAGCCGAACTGTCGCTGGGTCCGGTGCTGTTCAACTGGGCGCCGGAGGTCTGGCGCGACTTCTACGTCCGCATCGCCGACGAAGCCCCCGTCGAAACGGTGTTCCTGGGCGAGGTGGTGTGCGCCAAGCGGGCGCCGTTCATCGCCGCCCACCTGCCCGCGGTGCTGGAGCGGCTGGCCGCCGCCGGCAAGCGGGTGGTGCTGTCCACGCCCATCCTCGTCACCACCGAACGGGAACGGCAGGCGGTGCGCGATCTGGCCGCCACCGACGCAGCCCTGGTCGAGGCCAACGACCTGGGAAGCCTGCCGCTGCTGGCCGGGCGGCCGCACGCCGTCGGCCCCTTCGTCAACGTCTACAACGAAGGCACCCTGGCGTGGCTGGCCCGGCGCGGCGCCGTCATGGTCAGCCTGCCGGGCGAACTGACCCGCCCGGCGGTCGCGGCCCTGGCCAAGGCCGCCGCCCCGCTGGGGGTGGAACTGGAGGTTCAGGTGTCCGGGCGGCTGCCGCTGGCGATCTCCGCCCGCTGCTACCACGCCCGCGCCCACGGGCTGCACAAGGACGGCTGCCAGTTCGTCTGCGCCAACGATCCCGACGGGCTGGACGTCACCACCCTGGACGGCACGCCCTTCCTGGCGGTCAACGGCACGCAGACCCTGTCTCACACCCACACGGCGCTGGTGGCGGAACTGGACGATCTGCAGACCCTGGGCATCCGCCGCTTCCGGCTGTCGCCGCAGTCGGGCGACATGGTGGCGGTGGCCCGGCTGTTCCGCGGCCTGCTGGACGGCCACATCGCCACCGCGGAGGCGCTGGCGCGGCTCAAGAGCCTGCTGGGCGCGGAGGCCGCCCTGTCCAACGGCTTCTACCACGACCGCGCGGGCGTGGCGTTCGCGGGATAGAACGGGCCTATTGCGACAGGAACAGCACCGCCGTTGCCGCCAGCACAGCGGCGATGACGGTCCCCAGCCCGGCGCGCCCCAGGGCGCGCCGGCGGTGGAGGGCCACGGCCAGACCGATCACCGCGGCGGCGGTCAGCAGCAACCCGAACTTGGCGTCGGTCATCGTCCCCCTCCCACCCACCCCAGCGCGCCGGCGGCGGTGATCAGCAGGATGGCGCCGCACAGAACGGCGAGATAGCCCGACAGGAGCCTCCGCCACCCCGCCCCGGCGCGGTCCAGTTCCAGATAGCGCAGCAGGATTTCCCGCCCCTTCGCCACCGCCAGCCCCAGCAGGACGGCGGCCCCGGCGACACCCTCGGCGGCTCCCGGACCATTCCCGCCGTGGCTGGCCAGCAGCAGCGTCGCCGCCGACAGGCCCAGCAGGATCAGCCACGATACCGTCAGCCGGTCTGGTTTCATCGCTCCGTCCCCTTTCATCGAATGAGATAGATCAGCGGATAGAGGATCACCCAGATCAGATCGACCATGTGCCAGAAGGCCGCCCCGGTCTCCAGGTTCTCCACGCTGGGCCAGCGGGCGACGATGCCCAGCACCACGATGCCCATGACCACGTGCAGCGCGTGGAACCCGGTCAGCAGGAAATAGAGGGCGAAGAAACCGTCGCTGTCGATGGACAGCCCGGCCCCCAGCGTGGCCGCGTACTCCACCCCCTTGACCGCCAGGAACACCGCCCCGCCCGCGGCGGCGGCCAGCATTCCCGCCCGCGCGCGCGCCGTCCGGCCCCGCCGCCCCGCCTCCACGCCGCGGGCGGCGAAGAAGCCGCTGGTCACCAGAACCATGGTGTTGACGGCCCCCAGCGTGCCGTCCAGATGCGCCTGCCCCGCCGCGAAGGTGACGGGATCGAGCGTGCGCGCCACGGCGAAGCCGAGAAAGGCCGCACCGAACACCGCCAGTTCCCCCAGAATCAGGATCCACATCATCAGATTGCCGGGAAGGCTGGCGAAACCGCCGTCCCGGCGGTCCGAAACCGTGCCGTCCACCATGCTGCCGTCCATGCCGCCGCATCCTCCGGGACCGTTGGAATATCTGATCGGCACAGTAGGACGATGCCCGTGCGGGCGGCTTGACCGCGGTCAAGGAATGACCGCCTAAAACGCTAAACTATTGCGGCACCCGCGGCGGACGGCACCACGGCACAGATTTTCCGGCGCCGTGCATCGCACCACCCGCACCGACCTTCGCTGACTTTCAGAAAGCCCGAGCGATGACCGAACGCTTCACCAAAGCGGCCGCGCGCAACATCTTTTACGGCGGATCGCTGTTTTTCTTCGCTGCCTTCGTGGGGCTGACCGGCCTCAGCCACTCCTACATCGTCAACACCAGCACGGACAAGGCCGGCCTGACCGACGCCGTGGCCCGCGGCAAGCACGTCTGGGAAAAGAACGCCTGCATCAACTGCCACACCCTGCTGGGCGAAGGCGCCTATTTCGCACCGGAGCTGGGCAATGTCTGGCTACGCTACGGCGGCGACAAGGACCATGACGGGGCGGTGGCCGCCCTGAAGGCGTGGATGGCCGCCCAGCCGTCCGGCATCGAAGGGCGCCGCCAGATGCCGCAATTCAACCTGACCGAAAAAGAGGTGGAGGATCTGGCCGCGTTCCTGGAATGGACCAGCCGGATCAACACCCAGAGCTGGCCGCCCAAGCTGTCCGGCTGAGGAGACTTCTTCCCATGAAATACGAATCGCAAAAGGTCGCCCTCTGGTACTTCGCGGCGGCGATGGCGTTGTTCGGGGTGCAGATCCTGGTCGGCCTGCTGGCCGGCGCGGTCTATGTGCTGCCGAACCTGTTGTCGGAACTGCTTCCCTTCAACATCGTCCGCATGATCCACACCAACGCGCTGATCGTCTGGCTGCTGATCGGCTTCTTCGGTGCCGCCTATTACCTGATCCCGGAAGAGGCGGAAACCGAACTGCACAGTCCGAAGCTGGCGCTGGTCCAGCTCGGCCTGTTCGTGTTCGGCGCGCTGGCCGCCGTGGTGGGCTATCTCTTCCGCATCCACGAGGGGCGGGAGTTCCTGGAACAGCCGACCTGGATCAAGGCGGCGATCGTCGTCGTCGCGCTGATGTTCCTCTACAACGTGACGATGACCGTCCTCAAGGGGCGCCGCACCGTCATCACCAACATCCTGCTGGTGGGCATGTGGGGCATCGCGGTCTTCTTCCTGTTCTCGTTCTACAACCCGTCCAACCTGTCGCTGGACAAGATGTACTGGTGGTACATCGTCCATCTGTGGGTGGAGGGCGTGTGGGAACTGGTGCTGGCCTCCATCCTCGCCTTCCTGATGATCAAGATGACCGGCGTTGACCGCGAGATCGTCGAGAAGTGGCTGTACGCCATCGTCGGGCTGGCGCTGTTCAGCGGCATCCTGGGCACCGGCCACCATTACTACTGGATCGGCACGCCGGGGTACTGGCAGTGGATCGGCTCGATCTTCTCCGCGCTGGAAGTGGCCCCGTTCTTCACCATGGTCGTCTTCGCCTTCATGATGGTGTGGAAGAGCGGACGGCGGCATCCCAACAAGGCGGCGATGCTGTGGTCGCTGGGCTGCTCGGTCTTCGCCTTCTTCGGCGCCGGGGTCTGGGGCTTCCTGCACACGCTGGCCCCGATCAACTACTACACCCACGGCACCCAGGTGACGGCGGCGCACGGGCATCTGGCCTTCTTCGGCGCCTACGCCATGATCAATTTCGCCATCATCACCTACGCCATGCCCTACCTGCGCGGCCACCGGCCGTACAACCAGGTGCTCAACATGTGGAGTTTCTGGCTGATGTGCGGCGGCATGGCCTTCATGACCTTCGTGCTGACCGTGGCCGGTGTGGTGCAGACCCATCTGCAGCGCGTGCTGGGCATGGACTACATGGAGGTGCAGTCGCAGATCGCCCTGTTCTACTGGATGCGTCTGGGGGCGGGCGCCATCGTGGCGCTGGGCACCGTGCTGTTCCTCTACTCCATCTTCGGCCCGGCGCGGGAGGAGCGGCCCGCCTCCATCCCCGCCGACTACCAGCCCGCCGAGTGACGTTCCCCGGCCCCCGTTCCCCATGGGAGCGGGGGCCGTCCCTTTCCCGGAGTTTCCCCGATGCCTCTCGACGCCGCCTCCCCCGGCCTTCCCTTCTACCAGCCCACCGGCGACGAGGTGGCGCTGTTCGAGCACGCCTATAACCACCGCCTGCCGCTGCTGCTCAAGGGGCCGACCGGCTGCGGCAAGACGCGGTTCGTCGCCCATATGGCCGCCCGGCTGGGGCGCCCGCTCTACACCGTGTCGTGCCACGACGACCTGACCGCCGCCGACCTGACCGGGCGCTACCTGCTGAAGGGCGGCGACACCGTGTGGGTTGACGGCCCCCTGACCCGCGCCGTGCGCGAGGGCGCCATCTGCTACCTGGACGAGGTGGTGGAGGCGCGCAAGGACGTGACCGTGGTGCTGCACCCGCTGACCGACGACCGCCGCATCCTGCCGCTGGACCGCACCGGCGAAACGCTGGAGGCGCCGCCCGGCTTCATGCTGGTGGTGTCCTACAACCCCGGCTACCAGAACATCCTGAAGACGCTGAAGCCCAGCACCCGCCAGCGCTTCCTGGCCGTCGAGTTCGATTTTCCCAGGCCAGAGCACGAAATTCCCATCGTCGCCGCCGAAAGCGGCCTGCCGGAATCCCGCGTCGCCCCGCTGGTCCGCCTTGCCAACGCGCTGCGCGCGCTGAAGGGCCAGGATCTGGAAGAAGGGGTTTCCACCCGCCTGCTGGTCTATTGCGCCACCCTGATCCGGTCGGGGATGAAGCCGGAGCGCGCCATCCGCGCCGCCCTGATCGAGCCGCTGACCGACGACGCCGACGTGCGCGCCGGCCTGCTGCGCGTCGCCGACGTCACGCTGGGGTGATCCTGCCATGCTGGGGCTGTTCGAACCGGAAGAGACCGTGGGCCGCCTGTGGCACCGCCTGATCGGCGGGCGGTCCAGCTATGCCCATCACCCGGACGCCGCGGTGACGCTGGAATCGGTGCGCCCGCGGCTGTCGGTGTTCTTCCGCGCGCTGGGGGGCGACCGCGGCGTGCGGCTGACCGCGGGGACCGCCACCGCCTCCGGCCACCGGCTGCCGCTGCTGGACCGCATCGGTCTGGGGACGGAACGGGTGGAGCGGGCGGCCCTGGACGGCGATACGCTGCGCCTGCCGGCGGTGATCGCGCTGTTCCCCGACGCCCGGCTGAACGAAGGGCTGTACGAGTGGCTGGCCGCCTTCTTCGCCCACATCGACCCGGCCCCGGCCCCGGCCGACCCGCTGCAGGCCGATATCCTGCTGCTGCGCACCGCCGCCCTGACCACGACGCGCACATTGGCCCGCTGGCCGGGGCTGGCCCCGCTGCACGGGACGCTGGCCGCCGCCACCGCCGCCCGGCGGCCGGCCCGCCGCCTGCCGCCCATGGAGGCGGCGGTGGAACGGGCCGCCCGGATCCTGCTCGGTGACGGTGCGGCAACCGGGGAGGTCTCGCGGATGCTCGATACCACGCTGCCGCTGGGGGCGTTCGCCGCCCCGTTCGATTACCGCCGGCTGCTGCCCGTCCCCCTGTGGGGCATGGCCGATGCCCCGGCGGGCGCCGCCTCCGCCATGGCCGAGGACTCCGCCGCCGAAACAGGCGGCGCCCAGGACGGCGACGGGCGCCGCCGCGCGGCCACCCGGCGCGCGTCCGACCAGACCCGGCGCGACGATCCGCTGATCCTCAACCGCTTCGAAAAGATCCTCGGCCTGGCCGAAATGCTGAACATCCCCCGCGCCGTCGATGACGACGACGCCGAGAACGCCCGCAAGGCCGCCGACGACCTGGACGAAATCGCCGTCGGCGCTCACGAGCGCAAAGCGGCGACCACGCTGAAGCTCGACCTGGATCTGGCCCCGCCGGCCCTCGACGCCGCCCCGCTGGCCGCCCCGCTGACCTACCCCGAATGGGATTACCGCCGCCACGCCCACCACCCGGCCCATTGCCGGGTGGTCACCGAAACCGCCCCGGCGGACGGCGATGTATGGGAACCCGATGCCGCCGCCCAGCGCCGCATCCGGCAGGTCCGCCGCCAGTTCGAGGCGCTGCGCCCCCGCCGCACGCTGTTCACCGGCCAGAGCGACGGCGACGAGCTGGACCTTGCCGCGTTGGTGCGCAGCCGCGCCGACCTGCGGGCCGGCGGGGCCGGCAGCGACCGCGTGCACCAGCAGGCGCGCACCGCCGCCCGCGATCTGGCGGTGGCGGTTCTGGTGGACGGCTCCCTGTCCACCGACGGCTGGATCGGCGGGCGCCGGGTGCTGGACGTGGAAAAGGAAGCGCTGCTGGCGCTGACCCACGGGCTGACCGCCTGCGGCGACGATCACGCGCTGTACGGCTTCACCTCCAAACGGCGGGACTGGGTGCGGGTGCAGACGCTGAAGGGCTTCGACGAGCCGCTGGGCGCCACCGTCACCCGGCGCATCGGCGCGCTGAAGCCCGGCTTCTACACCCGCATGGGGGCCGCCATCCGCCACACCGCCGCCCAGCTCGCCCAGCGCCCCAACCGCCACCGCCTGCTGATTTTGCTGACGGACGGCAAGCCCAACGACGTGGACCATTATGAGGGCCGCTACGGCATCGAGGACACCCGGCAGGCGGTCCGCGAGGCGCGCAAGGCCGGGCTGGCCCTGTTCGCCATCACCGTGGACGCCCAGGCCCGCGACTACATCCCCCACCTGTTCGGGCGCGGGGCCTATGCGATCTTCCCCCAGGTGTCGCACCTGACCAAGGCGCTGCCCGCCCTGTACCGGCAGGTCGCCATCACCGGATGATGACCGGATGAGATCAGTCCGGCGCGCGCAGGCGGTAGCCGACGCCGGTTTCGGTCCGGATGTAATGGGGGCGCTCCGGGTCGGGCTCGATCTTCTGGCGAAGCTGGCGGATGTAGATGCGCAGGTACTGCACATCGGTGTCGCCGCCCCACACCTCCTTCAGGATGAAGCGGTGCGTCAGCACCTTGCCGGCGTGGGACACCAGCAGGCGCAGCAGGTCGTATTCCCGCGGCGACAGCTTCACCTCCTCCCCCTCCACCGTCACCGTCCGGCGCACCAGATCGACGCCGAGCCCCCCGCAACGGAACACCGGCGCCTCGCCCTGGCGCTGCAGGCGGTGGCGCAGAGCGGCCCGGATGCGGGCCAGCAACTCTTCCATGCCAAAGGGCTTGGTGACGTAATCGTCGGCGCCGAGGTCCAGCGCTTCGACCTTCCCCGCTTCGTCCATGCGGCTGGACAGCACGATGATCGGCAGCGTCTCCCCCGCCCCGCGCAGGCGGCGGATGATCTCGGCCCCGTCCATATCGGGCAGGCCGAGGTCCAGCACCAGCAGGTCGGGCTTGTGCCGGCGCATCCATTCCTCCGCCGCGGCCCCGTCCGCCGCCTCGTCCACCGCATAGCCCTGGGCGCTCAGACTGGTGCGCAGGAAGCGCCGGATCGGGGGTTCGTCCTCGACCAGCAGCACCGACAGCGGCATGGCTTCGGATTTCATGATGCGGCGGTCTCCAGGGTGGGGGGCAAGGGGGCTTCGGGCAGGGTCAGGGTAAAGACCGCACCGGAACGGTCCGTGCGGTTGCCGGCGGTGATGGTCCCCCCCATCGCTTCCATGAAACCGCGGCAGATGGCAAGCCCCAGACCGGTGCCCGCGCGCTGGCGGTCCCCCGCCTGGACACGATAGAACTTGTCGAAGATCCGTTCCAGATCCTGCGGCGGCAGACCGTCCCCCTCGTCCATTATCTCCAGCCGCACGCACCCGTCCGCCGCCCACGCCCGCACCGTGACCGTCGAGCCGGGGTGGGCGTATTTCGCGGCGTTGTCCAGCAGGTTGAACAGCACCTGTTCGAACAGAACCGGGTCGAGACGGGCCATGGGCAGGCCGGGCGCCAATTCGATGCCCACCGTATGGCCGGCCAGGATGCGGCGGGTCCGTTCCAGCGCGCTGCCCACCACCTCGCCCAGATCCACCGGATCGCGCCGCGGCTGGAGCGCCCCGGATTCCAGCCGGGTCATGTCCAGCAGGTTGGCGATGAAACGGTTCAGCCGTTCGGCCTCCTCCTGAATGGTGGCGGCGAGATCGCGGCGCCCCTCCTCGCCCAGCAGCGGACCATAGCTGGTCAGGCTGGTGGCCGACCCCAGGATGGAGGCCAGCGGCGTGCGCAGGTCGTGGGAGATGGAGGTCAGCAGGGCCGAGCGCAGCCGTTCGGTTTCCGCCGCCAGCCGGGCGCGGTCCACATCCTCGGCCAGGGTGACGCGCTCGATGGCGAGTGCGGCCTGATCGGTCAGCGCGTCCAGCAGGCGCCGCTGGTCGGGCGTCAGCAGCGTCCCCGGCCGGCCCGTGTCGATCCCCACCAGCCCCACCGGCCCGCGTCCGGTGCGCATGGGCAGGAACAGCCATTTCGCCCCCGGCAGCGTCTCGGCCCCGCGGCCCGCCGGGCGGTTGTTCTGCCACGCCCACACCGCGGCGGCGAGATCGGCGGCGTCGATCTCGTCCTCGGGTGGATAGCCGGCGCGCACGGCCACGCTGCCCCCATCGGGCATCAGCAGCACCACCCGCACCTTCAGCATCGCCGCGATCTGATAGGCGGTCGCCCACAGCAGATCGTCCATGGTGATCACGCCGGCCAGCTTGCGGCTGAACTGATAGAGATCCTCCGCCGTCTTGGTCCGCTGCCGCGCGGTGACGGCCTGGGCCCGCACGCGGGCGGTGAGGTTGCTGGCGATCAGCGCCACGACGGCGAAGAAGAACAGGGCGACGATGTTCTCGGGATCGGAAATGGTGAAGGTGTAGAGCGGCGGCAGGAAGAAGAAGTTGAAGGCCAGCACGCTGATGATGCTGGCATAGAGCGACGGCCCCAGCCCGCCGGTGACGGCGCTGACCAGAACCGCGGTCAAGAACACCAGGGCTATGTTGTTGAGGTCCAGCCACAGCCGCAGCCCGTGCCCCAGCACCGCCGCCACGGCGACGCAGGCGGTCGCGGCGGCATAGGGCCACCCGGAAAGGCGCCGGGCGTGGGCCGGGGCGGTGCGCACGGTCTTGGCCGGCACCGGGTCGCTGGGATCGGCGGCGATCACATGGACGCTGATGCCCCCGGCCCGGCGGATGAGGTTGTGCGACACCGATCCGTGGAGCAGTTCCGACCAATAGGTCCGCCGCGACTTGGCGATGACGATGTGGGTGACGTTGTTGGCGCGGGCATAATCCACCACGCCGTCGGCCACGTCACGGCCGGGGATGGTCACCGCCTCCCCGCCCAGCCGTTCCACCAGACGCAGGGTGTCGGCGATGCGGTCCCGCTCCGCCTCGCTCAGGCGCAGGCTGCGGCTGGTCTCCACATGCACGGCGCTCCAGCGGGCCCGCAGCCGCTCCGCCTGCCGCCGGGCATAGCGGACCAGGGCGCCGCCGCTGGGGTCTTCGTTGATGCAGACCAGCAGCCGCTCCCCCGCCGCCCAGGGGCCGGCGATGGCATGGGCCTGCATGTGGGTCAGAAGCTGGTCGTCCACCCGCTCGGCGGTGCGCCGCAGGGCCAGTTCGCGCAAGGCCGTCAGGTTTCCGGGGGAAAAGTAATGGCGGATGGCCCGTTCCGCCGTGCGGGGCAGATAGATCTTGCCGTCCTTCAGCCGCTGGATCAGGTCTTCCGGCGTCAGGTCGATCAGTTCGATGTCGTCGGCCCGGTCGATGATGGAATCGGGCACGGTTTCGCGCACCCGCACGCGGGTGATCTTCGCCACCACGTCGTTCAGGCTTTCCACATGCTGGATGTTCAGCGTGGTGTAGACGTCGATGCCGGCGGCCAGCAGTTCCTCCACGTCCAGCCAGCGCTTGGCATGCCGGCTGCCGGGGGCGTTGGTGTGGGCCAGCTCGTCCACCAGGACGATGCGGGGCCGGCGGGCGAGGATGGCGTCCAGGTCCATCTCGTCCAGCCCGCGGTTGGTGTAATCCGTCCGGCGCCGGGGGATCACCTCCAGCCCGTCCATCAGCGCTTCGGTTTCGCGGCGTCCGTGGGTTTCCACCACCCCGGCCACGATATCGGTGCCCTCGCGCCGCTTGGCCTGGGCGGTCTGGAGCATTTCGAAGGTCTTGCCCACACCGGGGGCGGCGCCGAGAAAGATCTTGAGCCGCCCCCGCTCCTCCCGCCCGGCCTGACGCAGCAGGGCATCGGGAGAAGGGCGGGTGGTGTGGTCCATGCGTTCGCCGCTCATCGTTCGCCGTTCATAAGGCCGCCCCCGTCTGCCCGCCTATTGTTGCCTGACGGCGGCATCCAGCGCCAGATTGAGGGTGAGGACGTTGACCCCCGGTTCACCCAGAAAGCCCAGCCCGCGCGGTTCGGTGTGGGCGGCCACCAGCCGGCGCACCTCCGGCTCGGGCAGCCCGCGGGCCTTCGCCACCCGCGCCACCTGGAAACCGGCGGCTGCCGGGGACAGATGCGGGTCCAGCCCGCTGCCCGAGGCGGTGACGAGATCCACCGGCACCGGGGTGCCGGGAGCCGTCTCCGCCGCCAGCCGCCCGGCCTCCTCCGTCACCCGCTCCACCAGCGCCTTGGACGACGGCCCGGCGTTGGACCCCGAAGAGGCGGCGGCGTTGTAGGGCTGCGGCACCGTTCTGGCCGGGTCGGACGGATCCGGCCCGGTGGTGGCCGAGGGGCGGGGATGGAAATAACCGGGCCCGGCGAACGCCTGCCCGATGAGGGCGGAGCCGACGACGGTGCCGTTGCGCTCGATCAGGCTGCCGTTGGCCTGGACCGGGAACACCGCCTGGGCGATGCCGGTCACCGCCAGCGGATAGGCCAGCCCGGTCACCACCGTCAAAGCGGTCACCATGACCAGGGCGGGACGCAGTTCCTTGAGCATGAGTTCCTCCTTAGACAAGACCGGCGGCGGTGATCAGCAGGTCGATGGCCTTGATCCCGGCAAAGGGGATGACGATGCCGCCCAGGCCATAGACCAGCAGATTCCGGCGCAGCAGTGCCGCCGCCCCCACCGCCCGGTAGCGCACGCCGCGCAGGGCCAGCGGGATCAGCGCCACGATGATCAGCGCGTTGAAGATGATGGCCGACAGGATGGCGCTCTGTGGGCTGGCGAGATTCATCACGTTCAGCGCCTGAAGCTGGGGGTAGAAGGCCAGGAACATGGCCGGGATGATGGCGAAGTACTTCGCCACGTCGTTGGCGATGGAAAAGGTGGTCAGCGCCCCGCGGGTCATCAGCAACTGCTTGCCGATCTCCACGATCTCGATCAGCTTGGTGGGATCGCTGTCCAGATCCACCATGTTGCCGGCCTCGCGTGCCGCCATGGTGCCGGTGTTCATCGCCACCCCCACATCGGCCTGGGCCAGGGCCGGGGCATCGTTGGTGCCGTCGCCGCACATGGCGACCAGCTTGCCCTTGGCCTGTTCGGTGCGGATGAGCTGGAGCTTGGCCTCCGGCGTCGCCTGGGCCAGGAAGTCATCGACGCCGGCCTCCGCCGCGATGGCGGCGGCGGTCATGGGGTTGTCGCCGGTGATCATCACCGTCCTGATGCCCATCTGGCGCAAGGCGGCGAAGCGTTCGCGGATGCCGCCCTTCACGATGTCCTTCAGGTGGATCACCCCCAGCAGCCGCCCGTCCCGGCACACCGCCAGCGGGGTGCCGCCGGATTTGGCGATCCGCTCGGCGATCGCCTGGATCTCCTGCTGCGCCATGCCGGCCCGCGCCGCGGTGACCGTTCCCGTGCCGTCGGCCAGGGACCGGGCATGGGCGGCGGCGTGGGCCAGGATGGCGTCCACCGCCCCCTTGCGGATCACCGACCCGCCGGTATCCACGCCGCTGATGCGGGTCTGGGCGGAGAAGGGGACGAAATGGGCGTGGATATCGGCCATCTCCCGCCCGCGCAGGCCGTATGTCTCCTTGGCGAGCACGGTGATGGAGCGCCCTTCCGGCGTCTCGTCGGCCAGGGAGGCGAGTTGGGCGGCATCGGCCAGCTCGCGCTCGCTGATGCCGGTGACGGGAAGAAACTCCGCCGCCTGGCGGTTGCCCAGCGTGATGGTGCCGGTCTTGTCCAGCAGCAGCGTGTCCACGTCGCCCGCCGCCTCCACCGCGCGGCCCGACATGGCCAGCACGTTGAAGCGGACCAGACGGTCCATGCCGGCGATACCGATGGCCGACAGCAGCGCCCCGATGGTGGTGGGGATCAGCGTGACGAACAGCGCCACCAGCACCGGCACGCCGATCGAACCGCCGGCATAGGCCGCGAAACTGGGGATGGTCGCCACCGCGATGACGAAGATGATCGTCATCCCGGCCAGCAGGATGTTGAGGGCGATCTCGTTGGGCGTCTTTTGCCGCTGCGCCCCCTCCACCAGCGCGATCATCCGGTCGAGGAAGGTGGAACCGGGGCTGGCCGTGATGCGCACGACGATGCGGTCGGAGATGACCTGCGTGCCCCCCGTGACCGCCGAGCGGTCGCCGCCGGATTCGCGGATGACGGGGGCGGATTCGCCTGTGATCGCCGCCTCGTTCACCGAGGCCACCCCCTCCACCACCTCGCCGTCGGAGGGGATGATCTCCCCGGCCTCCACCAGCACGTGGTCGCCGGGCTTGAGCGCCGTGGCGGGAACGGTGGCGGCGGCGCCGTCCGCCCCCAGCAGACGGGCGCTGGTTTCCGTCTTGGTCTTGCGGAGCGTGGCGGCCTGGGCCTTGCCGCGCCCTTCGGCCACCGCCTCGGCGAAATTGGCGAACAGCACGGTGAACCACAGCCACACGATGATCTGCAGCGCGAAACCGGCATGCTCCGCCGTGCCCGCCACCAGATCGCGCAGGAACAGCACGGTGGTCAGGGCGGCCACCACCTCCACGCAGAACATCACCGGGTTGCGGACCATCGTCCGCGGGTCGAGCTTGCGGAAGGACTGGCCCACCGCCGGCCCCAGAACAGCCGGATCCAGCAGCGTGGCGGCGGCGGACCGGCCCGTCTTTTTGGTTTTGGTGTCCATGGAATGGCGTCCGATCAGAAGAGGGTGCCGGCGTTCATCGCCAGATGCTCGGCGATGGGGCCGAGGGCGAGTGCCGGGAAGAAGGTCAGCCCGCCGACGATCAGGATCACCCCGACCAGCAGGCCGACGAACAGCCCGTCGTGGGTGGGGAAGCTGCCGGCGGAGGCCGGAACCCGCCGCTTGGCCGCCAGCGAACCGGCCATGGCCAGCATGGGCACGATCACGAAGAAGCGCCCCATCAGCATGGCGGCGGCGATGGTCAGGTTGTACCAGAGCGTGTTGCCGCCAAGCCCGCCGAAGGCGCTGCCGTTGTTGGCCGCCCCGGAGACATAGGCGTACAGCACCTCCGAAAAGCCGTGCGGGCCGGCGTTGGCGATGGAGGCCACGCCCGTTTCCGTCACCAGGGCCGCGGCGGTCAGCCCCAGCATCGCCAGCGGCAGGCACAAGATGGCCAGCACGGTCATCTTGACCTCTTTCGCCTCCAGCTTCTTGCCGAGGTATTCGGGCGTGCGGCCCACCATCAGCCCGGCCACGAACAGGGCGATGACCGCGAACAGCAGCATGCCGTACAGCCCGGCGCCCACGCCGCCGACGATGATTTCACCCAGCATCATGTTGACCAGCGGCACCATGCCGCCCAGCGGCATGAAGCTGTCGTGCATGCCGTTCACCGCCCCGCACGACGCGGCGGTGGTGACGGTGGCGAACAGGGCCGACGCGGCGATGCCGAAGCGGGTTTCCTTGCCTTCCATGTTCCCCGCCGCGGTGTCGATGCCGAAGGCGGTGAAGGCCGGGTTGCCCTGAGCTTCCGCCCAATAGGCCATGGTGACGCCGGCGACGAACAGCACGCCCATGGCGGCCAGGATCGCCCAGCCCTGGCGCTCGTCGCCGGCCATGCGCCCGAACAGGTTGGTCAGCCCCGCGCCGATGGCGAAGATCGCCAGCATTTCCAACAGATTGGTGAGTGCGGTCGGGTTTTCGAACGGGTGGGCGGAGTTGGCGTTGAAGAAGCCGCCGCCGTTGGTCCCCAGCATCTTGATCGCCTCCTGCGAGGCGACGGGGCCGAGGGCGATGGTCTGCCGCGCCCCTTCGAGCGTGGTGGCGTCCACCGCCCCGGCGAGCGTCTGGGGCACGCCCTGCCACACCAGCACCAGCGCCATCGCGAACGACAGCGGCAGCAGCACATAGAGCGTGGCGCGGGTCAGGTCGGTCCAGAAATTGCCCAGCGTGCGTGCCGATTCCCGCACAAAGCCGCGGACCAGCGCCACGGCCAGCGCAATGCCGGTGGCCGCCGACACGAAATTCTGCACCGTCAGCCCGGCCATCTGCACCAGATGGCCCATGGTGCCCTCGCCGCCGTAATTCTGCCAGTTGGTGTTGGTGGTAAAGCTGGCCGCGGTGTTGAAGGCCAGATCGGCGGGCACCGCCGCCATCCCCTGGGGGTTGAGCGGCAGAACGCCCTGAAGCCGCTGCAGCCCATAGAGCAGCAGCATGCCGAACAGATTGAACAGCAGCATGGACACCGCATAGGTCACCCAATGCTGTTCCGCCTTGGCGTCCACCCCGGCCAGACGGTAGAGGCCCCGCTCCACCGGGGCCAGAACGGGGGACAGCGGGGTGCGTTCCCCGGCGAACACGCGCACCATGAAACCGCCGAGCGGCCGCGCCACCGCGGCCACCAGGGCGATGAAAACCAAAATCTGAATCCAGCCGTTCACGGTCATGGGATTGTCTCCTCAAAACCGTTCGGGGCGGATCAGGGCATACACCAGATACGCCAGGAGCCCGGCGGTCACGGTGCCGGCCAGGAGAAGGTCGAGCGTCATCGCCACCTCCTACAGCCGGTCGCAGGCGTGGACATACGCCACGGCCACGGCAAAGAAGCCTGCGGTGACCGCAAGCATGAGAAGATCGAGCATTCTTCGTCTCCGCAAGCGCAACGCCCCGCCGCGTCCGGCGGCCCGGCCCGGTACGGATGGCCGGCGACCGCGCGGAACGCGGGCGGAGGTACGGGGGATCAGGGCGGCCCGGCCGGGCTTTCCGTCTTGGTGGGAAAGCCGTCGTCCGAACCATCGCCCCGATCATGCGGCCGGGCGGCGTATAAATTCGATGGGGGGCCGCCGGGGCGTTTCATATACGCGGCGTATATGAACGCGGTCATGCAATGAACGGAACGGCATAACCGAACCGTAGGGCGGAGAGGGTGCTCCGTCAGCCCTGCCCATCCCCCCATGCGCCGAGCTGGGTGCGGAGCGCGTCCAGGATCTCCAGCGACAGTTCCGGCCCAGTCCGGGCGGTGGCGCGGGCCAGCGCCATGCCGCCCACCAGCGCCGATACGATGGCGATGGCGCGGGCACGGCGGCCGGCATCGCCCGCCCCCCCGTCCGCCGGCAGGCGCGCCGCCACCGCCGCGAAGAAACGTTCGACACCGGCACCGAAACGGTCCTGCACCGCCGGGTCCAGCCGCGCCATCTCGCCGGCAAAGGCCGCCATGGGGCAGCCGGCCTCGGGGTGATCGCGGTGCCGTTCGCTCAAATACCGGGTCAGAAAGGCCGCCAGCGCCCCCTCCGCCGACGCCTCGTCCGCCGGCAGGCGGTCCAGGCTTTCGGCGAAGGCCGCCTCGCACGCCTCCGCCGCCAGCGCGTCCTTGGACGCGAAATGGCCGTAGAAGCCGCCGTGGGTCAGGCCGGCGGCCTTGGTGATCTCGGCCACCCCCACCTTGTCGAACCCGCGCTCGCGGAACAGCCGCCCCGCCGCCGTGACGATGGCGGCGCGGTTCTCCGCCGCCTTCTCCTTGGAAACCTTCATGACCGCACCCTGCGCATGGCAGCCACGCCCCAACCGCGGGGACGCTTGCCGTTATTCATGATGGACGTCATCAATAACTCCATTCATGATGATCATCATCATAAACCACCGGGTACGGAGAGGACAATGACGGACATGAGCGGCGGCGTGGCCCTGGTCACCGGCGGCACCTCGGGCATCGGGCGGGCGACGGCGCTGGCCTTCGCCCGCGCGGGCGCCACGGTGATCGTCACCGGACGGCGGGAGGCCGAGGGACGGGAAACCGTGGAACAGGCGGCACGGGCCGGCGGGCGCGCCGTCTTCGCGGCCGCCGACGTCGCCGACGCGGCCCAGGTCGCCGCCCTGTTCGCCCGCATCGAACGGGACCATGGCCGGCTCGACTACGCCTTCAACAACGCCGGCATCCATTTCAACCGCTCCGTCGCCGAAACGGCGGAAGCGGATTTCGACCGCATGGTGGCCGTCAACCTCAAGGGCGTCTGGCTGTGCCTGACGCACGAAATCCCCCTGATGGTCCGGCAGGGCAAGGGGGCCATCGTGTCCACCGGCTCGGTGCTGGGCCGGATCGGGCTGGCCGGCAACACCGTCTATTCCGCCACCAAGGCGGCGGTGGAGGGCATGACCCGCAGTGCGGCCATCGAGGTGGCCAAGACCGGCGTGCGCGTCAACGCCGTCTGCCCCGCCATCATCCAGACGCCCATGAGCGCCGGGTCGTTCGGCGGGGAGGAGGCGGTGAACGCGGCCCTCGGCCCCCTGCACCCCGTGGGCCGTGTCGGCCAGCCGCGCGAGGTCGCCGACACCGTGGTCTGGCTGTGCTCCGACGCCGCCTCCTTCATCACCGGCCAGTCGATCGTCATCGACGGCGGGCTGACGGTGCAGTGATGTCCACCCCCAGGGAGACCGCGGTCATGGACGCCACCGATCCCGTCGTCATCGTTTCCGCCGCGCGCACGCCGCTCGGCCGCTTCCAGGGCGACCTGTCCGCCCTGCCCGCCCACGCGCTGGGCGCCCACGCCGTCGGCGCCGCCGTGACCCGCGCCGGCCTGGCGCCGGAACGCATCGGCGAGGTGCTGCTCGGCTGCGTGCTGCCCGCCGGCCAGGGGCAGGCGCCCGCCCGGCAGGCGGCGCGCGCCGCCGGGTTGCCCGACGCCACCGGCGCCACCACCGTCAACAAGGTCTGCGGCTCGGGCATGAAGGCCACGATGCTCGCCCACGACCTGATCCGTGCCGGCTCCGCCGATATCGTGGTGGCCGGCGGCATGGAATCCATGTCCAACGCCCCCTATCTGCTGGCCAAGGCCCGCGGCGGCTACCGCGCCGGCCATGACCGCCTCTTCGACCACATGATGCTCGACGGGCTGGAGGACGCCTATGAGGGCGGGCGGCCCATGGGCGATTTCGGCGAGGCGGCGGCCGACCTCTACGGCTTCTCCCGCGCCGAGCAGGACGCCTACGCCATCGAAACGCTGACGCGCGCCCGCGCCGCCGTCGAAGGCGGGGCCTTCACCGCCGAAATCGTCCCCATCGCCGTTGCCGGCAAGGGCGGCGAGCGTCTCATCACCCAGGACGAGAACCCGCTGAAGCTGGCGCCGGACAAGATCCCGGCGCTGAAGCCGGCCTTCCGGCCCGGCGGCACCATTACGGCGGCCAGTTCCTCGGCCAACGCCGACGGGGCGGCGGCGCTGGTGCTCACCCGCCGCTCGCTGGCGGAACGCGAGGGGCTGCCCGTCCTCGCCACCATCCGCGGCCACGCCACCCACAGCCAGGATCCGGCGTGGTTCACCACAGCGCCGATCCCGGCGATCCGCGCCCTGCTGGACCGCACCGGCTGGAGCGCCGGCGACGTGGACCTGTTCGAGATCAACGAGGCTTTCGCCGTGGTCGCCATGGCCGCGGCGCGGGATCTGGGCATTCCCCGCGGCGCGCTGAACGTCAACGGCGGGGCCTGCGCGCTCGGCCATCCCATCGGCGCCACCGGGGCGCGGCTGATCGTGACGCTGCTGCACGCGCTGGCCGCGCGGGGGCTGCGGCGCGGCGTCGCCGCCCTGTGCATCGGCGGCGGCGAGGCCACCGCCATCGCGGTCGAACGGCCCGCCTGATCCCTGCCTCCGCCAGACCGGAACCCGCATCCATGCTGTCATCCCCTGTCGCCGCCGCGCTCGCGCGGCGGAACGTCCACTACGGCTGGGCCGTGGTCGGCGTCACCTTTCTGACCATGCTGGTGTCGGCGGGGGCCGTCGGCGCCCCCGGCGTGCTTTTGCTGCCGCTCCAGCGCGAATTCGGCTGGTCCACCGCCGAGATCTCGGTGGCCTTGGCCATCCGCCTGCTGCTGTTCGGCCTGATGGGGCCGTTCGCCGCAGCACTCATCAACCGCTACGGCGTCAAGCGCATGGTGCTGGCATCGCTGACGGTGGTCAGCAGCGGGCTGCTGCTGTCGCTTGCCATGCGCGAGGTCTGGCACCTGATCCTGCTGTGGGGGTTCGTCGTCGGCTTCGGCACCGGGCTGACCGCCATGGTGCTGGGCGCCACCATCGCCACCCGCTGGTTCACCCGGCGGCGCGGCTTGGCCGTCGGGCTGCTGACCGCCAGCTCGGCCACCGGGCAGCTCGTCTTCATGCCGCTCCTGTCGATGCTGACGCAACAGATGGGCTGGCGTGCCGCCTTGGCGCTGCTGTGCGTGCTGCTGGGGGTGGCGGCCCTGGCCGTGCTCGCCCTGATGCGCGACCGCCCCGCCGATCTGGGGCTGGCGGCCTATGGCGAGGACGACGCCCCCGCCGCCCCGCCGCCGCCCGCCGGATCGGTGGCCGCCGCCGCCCTGGGCGCCCTGCGCGATGCGGCGCGCACGCGGGTTTTCTGGATGCTGTTCGCCACCTTCTTCATCTGCGGGGCCAGCACCAACGGGCTGATCCAGACCCATCTGATCCCGCTGTGCGTCGATTTCGGCGTGCCGGAGGTGCGGGCCGCCGGGCTGCTGGCGCTGATGGGAATCTTCGATTTCGTCGGCACCGTCGCGTCGGGCTGGCTGTCCGACCGTTACGACAACCGCTGGCTGCTGTTCTGGTATTACGGCCTGCGCGGGCTGTCGCTGCTGTTCCTGCCCTATTCCGACTTCACGTTTTACGGCCTGTCGCTGTTCGCGGTGTTCTACGGGCTGGACTGGATCGCCACCGTGCCGCCGACGGTCCGGCTGACCGCCGAGCGTTTCGGGCGCGAGCGCGCCAACCTCGTGTTCGGCTGGGTGTTCGCCGGCCACCAGATCGGGGCGGCCTGCGCCGCCTTCGGGGCCGGCTACGCCCGCAGCACGCTCGACACCTATCTGCCGGCCTTCTTCATCGCCGGGCTGCTGTGCCTGGGTGCCGCAGCACTGGTGCCGGCGCTGGGCCGCCGGCCCACCCCGGCCGGTTGAGGTTCCTCACCAAAGTCCCATCGACTTCCCTACGGGGCGTGCTTAGATAAGCGCATCCGGCCCGCCCCCCCCAAGTACGGGGGTGGGCCGCCCCACGGCACCGATGGACAGGCCATGGACAAACTTCATGCGATGCGCGTCTTCGTCCGCGTGGTCGAGGTCAACAGCTTCTCCAAGGCCGCCGACACGCTGGGCCTGCCCCGCGCCTCGGTGACGGCGGCGGTCCAGAATCTGGAAGCCGCACTGGGCGTGCGCCTGCTCCAGCGGACCACGCGCAAGCTGAGCCTGACGCTGGACGGGGCCGCGTATCTGGAGGGGGCGACCCGCATCCTGGCGGATCTGGAGGAGGTCGAGACCTCGTTCACCAGCGCCCGCAAGACGCCGCGCGGGCGGCTGCGGGTGGACATGCCGGGGTCCGTCGGGCGGCTGATCATCATCCCCACCATCCACCAGTTCCACGCCCGCTATCCCGACATCGAGGTCATGATCGGCATGAGCGACCGCCCCATCGACCTGATCCAGGAGGGGGTGGATTGCGTGCTCCGGGTCGGTGACCTGATGGATTCCAGCCTGATCGCCCGCCGGGTCGGGGCCTTCCGCCCGGTGACCGTGGCCAGCCCGGCCTATCTCGCCCGCCACGGCACCCCCACGACCATCGAGGCGCTGGAGGGGCACACCGCCGTCAACTACTTCGCCCGCACCGGCAAGATGCACCCCATGAGCTTCGAACGGGACGGTATCGCCCACGAGGTGACGCTGGACGGCCCCGTCTCGGTCAACGACGCCGACGCCTATGTCACCTGCGCGGTGGAAGGGCTGGGCATCGGGCAGGTGGCGCGGTTCATGGCCCTGCCCCATCTGCGCAGCGGGGCGCTGGTGGAGATTCTGCACGACTGGCGCCCGGCCCTGGTGCCCATCTCCGCCCTCTACCCCCACAACCGCCACCTGTCGCCCAAGGTCCGCGCCTTCGTCGATTGGGTGGCCGAACTGTTCGAGGGCTGCCCGCTGATGCAGGGGGAGGAGATCGACGCCTGCCACGAACAGCCGGCGGCGATACCCGCCGCCGCGGGGGTGGAGGCGGACGCTCCCTCCCTGTGCGTCGTGTAACCCGGATTGTTCATCCGATCCGAATTGTGTTGCCGTTGACCGCGTCTTTATTCCGTTTCCCCAGTCGCCCACACTCACTCCTGTTGCAATGCGGGAGGGGTGCCGAGGCACCAGGGAACCATGAGCCGCTTATCGGGACAGTCGAGAACACGGAAAACCACCGGGGCCCCCTGCCCGCTGGCGGTCGATGACCGGACCATCGCCGGCCACGCCCAGGACATCCGGCTGCGGCTGTACCGCCCGCTGATCGGGCTGACGGTGCCGGCGCTGCTGTATCTGCACGGCGGCGGATTCACCTCCGGCTCGCTGGAGGAGGCGGAGACCGCCGCCGCCACCATCGCCGGGGCCGTGCCGGCGCTGGTGGTGTCGGTGGGCTATTCGCTGGCCCCGGCCCACTGCTTCCCCACCGCCGCCCACGACGCCCACCATGCTGCCCTGTGGACCGCCGCGTCGGCCCGCGACCTGAACATCGCCGGTGGCGGGCTGGGCGTGGCCGGACACGACGCCGGGGGGCATGTGGCCGCCTCCCTCACCTTCCTGGCCCGTGATCTGGGCGACGTGGACATCCGCGCCCAGGCCCTGCTCGGCCCCATGCTCGACCCCAGCCTGACCCGCGCCGACGGCGCACGGGCGGTGCAGTCGGACGTGCCGGCCACCGCCTATGCCCGCTGCTACCGCGCCTATCTGCCGGACTCGGCGCAGCGGCTGCACCCCTATGCCGCCCCGCTGGATTCCCGCCGGCTGGCCGGGCTGCCGCCCGCGCTGATCGTCACCGCCCAGAACGACGTGCTGCGCATCGAGGCGGAACAGTACGCCGCCGGCCTGATCGCCGCCGGGGTGCCGACCGAGGTCACCCGCTTCCCCGCCATCTCCCACGCCGCCCTGCCCGGCCACCGCCCGGCGCTGCTGGCCACCGCCGATTTCTTCCGCCGCCGCCTGTCCCCCGCGGACGTGGCCGGCGCCCCCGTCTGACTCCCCGCCCGGAGACCGAACCCATGACGCTGACCCGTTCGAAACTCGCCCTTCTCCTCGCCGCCGGCACCACCGCCGCCGCCGTCGCCGGTTTTGCCGCCACCCAGGGCCACGCCGACGCCCCCCAGGCTGCCACCGCCGCCCCGCCGCCGCCCGAGGTGGACGTGGCACCCGTCGTCGCCCGCACCATCACCGACTGGCAGTCCTATTCCGGCCGGCTGGAAGCGGTGGAGCGGGTGGAGGTGCGCCCGCAGGTGTCGGGCGCCATCACCGCCGTTCATTTCCGCAACGGCGCCCTGGTGAAGCAGGGCGACGTCCTCTTCACCATCGACCCGCGCCCCCACGCCGCCGCCGTCGCACGGGCCGAGGCCGAGGTGACCGCCGCCCAGTCGGCGGTGCGCTTCACCGCCGCCGACCTGGACCGCGCCCAGCGGCTGGTGCAGAGCAGCGCCGTGTCGCGCCAGACCCTGGACGAGAAGGAAAGCGCCGCCCGTCAGGCCGCCGCCAACCTGAAGGCGGCGCAGGCCGCCCTCGACCTCGCCCGCATCGATCTGGAGCACACCCAGGTGACCGCGCCGATTGCCGGCCGCGTGTCGCGGGCCGAGGTGACGGTGGGCAACGTGGTGGCCGCCGGTGCTGCGGCGGCCCCGCTGACCACGCTGGTGTCGGTGTCACCGATCTACGCCGCGTTCGACGTGGACGAACAGACCTATCTGCGCCACATCGCCAGCGTGAAGGACGCCGCCGACGTGCCGGTCCAGCTCGGCCTTGCCAACGAGAGCGGCTATTCGCGCACCGGGACGGTGGAGCATGTGGACAACCGGCTCGACGCCGTGTCGGGCACCATCCGCGTGCGCGCCAAATTCGACAACCCCGACGGGATGCTGGTGCCCGGCCTCTACGCCCGCATCAAGGTGGGCGGCAGCACGCCCCACGGCGCGCTGATGGTGGATGAGCGCGCCATCAACACCGATCAGGACAAGAAATTCGTTCTGGTGGTGGGCGGCGACGACACCGTGCAGTACCGCGCCATCGTCCCCGGCCCGGCGCAGAGCGGCCTGCGCGTGGTGACCAGCGGGCTTGAGGCCGGCGAGCGCATCGTGGTCAACGGGATCCAGCACGCCCGCCCCGGCGCGCGCATCAGCCCGAAGACCGTGGCGATGGGCGCCCCCGAACCGATCCAGACCGCTGCGAAACCGTAAACCGGGTTCCGCCGGGAGAGCCATCATGAACATCTCCAAATTCTTCATCGACCGCCCGATCTTCGCGGGCGTGCTGTCGGTGGCGCTGTTCCTGGCGGGTGCGATCTCGCTGTTTCAGTTGCCGATTTCCGAATACCCCGAGGTGGTGCCGCCCTCGGTGGTCGTGCGCGCCCAGTTTCCCGGCGCCAACCCCAAGGTCATCGCCGAAACCGTCGCCTCCCCCCTGGAGGAGCAGATCAACGGCGTGGAAAACATGCTGTACATGCAGTCGCAGGCCAACAGCGACGGCAACATGGCGCTGACCGTCACCTTCAAGCTGGGCACCGACCCGGACAAGGCGCAGCAGCTCGTGCAGAACCGGGTGTCGCAGGCGTTGCCGCGCCTGCCGTCCGACGTGCAGCGGCTGGGGGTGACCACGGTCAAAAGCTCGCCCACCCTGACCATGGTCGTGCATCTGCTGTCGCCCAACGGGCGGTACGACATGACCTATCTGCGCAACTACGCCATCCTGAACGTCAAGGACCGGCTGAGCCGGATCAGCGGCGTCGGCGAGGTGCAGGTGTGGGGGGCCGGCGACTATTCCATGCGCGTCTGGCTCGACCCCAACAAGGTGGCCCAGCGCGGGCTGACCGCGGCGGACGTGGTGGCGGCGATCCGCGAACAGAACGTGCAGGTGGCCGCCGGGGTCATCGGCGCCTCGCCGTCGCTGCCCGACACGCCGCTGCAATTGTCCATCAACGCGCAAGGAAGGCTGAAGACGCCGGACGAATTCGGCGCCATCATCCTGAAAACGGGGGAACAGGGCGGCGTCACCCTGCTGCGCGACGTCGCCCGGGTGGAGCTGGCGGCGGCGCAGTACGGGCTGCGGTCGCTGCTGGACAACAAGCCGGCGGTGGCGCTGGGCATCAACCAGTCGCCGGGCGCCAACGCGCTCGCCATCTCCGACGCCATCCGCGCGGCCATGGCCGACCTCAAGGCCGACATGCCGGACGGCGTGGATTACAGCATCGTCTATGACCCGACCCAGTTCGTCCGTTCCAGCATCGACGCGGTAATCCACACGCTGCTGGAGGCCATCGCGCTGGTGGTGCTGGTGGTCATCGTGTTCTTGCAGACGTGGCGGGCGTCGATCATCCCGCTGCTGGCGGTGCCGGTGTCCATCGTCGGCACCTTCTCGCTGATGCTGGGGCTGGGCTATTCCATCAACGCGCTGTCGCTGTTCGGCATGGTGCTGGCCATCGGCATCGTGGTGGACGACGCCATCGTCGTGGTGGAAAACGTCGAACGCAACATCGAGAACGGCCTGTCGGCCAAGGAAGCCACGTACCGCGCCATGCAGGAGGTGAGCGGCCCGATCATCGCCATCGCCCTGACCCTGGTCGCCGTCTTCGTGCCGCTGGCGGCCATGAGCGGCCTGACCGGCGAGTTCTACAAGCAGTTCGCAATGACGATTGCGATCTCCACCGTCATCTCCGCCTTCAACTCGCTCACCCTGTCGCCGGCGCTGGCCGCGGTGCTGCTGCGCGGCCACGACCAGCCGCAGGACTGGCTGACCCGCGCCATGAACCGGGTGTTCGGCGGCTTCTTCCGGCTGTTCAACCGGGTGTTCCACCGGGCGTCCGCCGGCTATGGCCGCGGCGTCGGCGGGGTGGTGCGGCACAAGGGGCTGATGATGCTGGTCTATGTCGGCCTGCTGGCGGTGACGGTGCTGCTGGGCCGCACCGTGCCCATGGGCTTCGTCCCGGCCCAGGACAAGGAATACCTGATCAGCTTCGCCCAGCTTCCCAACGGCGCCTCGCTCGACCGGACGGAGGAGGTGATCCGCCGCATGACCGACATCGCCCTGGCCCGCCCCGGCGTGCAGAGTGCGGTCGCCTTCCCCGGCCTGTCGGTGAACGGCTTCACCAACAGCTCCAGCGCCGGCATCGTCTTCGTCACGCTGAAGCCCTTTGCCGAGCGCAAGGACCCGTCGCTGTCCGCCGCCGCCATCGCCGGTGACCTGCAAAAGCGCTACGCCGGGCTGAAGGAAGCCTTCGTCGCCATCTTCCCCCCGCCGCCGGTGATGGGGCTGGGCACACTGGGCGGCTTCAAGATGCAACTGGAAGACCGCGGCGCGCTGGGGTACGAGGCGCTGAACGCGGCGGTCGGCGCCTTCGTGAAAAAGGCGATACAGACGCCGGAACTGGGGCCGAGCTTCTCCAGCTACCAGATCAACGTGCCGCAGTTGGACGTGAATCTGGACCGGGTGAAGGCCAAGCAGCAAGGCGTGTCCATCGGCGACGTGTTCGACACCATGCAGATCTATCTCGGCTCGCTCTACGTCAACGACTTCAACAGCTTCGGGCGCGTCTATCAGGTGCGTGTCCAGGCCGACGCGCCCTTCCGCGCCGAATCCGCCGACATCGGCCTGTTGAAGACCCGCAACGCCCAGGGCGACATGGTGCCGCTGTCGTCGCTGGTCACGGTGACCCAGAGCTACGGGCCGGAAATGGTGGTGCGCTACAACGGCTACACCGCCGCCGACATCAACGGCGGGCCGGCGCCGGGTTACTCCTCGGGCCAGGCGCAGGCGGCGGCCGAGCGCATCGCGCACGAGACCCTGCCCCGCGGCGTGCGCTTCGAATGGACCGACCTGACCTATCAGGAGATCCTGGCCGGCAACGCGGCGCTGTGGATCTTCCCCATCAGCATCCTGCTGGTCTTCCTGGTGCTGGCGGCGCAGTACGAAAGCCTGACGCTGCCGCTGGCGATCCTGCTGATCGTGCCCATGAGCCTGATGTCGGCGCTGGCCGGGGTGTGGCTGACGGGGGGCGACAACAACATCTTCACCCAGATCGGCTTCATGGTGCTGGTGGGTCTGTCGGCCAAGAACGCCATCCTGATCGTCGAATTCGCCCGCGAACTGGAGCATCAGGGGCGCAGCGTGGTCCAGGCGGCGGTGGAGGCCAGCCGGCTGCGGCTGCGGCCCATCCTGATGACCTCCATCGCCTTCATCATGGGGGTGGTGCCGCTGGTGACCTCCACCGGGGCGGGGGCGGAGATGCGCCACGCCATGGGGGTGGCGGTGTTCGCCGGCATGATCGGCGTCACCCTGTTCGGTCTGGTGCTGACGCCGGTCTTCTATGTCCTGCTGCGCACGCTGGTGGGGGCGGGAAAGCCGGCGGCGCTGCCCGCTGGGGCCATCGCCCACGGTCACGGGGATGATTGAGGGGGCTTCGTGCCCCCTCCACAGCCGCATTGCCCGGACGGCGGGAGATCGCCATCCGCTCCCCTTGGGCCGGGCGGTGCCGCAGCAACCGCCCGGCCGGTCACGCCACCGGGGACGGTTCCGTCACCACGTGGCGACGTAGGCGCCCTTGAACCGCTGCTGCACGAACTGCTTCACCGGTTCGGAGTGGTAGGCGTCGATCAGTTGCTTGACCCACGGCTTGTCCTTGTCCTCCTCCCGCACGGCGAGGATGTTGACGTAAGGGGTGTCCAGGGTTTCGCTCAGGATTGCGTCGCGCACCGGGTCCAGGCCGGCCTGGACCGCATAGTTGTTGTTCACCGCCGCCGCATCCACGTCGGGCAGGGACCGCGCCAACTGGGCGGCGTCCAGTTCCACGAACGTGTAACCCTTGGGGTTTCCGGCGATGTCGGCGATGCTGGCGCTCAGGCTCTTGGGGTCTTTCAGCGTCACCACCCCGCCGGCGGCCAGCAGGCGCAGGGACCGCGCGCCGTTGCTGGGGTCGTTCTGGATGGCGACGGTGGCGCCCTTGGGCAGTTGGTCGAAGCTCTTGTACTTCTGCGAATAGAAACCCATGGGGGACGCGATGGTCAGGGCCACCGGCGCCAGCTTCCACCCGGTCTTGGCGATCTGGTTGCGCAGATAGGGTTCGTGCTGGAACGAATTGGCCTCCAGCTCCCTGGCGGCCAGGGCCTGGTTGGGGATGACGTAGTCGGTGAATTCCACCGGCCTGATGTCCACGCCGCGCTCGGCACCGACCTTGCGGACGACGTCGAGGATTTCGGCGTGGGGACCGGCGGTCACCCCCACCCGGATGGTGTCGGCGGAAGCCGCGACGGACGCCGCGCCCAGGGCAGTGACGGCGGCGGCGAGCAGAAAGGTGCGGCGAAGCGTGGCCGGCATGGGATCGAACCTCGTTCTGGTGTGGGATCGGGTCTGAAGGGGACGATCAGTGGGCGTAGCCGCGGTCCTGGCGGTTCAGCTTGCGCACCATCCCCTCGAAGAACTTGTCGGCGACGGTTCCGTCCTCGCCGAAGTTGTTGGCGTCGAGCACGTTGGTGCGGGCGATGGCGTCGGGGACCGTCACGTCCTCCCCCGCCATGGCGTCGGTCAGCACCTGAATCTCGCACGCCCGCTGCAGCCGCCACATGTTGAAAAAGGCGATGGCCAGCGTGCGCCCGGTGGTCAGCAGACCATGGTTGCGCAGGATCAGGCACGGCTTGTCGCCGACGTCGGCCAAGAGCCGCGGCTGTTCGCCCAGCCGGATGCTCAAGCCTTCGTAGTCGTGATAGGCCACCTGCCCGTAAAGCTGCACGGCGTAGAAATTGTCGTGGCGCAGCCCGTGGCGCTTGGTGGCGACGGCCACCCCGGCGGTGGTGTGGGTGTGGATGACGGCGTGGGCGTCCTCGCGCGCCTGATGGATGGCGCTGTGGATGACGAAGCCGGCGGGGTTCACCGGGTACTCGCTCGGCTCCACCTTGTTGCCGTCCACGTCGATCTTGACGAGGTTGCCGGCGGTCACCTCGTCATAGGTCAGGCCATAGGGGTTGATGAGGAAATGGCGGTCCGGCCCCGGCACCCGCACGGTGATGTGGTTGATGACCAGCTCGCTCCACCCCAGCAGATCGACCACGCGGTACAGCGCGGCCAGCTTCACCCGCAGCGCCCATTCGTCGGGGGCGATGTGCGGCGGGCGGTGGTCCAGGGGAAAGGTCGTCATGACGGCTCCGTTGTCTGTCGCATCGGATGGGGAGGATTCAAATCAGGGTGCGACGCGCACCACCTGCTTGCCGGTGTTCTCCCCGGCCAGCAGGCGCACCAGGGCAGCGGGGGCGGCGGCCAGCCCCTCGGCCACGTCCTCGCGGTGGCGGATCAGCCCGTCCCGGACCCAGGCCGACAGCTCGGCCAGCGCCTCGGGGAAGCGGTGGAAGTGATCAAGCACCAGAAAGCCTTCCAGCCGGGCGCGCTTGACCAGAATGGTGCGGTTGATCCGCGGGGCCGGGGGTGCGCCGGGGCCAAGGGCGATGGTGCCGTTCTGCACGATGCGGGCGCCCACATTGATCCGCTCCAGCACCGCGTCGGCCACCGGCCCGGCCACATTGTCGAAATAGACGTCCACCCCGCGCGGGCACGCGGCGTCCAGGGCCGCCCCCAGGTCACCGCCCGCGCGGTAGTTGACGGCGGCGTCGAAGCCGAATTCCTCCAGGCACTGCCGCACCTTTTCGTCGGACCCGGCGATGCCCACGGTGCGGCAGCCCTTCAGCCGGGCGATCTGGCCGACGATGCTGCCCACCGCCCCGGCGGCGGTGGACACCACCACCGTTTCCCCCGCCCGCGGCTGCCCCACGTCGAGCAGACCCAGATAGGCGGTCAACCCGGTGTGCCCCAGCACCCCCAGGGCCAGCGACGGCGGCCCCCAGGCGGGGTCCACTTTGTGATGGATGTCGCTGCCGTCGGACAGCGCCCATTCCTGCCACCCCTGGCTGCCGTACACCACATCGCCCACCCCATAGCCGGGGTGGCGCGAGACCACCACCCGCCCGACGGTGAAGCCGGTCATCACCGCCCCCAGCGGCACCGGCGTGCGGTAATTGGTGGCGTCGGCGATCCAGCCGCGCATGGCCGGGTCCAGGGACAGGAACAGCACGCGGATCAGCACCTGTCCGTCGCCGGGGGCCTCCACCGGCCCCGGCCCCACCTGGAAAAGACCGGCGGTGACGCGCCCCTGGCTGGGCCGTCCGATCAGGCGCACCTGGGTTTGAGTGACGGGAAGGGTCGGGGCGTCCGTCATGGCGCCGCCCCCTGCTGTTCGGCGATGAAGGCGCGGATGATCGGTTCGAACGCGTCGTCGCGGCGGAAGCCCAGGGCCAGCGCCCGCGGGGTGTCGATGGCCCCCGGCCAGCCGGCGGCGATGCGGGCGACGAAGGGATCGGTCTCCCACCGCACCCGCGCGGCGGCATCCGGGTCCACGCGGGCCAGCGCCTCCACCATGGCGCCAACGGTCTGGGGCAGGCCGGGCAGCGTGACGATGCGGTTGCCGTCGGCAAAGGCGTCCGCCGGCAATTCATGGGCGTGGATCAGATTGTCCACCACCGTGGCGGGGGACGAGACGAACACCCGCGTGTCCGGCGGCACCGGGCAGGTGTAGACCTCCCCCGCCAGCGGTTCGCGGATGACGGCGCTGCCAAACGCGCTGGCCGCGCGGTTGGCCGGGCCGGGGCGGACCACCACCATGCCGATGCGCACCGACCGGCCATCGACGAAGCTCTTGCGGCTGTAGTCGTTGACCAGCAGTTCGCCAATGGCCTTTTGCGTGCCGTAGGATGTCTGGGGCGTGGGCGCCCACTCCTCCGGCACCACGGGCGGCAGGGTGGCGCCGAACACCGCGGCGGAACTGGCGAAGACGAAACGCGGCGTCCGGGCCGCCCGCCGCGCCGCTTCCAGCAGCAGGCGGGTGCCCTCAACGTTCACCCGTGTGCCGAGGTCGAAATCCTGCTCGGCCTGGGCGCTGACGACGGCGGCCAGATGAAAGACGGAATCCGCCCCGTCCAGCGCCCCGGCCACGGCATCGGGGTCGGTGACGCCGCCGCCCAGAGCCTCCACCCGCGGATCGTCGAAACCCGTCACCGGCTCGCGGGCCAGGATGGTCAGGCGGGTGATGGCCCGCTCCTGCCCCGCCCCGCCGGCCAGATGCCCGCGGGCCAGCAGCGCCCGCACCAGACGCCGGCCCAGGAAGCCGCCGCCCCCGGTCACCACCACCTTCATCGCCTGTCCCTTTCCACAGCCACGCCGTTCCGGGGGCACCGGAATTTCACGTGCCGTACGTGTGTGTGCCGATATTTCACATGTTCAGCACATTATTCCTATTTATTTAATAGGTTTTTGCGGTGTGGAAAGGGCAGTCACTTTGGCGGGCCGGGGCCGAGGCCCCGGCCACGCGCAGATCAGCTCCAGGCGTGCAGCGGCGGGTTGACGCCGTTCAGGGCGTAATTGCCGACGATGGCGTATTTCCACCGCACCGGATCGTGGAGCGTGTGGACGCGGGCGTTGCGCCAGTGGCGGTCGAAATTGTTCTCGGCCAGGGTGGAGCGGGTGCCGGCCAGCTCGAACAGGGTGTTGGTCGCCTCGATGGCGATTTCGGTGCTGAGGATCTTGGCCTCGGCCACCGCGATCTGCGCCTTGGCCACCGACTCCGCCGTGGGCGCGGCAACGGCAGCGTCCACCGCCAGCCCGGCCTTTTCCTGCAGCGCTTCCGCCGCGTGCAGGCGCAGGTTCAGCCGGCCGACCGCCTGGATGGTGTAGGGATCGTCGGACGCGCGGTCGAGATTGCTGTCCACCCACGGGCGGGTGCGGGTGCGCACGAACTCCACCGTGTCGCGGATGGCCGCTTCGGCGATGCCGATGTCAACGGACACCTGGATGATCTGGAAAATAGCGCCATCGGCGGTGGGCTTGTCATAGCCCTTGTAGCCGGGGACCAGGTGGGTCTTGGGCACCTTCACATTATCCAGGATCACGGTGCCGCTGGCGGTGGTCCGCTGGCCGAACCCGGACCAGTCGTCGATCACCGTCAGGCCGGGGGCGTTGCGGTCGGCAATCGCGTACCACGCACGGCCTTCGTCATCCACGGCGACGATGGGCACCAGATGGGCCAGCAGCGCGCCGGTGGAATAGAACTTGCGCCCGGTGACGATCACGTGGTCGCCGGCGTCGGTGAAGCGGGTGGCGAAATCCACCGCCCGCTTGGTGCCGAATTCGGAAAAGGCGTTGCCGAAGCGGATGCCCTTCAGCGCCTCCCCGAACAGCAGCCGCTGCTGCGCTTCGTCCGACACGGTGCGGATGGCGGCCAGCACGCCCAGATGGTTCTGGGAGATCTGCGCCAGCGCCGGATCGGCGGCGGACAGGATCTGCACCACGCGGGTCAGGGTGGCGTAGGACACCTCCGGCCCGCCGAACGCCTTGGGCACGTTGATGGACCACAGCCCGCTTTGGGAAAAGGCGTTCAGTTGCTCGATGGGCAGGATCCGGTCGCGGTCGCGCGCCGACGCGCCGGGGGCCACGTCGCGGGCCAATGCCTCGGCGACGGCGATGGCTTCGGCATCGTCCTTGATGATGTGGGCCGGCGTGGTGGGACGCGGCAGGCCGGGCGCGCCCTTGGGCGGGGCGTCGGCGTCGAGTACGGCAGCGATCATCTCTCAAATCCTTATGATTGGGAATGGGTGTTTCGGGTATGGATCAATGAACGGAGGCGGCCGGCTCCCCGGCGTCCCCCTCGACACCCAGGCCGAGGTAGAAGGCCTTCACGTCGTCGCGTTCCCGCAGGTCCGGGGCGGAGCCTTCCAGCACGGTGCGGCCGTTTTCCAACACCGCCGCCCGATCGGCATGGCGCAGGGCCACGGTGGAGTTCTGTTCCGCCACCAGAATCGACAGCCCCTCCTCCCGGTTCAGGATCTTCAGGGCGTTGAAGATCCCCTCCACCACCAGGGGTGCCAGCCCCATGGATGGTTCGTCGAGCACCAGCAGCCGGGGCCGGGCCATCAGCGCCCGCCCGATGGCGGTCATCTGCTGCTCGCCGCCGGACGTCAGCCCGGCCAGCGTGCGCCGCCTGTCGCGCAGGCGGGGGAACAGGGTGTAGACGCGGGCCAGGTCGTGGCGCACCTCCGCCCGCCCCGCCCCCCGGCCAAGCGCACCTGAGAGCAGGTTTTCCTCCACCGTCAGGGAGCGGAAGCAGTGCCGCCCCTCCAGCACCTGCACCAGACCGCGGCGGACGAGATCCGCCGGGGAGCGGCGGGCGGCGTCCACGCCGTCATAGGTGATGGTGCCGGCGGTGATCTGCCCGCGCTCGGCGGACAACAGGCCCGACAGCGCCTTGAGCGCGGTGGTCTTGCCCGCCCCGTTGGCCCCCAGCAGCGCCACGATCTCCCCCGTCCGCACCGTCAGGCGCACGCCGGACAGGGCACGGATGGCGTGGTTGTAGGTGGCCTCGACCCCATCGAGCGACAGCAGCACCTCGTGGATGGACATGGGTCGTTCCTCCTGTCCGGCGTGGCGGTTGGCGTCAGTTGGTGGCGTCTTCCTTGGCCGGGTCGCGCACGGCGATGCCGTGTTCGGCGGCGTAGGCCAGAGAGGATTTCTCGATGATCGGGCGCAGCAGCGCCCAGTCGGGGGCGATCCAGCCGGAGACGACCGTCCATTTGGCGCCGTCCCACTGCTGGAAGGTCACGCGGCCCTCGCCCTCGTGGTTGGCGACCGAGACGTTGATGGAATGGAACAGACCCTTGGCCCCCAACGCCTCAACCCGCGCCGGGTCGAGCCGCAGATGCTCGAAGCCCCACCGCACCTCGTCGCCGGTCAGGGTGCGCTTGCCGAACTTCTCCTGGGCGATGCGCACGGCTTCCACGTTCAGGATGCCGTTGACGATGCCCAGATTGTGATAGACGCTGCCGATGCGCTTCTTGTCGTCCAGGTTGCCCTTGCCCGCACCGTAGACGCTCTTCACGATCTCCTGCAGCACCGGGTATTCCGCACCCGACGCCTGGGTGGTGATGGCGGTGTAGCCCTTGGCGGCGTCACCGGCGGGGATCACGTCCTCCTCGGAATTGGACCAGACGTTGCCGATGATGCGCTCGGCGGGGAAGCCCACCTTCTGCGCCGTCTTCAGCGCCACCGGGTTCATCACGCCCCAGCCGCGCAGCACCACGTAATCGGGCTTGGCCCGGCGGATGGACAGCCATTGCGACTGCTGCTCGTTGCCGGGGTGCGGCACCTCGATCTGTTCGACGCTGAAGCCGTACTTCTCGGCCAGGAGCTGGTAGACCGGGATGGTTTCCTTGCCGTAGGGGGAGCCGTGGTAGAGCACCACGACCTTCTTGCCCTTCAGCTTTTCAAGCCCGCCCTCCTTGCCGGCGATGTAGTTCACGATGCCGGAGGTTTCGCTGTACGGGTTCAGCAGCAGCGGGAAGACGTACTTGAACACCCGCCCGTCGGTGGAATCGGTGCGCCCGTGGTTGACGGTGATCAGCGGAACCTTGTCGCGCCCGATGTCGTCGATCATGGCATAGGCGATGCCCACCGACAGCGGGTTCCAGGCGGCCACACCGGCCTTGCTCTTCTGCCGCTTGTAGCATTCGACGCCGCGTTCCACCTCGTACTGGGTCTCGCACTCGTCCCAGGTCAGGGTGACGCCGTTGACGCCGCCGTCGCGGGTATTGATGAGGTTCAGATAGTCGATGAAACCGCCGAAGAACCCGGTTCCCCCCGCGGCGTAGGGGCCGACGCGGTAGCTTTGCAGCGGGAAATACTGCTCGTCGGCCACGGCGGACGAGGCCGGCAGCAGGGCCGCAGCCCCCAGAAGGGCGGCGAAAAAGGACGCTTTGAGGGCGTTCGGACGCGACATCGGGTGTGTCTCCGTTTCAGGAAATCAGCGATGAGGGGAACGGGGCCGGGGCGGCCCCAAGGATCAGGGTTCCTGGGTGGGACGGCGGCGCAGCCGGTTCCACCCGCGGTCCAGCAGGGCCGAAAGCCCCGCCGGCTCGGCGATCAGAAAGGTGATGATCAGCAGGCCCAGCACGATGCGCTGGCTCATTTCCAGGACGCCGCTGTCGAACAGCCCGCCCAGCAGCGCCCCGCCCACGCGGGCCAGGACCAGGGGGAAGACCACGATCAGCGCCGCCCCCAGAAAGGCCCCGCGCAGGCTGGCCAGCCCGCCGATGATGACGATGAACAGGATCTGGAACGAGCGGTCGAGGTTGAAGCCCGCCGGCTCCACCGTGCGCAGATAGGCAAACGCCCACAGCACCCCGGCGACGCCGATGATGAAGGACGACACGGCGAACGCCAGCAGCTTGACCCGCAGCACCGGCACGCCGATCACGCGCGCCGCCGTCTCATGGTCGCGCACGGCGGCCAGGGCACGGCCCGTGGGGCTGTCGATCAGCCGCCACACCACCAGCGTCACCACGCTCACCACCGTCAGCGCGAAAAGGTAACGGCCCACCGGCCCGTCCAGCGGGAATCCTGCCACCGACAGCGGCGGCACGGTGACGATGCCCGACGGGCTGTTGTTGGAAAACCACCCCACCTTGTTGAACACCCACTGCACGAAGAACTGGGCGGCCAGGGTGGAGACGGCGAGATAGAACCCGCGCAGCCGCAGGCTGGGCAGGCCGAACACCAGCCCCACCGCCGCCGCCACGCCCCCGGCCAGCAGGATATCCACCACGAACGGCAGCCCCGGCAGGCGCAGGTTCAGGTTATAGGCAGCGTACGCCCCCACAGCCATGAAGGCGGCGGACCCCAGCGATACCTGCCCGGTGTAGCCGGTCAGGATGTTCAGCCCCAGCCCGGCCAGCGCCAGCGCCAGGAACGGTGTCAGGATGGCGTCGAACAGGTATTCTCCGCCCACCAGCGGCAGCACGCCATAGGCCACCGCCAGCACAAGCCCCACCCCCAACGCCGTGGGTGACAGGCGCACGGCGGGCTTGCCCGTGGATTTTGGGGGGGATTTCAGAACGGCGTCGGTCATGGCTCAGACCCTTTCCACCAGCCGGGCGCCGAACAGGCCGGCGGGGCGGATCAGCAGGAAACCCAGGGCGGCGGCATAGGCGATCCAGCCCTCGATCCCGCCGCCGATGACGGGGCCGAGATAGACCTCGGCCAGCTTTTCCACCGCCCCGACGATCAGCCCGCCGACGATGGCCCCGGCGATGGAATCGAACCCGCCCAGCACCAGCACCGGCAGCGCCTTCAGCACCACCAGCGACAGCGAGAACTGCACCCCCAGCCGCGCCCCCCACAACAGCCCGGCCACCAGCGCCACCACCCCGGCGGCGGTCCACACCGCGGTCCAGATGCGGTCCAGGCTCAGCCCCACCGCCAGGGCCGCCAACTGGTCGTCGGCCACGGCGCGGAAGCCCAGCCCGATGCGGGTGTAGCGGAAGAACAGCGTCAATGCGGCCACCATCGCCCCGGCCACCGCCGCGGCGAACAGGTCGAAGGTGCTGATCAGCACGCCGGAAATCTCCAGCGGCACGTCGTCGATGCCGAGATCCAGCCCATGGACCTGGGTGCCCCACAAAAGCTGTGCCGCCCCTTCGATGACGTAGGACACGCCCAGTGTGGCCATGAACAGGGTGATGGGCGGCTGGTTGACCAGCGGGCGCAGCACCGTGCGCTCGATCAGCGCGCCGATGGCGGTCATAGCCGCCAGCGTCACCACGATCCCGGCCCAGAACGGCAGCCCCCGCTCCGTCAGGCTGACGAAGGTCAGGGCCGCGAACAGCAGCAGCGCCCCTTGGGCGAAGTTCAAAACGCCGGAGGTTTTGTAGATCAGCACGAAGCCGATGGCGACCAGGGAGTACATCACCCCCGACAGCAGCCCGCCGGCCAGAACCTCGGTGAAGAATTGCCAGTCCATGGGTTCAGATCCCCTCCCCGCCGTCCAGATCGTGGGCCACGCCCAGATAGGCGTCGATCACCACCGGGCTGTTGCGGATCGCGTCGGGCGTGCCGTCGCCGATCAGCCGGCCGTAATCCAGCACGGCGATGCGGTCGGACAGCCCCATCACCACGCCGATGTCGTGTTCGATCAGCACGATGGTGGTGCCGAGATCGTCGCGCGCCGCACGGATGTAGCCGGACAGTTCACGCTTTTCGGTCAGCGTCATCCCCGCCATCGGCTCGTCCAGCAGCAGCAGGCGCGGGCGGGCCACCAGGGCGCGGGCCAGTTCCACCCGCTTCTGGATACCGTAGGGCAAGGTGCCGGCGGGCCGTCCGCCCACCCCTTCCAGATGCAGGAAGGCCAGCATCCGTTCGGCCTGTTCGTACGCCGCTGCCCGTTCGCGGCGGGCGGCGGGCAGCCCGGCCACCTGGGCGAACACCCCGGCGCGCAGGCCGTGGGTCAGCCCGGCGGTCACGTTGTCCAGCACCGACAGCCCCTTGAACAGCGCCAGATTCTGGAAGGTCCGTGCCACGCCCAGCCGGGCCAGCCGGGTGGTGGGCACGTGGGCGAAGCTGTGCCCGCCCAGCCAGATGCGCCCGTGGTCGGGGCGGTACAGGCCGCTGACCACGTTCAGCAGCGAGCTTTTGCCCGCCCCGTTGGGGCCGATGACGGCGCGGATTTCCCCCGGTGCCACGGAGAATTCCACCCCGCTCAGCGCCGTCACCCCGCCGAACGACAGCGACAGCGATTCGATGGCGAGCGCCGCCGGGGCGAGCGCTGCCGGCGGGTCCGCGGGCAGCACGGCGGATGAGGCGGCCGTCATCGGCGCATCTCCCAAGGTGGTAGGATTCCGGTTGGAAAGCCCTCTCCCCGGAGGGAGAGGGGGATTAAGCGCGCGCCGGATCAGGTCAGGCCGGGACTGCTTCCCGTGCCTTGGCCGCTTCCAATTCGCGGACCAGCGGGATCACGTGCTTGCCGAAATACTCCACCTCTTCCTGAAAGTGCAGGAAGCCCAGCAGGACCAGATCGGCGCCGGCGGCCTTCAGCTCCACGATGCGCTCGGCCACCTGACGCGGGGTACCGATCAGGTTGGTGCGGAAGCCGTCGTTGTACTGCACCAGATCCTCCAGCGTGGACTTGGCCCAGTTGCCCTCGCGCTCGGGCGAGGCGTTGCCGGCGTTCTGCACCTCGTGATGGAAGCCCTGCACCGCTTCGGGATCGGCCTTTTCCAGGATCTCGGCCAGCACGGCGCGGGCCTCCTCCTCGGTGTCGCGGACGATGGCGAAGGCGTTGAGGCCGATCTTCACCTTGTGATCGGTCCCGGCCTCCTTGGCGCGGATGTCGTCCACCTGGGTCTTCAGCCCGGCGGGCGTGTTGCCGTTGGTGAAGTACCAGTCGGACACGCGGGCCGCCATGTCGCGGGCGGCGCGTGAACTGCCGCCCTGGAAGATCTGCGGCAGCGGGGCCAGCGGCTTGGGCTTCAGGGTGTAGTTCTCGAAGCGGTAATGGGAGCCGTTGAAGGAGAAATTGTCCTGGGTCCAGATGCCGCGGATGACGCGGATGAACTCCTCCGACCGGCGGTAGCGCTCGTCATGGTCCAGCCACGGTTCACCGATGGCCTGGAATTCGCCGCGGAACCAGCCGCTGACGATGTTGACGTTGATGCGGCCCTTGGTCAGGTGGCTGATGGTGGCGACCTGCTTGGCCAGCAGCGCCGGATGCCAGGGGCCGGGCAGGATGGCGGCGATGACGTTCAGCTTTTCCGTGGATGCCAGCAGCGCGTGGGTGAACGCCACCGATTCATGCTGGTTGTCGGCCCCATAGCCGGCGGTGAAGCGGATCTGGCTCAGCGCGTATTCGAAACCGGCCTGCTCGGCGATCTGGGCGAGCTTGCGGTTGTAGTCGATGTCCCAGCTGGTGCGCTGGGGGATCTTGCTGATCACAAGGCCGCCGGAGACGTTCGGAACCCAATAGGCGAACTTGACGGGGGCGGTCTGGACGTCGGTCATAGGGGGAATCTCCGCAAAAAGGGGGGTCGGATAAGGGAAGGGGGGGATCACTCGGCGGCGGCAGCGGCGGCGCGCGGGGCCAGCCGGTTCAGCGTGGCGATCTGCACCGCCTCGTCCGCGGCCTTGGCCGCGCGGGCGGCGATCTCGGGGTTGGTCAGGCGGTAATCGGTGAAGTCGGCGTCCAGCGCGAAGACGCCGGTCGGCACCGTGTGCGCCTGGAAGAAGCCGAACAGCGGGCGCAACTGGTGTTCGACCACCAGCGCGTGACGGGCCGTGCCGCCGGTGGCGGTCAGCACCACCGGCAGCCCGATCAGGGCGTCGGGCGGCACGAAGTCGATCAGGTGCTTGAACAGGCCGGTGTACGACCCCTTGTAGACCGGCGTGCCCACCACCAGCAGGTCGGCCCCGGTGATGGCGGCGATGGCGCCGGCCACCCGCGGCGGGATGGCCGCGGGATCGGTCAACGCCCCCAGATCCGCCCCCAGTTCACCCACCACGATGTCGGTGCGGTCGATGACGATGTGGGCGGCGATGCCGTCCACCACCGCATCCACCAGCGACCGGGTGCGGGAACGGGAACCAAGATTTCCCGAAACGGTGGTGACCTTGATCTTGCTCATGTGGGTGCTGCTCCAGTTCAGGGCGATCCTGGAGCCTGATTTCGCAAGTGCCGTGCCAGTCGGTGATTTCGTTTGTTTTCAAGGCAATAATCGGATTGCGCGGGGATGCGCCCCGCTTCAAACGCAACAGCGGGCCGGGTGCCCGTGCTGCACATGCAGCAACACCGCCGGTATTACCATGCTGTAAATCGGCCAATTTGAACAATTACATTTTGTAATATAATGATTTATTTCATACAAATATACTGGACAATGACGGAGCGCAGTCTTTCACCGACGGAGGTGCCGCCATGACCCGGAGCCACACACGCGACCCCTGGCACGACGCCGCCGACACCACCTGTGGCCCCGGCATCCAGGCGACCGGCCACGACCAGCGGCGCATCGTCGCCTTCGATCCCGAAAGCCGCAGCCGCAAATCGCCCATCCGCGCCACCGCCATGGTGTTCCACGACCCGGTGTCGCAACGGCTGCGGGTGGATCTCGACCGCATCGCACCGTCGGACGCCACGGTGCTGATCATCGGCGAAACCGGCACCGGAAAGGAACTGGTCTCGCGCTACATCCACGCCAGCAGCCGGCGGGCGTCCGGCCCCTTCGTGGCGGTCAACTGCGGCGCCTTCACCGATTCCCTGGCCGAAGCGGAACTGTTCGGCTTTGAAAAGGGGGCCTTCACCGGCGCGCTCAAGACCCAGCCCGGCTGGTTCGAGGCGGCGGACGGCGGCACCCTGCTGCTGGACGAAATCGGCGACCTGCCGCCCGCGCTGCAGGTCAAGCTGCTGCGCGTGCTCCAGGAACGCGAGGTGGTGCGGGTGGGATCGCGCAAGCCCATCCCCGTCAACGTCCGCGTCATCGCCGCCACCAACGTGGATCTGGAAGCGGCGGTGGCGGCACGCCGCTTCCGCGAGGATCTCTATTTCCGCCTGAACGTGGCGTCGGTCCGGCTGGCGCCGCTGCGCGAACGCCCCGGCGACATCGCGCCGCTGGCCGAGCATTTCCTCGACATCCACAAGGAGCGGCTGGGCCGCCCCGATCTGATCCTGGGGCCGGAGGCACAGCGGCGGCTCGGCCATTGCCCGTGGCCGGGCAACATCCGGCAGTTGGAAAACGTGCTGCACAACGCGGTGCTGCTGGCCCCCGGCCCGGTGATCGGGCCGGACGACGTGCGGCTGCGCTGCGAGGGGCACAGCCGCAGCGCCCCCGACAGCCCCCTGCCCTGCGATGTGGAGGGGGCGGTCAAGGCGCTGGTGGCCCGCGCGGTGGACGACGGCGAGCCGGACCTGTACGACAGGGTGCTCCGCACGGTGATCCGCACCGCCTTCGATCTGGCCGACGGCAACCAGATGCGGGCGGCGGAAACCCTGGGCATGACCCGCAACGCCTTCCGCACGCAGTTGGCCCATCTGGGCGCCATCCCGCCGCGGCGGCGCTCGCCCTCGGCCCCGCCGCCGGTCCCCGCCCCGGCGGCCCCGGCGGTGGGGCGGCTGATCGACCTGCCCATCGGCTACCAGAAATACGGCACATCCAGCATCCTGAAGATGCGCGGGGCGGTGGAACGGCGGCTGGCCGCCCACGGCTACCGCGTCACCTGGACCGAGTTCCTGTCGGGGCCGCAGCTGATGGACGCGCTGGGGTCGATGCAGGTGGAGTTCGTCGCCACCGGCGAAGCGCCGCCGGTGTTCGCCCAGGCCGCCGGCGTGCCGCTGGTCTATGTCGGCTACGACCCACCCGCCCCCAGCGCCGAGGCGCTGGTCGTCCGCCGGCACAGCCCGTTCTACAGCACCGCCGACCTGACGGGCCGCACCATCGCGCTGCACACCGGATCGAACGTGCATTACTTCCTGCTGCGGGCCTTGCAGGCCCACGGGCTGTCGTTCGACGACGTGTGCGTCCGCCATATGCGCCCCGCCGACGCGCTGGACGCGCTGCTCGACGGCACGGTGGACGCCTGGGCCATCTGGGATCCGCTGCTGTCGTCGGCGCAGGTGCGCGGCGATACCCGCGTGCTGACCGACGGCAGCGGGCTGGTGCCCAATCACCAGTTCTATCTGGCCAACCAGGGCTTCGCCGACCGCAACGCCGAAGCGGTGGCGATCCTGCTGGACGAGTTGGGCAAGGCCGGGGAATACGCCGCCCGCCACGCGGCGGAGGCCGCACGCTCCATGGCCCGCGGCCTGGGCATCGAGGCATCGGCCCTGGAACTGGCGTTCAGCCGCCTGACCTACGGTGCCAAGCCGCTGGACGACCGGGCGGTCAACCAGCAGCAGGCGGTGGCCGACAGCTTCCACGCCCTGGGCCTGCTGCGCTCCAGCATCTCGGTGCGCGAGGCGGTGTGGGCGGGGGCGTGACGTTGCCAATGCAGCAACGGGGCTGGGAACGGTGTTGCCATTGCAGCGCCGCACCCGGCCCCGCTGCCCCGTAACACGCTGATTTCGAAGAAATTTTTGATGGCACTGATGTTGCAGTCCCGAGAGTCAGCACCGCAACCGGAGACCGCCACCGTGCCTCGCACCATCATCGACCTGCGCAGCCGTCCCGCCTTTCTGCACGATTTCTACGGCGCCACCCCCGGCAGCCCCGGATTCGAAGCCGCCAAGTGGCTGAACCGGCGGGTGGGCGCGCGGGACGACAGCCATTTCACCCGCTCCACCACGCTCGACGGCTTTCTGGCTGAAATCCACGACGCCGGCATCACCGCCGCCGCCTTGATCGGGCGCGACACCCCCGGCGTCAGCACCTCCAACGACCGGGTGCATGAGCTGGTGACCGGACGGCCCCAGTTGATCGGCGTCGGCTCCGTCGATCCCCAGCGCCAGGGCACCGCCGCCGCGGTGGCGGAGGCGGAGCGCGCCATCGTCACCCTGGGGCTGAAGGGTATCAATGTGGAGCCGGGCTTCCTCGATCCCGCCATCCCCTTCGACGACCCGCTGCTGCTGCCGGTCTATGAGGCGTGCCAGCACCTCAAGGTGCCGGTGTTCCTGATGACCGGCCCGACCACGCCGGACCCGCGGTTCAACGACCCCGCACCAGTGGGGCGCATCGCCCGCCAGTTCCCCAACCTGGACATCGTCATCCACCACGGCTTCTGGCCCCATGTGGCGGACATCATCGGCATCGCGTTCCGCTACCCCAACGTCCATCTGGTGCCGGACATGTACCTGTTCCTGCCCGGAACCCGGCTGTACGTGGAGGCGGCGAACAGCTTCCTGCGCGACCAGTTCCTGTTCGGCTCCTCCTTCCCCTTCCGCCCGATGAAACAGACGGTGGACGATTTCCTGGCCCTGGGCTTCGACGGCGCGGTCCTCGACAAGCTGCTGTTCGAAAACGCCCGCCGGCTGCTGGCGCTCGATCTGTAACGCGCCCCTCCCCCCTTCTCCCAAGGAACACCCGCCATGGATATTTTCTGGTTCCTGCCGGTGTACGGCGACGGCCCCTATCTCGGCAGCCAGGTGGACAGCCGCCCGGCCACCCTTTCGTACTTGAAGCAGATCGCCCAGACCGCCGACCGCCGTGGCTATCACGGGGTGCTCGTGCCCTGCGGCAAGGCGTGCGAGGAACCCTACATCGTGTCCGCCGCCCTGATCGAGGCGACGGAACGGCTGCGGTTTCTGGTCGCCACCCGCCCGTCGGCGCTGACCCCCACCTTCGCCGCGCGGCTGGCCACCGGGCTGGACCGGCTGTCGGGCGGGCGGTTCTATCTCAACGTGGTGGCCGGCGGCGATGCCGACGAGTTGGCCGGCGACGGGGTGTTTCTGGACCACGACGCCCGCTACGCCCACGCCGCGGAATTCTTCACCGTGTGGAAACGGGTGCTGGCCGGGGAAACCGTGGATTTCGACGGGCAGCACATCAGCGTGCGCGGGGCCGCCGTGCCGCTGACCCCGGTGCAGCAGCCGCACCCCAAGCTGTTCTTCGGCGGCTCGTCCCCCGCCGGGCACGCCGCGGTGGCCGAGCATTTCGACACCTATCTGACCTGGGCCGAGCCGCCGGACGCGGTGGCGGCCAAGATCGCCGACGTGCGTGCCCGCGCATCCGCCCATGGCCGCACCCTGTCCTATGGCCTGCGCGTCAACATCATCGTGCGCGAGACGGAGGCGGAAGCCTGGGCCGCCGCCGAGACGCTGGTCAGCAAGATCGACCGCGCGGCGGTGGACGCCGCCCACACCGCCTTCCGCCGCTTTGAATCCGAGGGGCAGCGGCGCATGACCGAACTGGCCGCCCGTGACGATCTGGTGGTGTCGCCCAACCTGTGGGCCGGGGTGGGGCTGGTGCGCGGCGGCGCCGGCACCGCCCTGGTGGGCAGCGCGCGCCAGGTGGCCGACCGGCTGCTGGAATACCGGGATCTGGGCATCGACGCCTTCGTGCTGTCGGGCTATCCCCATCTGGAAGAGGCGGAGCGGGTCGCCGATCTGCTGTTCCCGCTTCTCCCCGTCACCGCCCCGCCGCCCGCCGCGCAAACGGCACCGGAGGTGGCCTTCGTCAGCCCCTTCACCGGGCTGCAGCCGGTGCGGAGCGCGTCGTGAGCGCCGCCCCCCTCTCCACCCCCGCCCTGCGGGACGCGCTGGCCGGCGTGAAGGCGCTGCTGGCGGAAACCGCCGTGGCCCGCGACCGGGCCGGCGGCACCGCCAAGGCCGAACGGGACGCCATCCGCCGCTCCGGCCTGCTGACGCTGGCCGTTCCCCGCGCCCATGGCGGCCATGGGGAGGGCTGGCCGGCAATCCTGGGCGCCGTGCGGGAACTGGCGCAGGTGGATTCGGCACTCGCCCACCTGTTCGCCTTCCAGCACCTGATGGTCGCCTCGGTCCTGCTGTACGGCAACCCGGAGCAGCAGGCGGCGCTGCTGGCGGCGACGGTGGCGGGGCCGGCGTTCTGGGGCAACGCGCTCAACCCGCTGGACCGCCGCACCACCCTGACCCCGCGGGCGGACGGCGGGTGGATTCTCGACGGCACCAAGAGTTTCTGCTCCGGGGCCAGCGATTCCGACCTGCTGCTGGTGTCCGCCGACGGCCCCGACGGGGTGCTGCGCATCCTGGCGATCCCGACGAAACGGGCGGGCATCGCCGTGCTGGACGACTGGGACGCCATCGGCCAGCGCCAGACCGACAGCGGCACCGTCACCTTCACCGGCGTGGCCGTGGAAGCGGCGGAGATCCTGGGGCCGCCGGGGCCGTTCGGCGGCACCCCGTCCACCCTGCGCCCCTGCATCGCCCAGTCGATCCTGGCCTCCATCTATCTCGGCATCGCCGAGGGGGCGCTGGCTGCGGCCCGTGATTTCACCCTGACCGAGGGGCGCCCGTGGCGGGCCTCGGGTGTCACCAACGCCGCCGACGATCCCTATCTGCTGCACCATTATGGCGAGTTGCAGCTAGCCGTCGCCGGGGCCGACGCGCTGGCCGGGCACGCGCTGGACCGGCTGCAGGCGGCGTGGGAGCGGGGCCGGGAACTGACCCCCACCGAGCGGGGGGAAACCGCGCTGGCCGTCGCCACCTTCAAGCTGGCCGCCGCCCGCGCCGGGCTGGACGGCGCCACCCGGCTGTTCGACGTGACCGGCGCGCGGGGCACCGCCGCCCGCTACGGCTTCGACCGCTTCTGGCGCAACATCCGCACCCATTCCCTGCACGACCCGCTGGATTACAAGCTGAAGGAACTCGGCGTGTGGGCCTTGACCGGGGCGCTGCCCGAACCCGGTTTCTATTCGTAACCCCCCTCCCCTCGGACGGAAGAAAAGGAACATCGGTCATGGCGCTCGCGCCCATCGAACAGGCCCTGGCGGCCATCGCCCGCGGCGGCTTCGCCGTCGTGGTGGACGACGAAAACCGCGAGAACGAAGGCGACCTCATCATGGCCGCCGACCGCGTGACGCCGGAGGCCATCGCCTTCCTGGTGCGCCACACCAGCGGCGTCCTCTGCGCCTCCCTCACGGGCGAACGGCTGGACGCGCTGGATCTGCCGCAGATGGTGGAGCGGAACGGCGAATCCATGCGCACCGCCTTCACCGTGTCGGTGGACGCCCGCACCGGGGTTTCCACCGGCATTTCCGCCGCCGACCGGGCGCTGACCATCCGGCGGCTGGCCGATCCGGCGGCGGTGGCGGGGGATTTCGTGCGCCCCGGCCACATCTTCCCCCTGCGCGCCCGCCCCGGCGGGGTGCTGGCCCGCCCCGGCCACACGGAAGCGGCGGTGGATCTGGCCCGGCTGGCCGGCTGTGCCCCCGCCGGCATCCTGTGCGAGATCGTCAACGACGACGGCACCATGGCCCGGCTGCCGGACCTGACCGTCTTTGCCGAACGGCACGGGCTGCCGCTGGTGTCCATCGCCGGCCTCATCGCCCACCGGCGGCGGACGGAGATCCTGGTCCGCCGGGTGTCCACCGCCCGCCTGCCCACCCGCCACGGCGACTTCACCGCCCATGTGTACGAATCCCTGCTGGACGGGGTGGAGCACATGGCCCTGACCCTGGGCCGCCCGGAACAGGACGCGGCCCCGCTGGTGCGGCTGCATTCCGAATGCCTGACCGGCGATGTGTTCGGCTCGGCCCGCTGCGACTGCGGCGACCAGCTCGACAAGGCGCTGGCCGCCATCGCGCGGGAGGGGTCGGGGGCGGTGGTCTACCTGCGCGGTCACGAGGGGCGCGGCATCGGGCTGGGGCGCAAGCTGGCCGCCTATGCCCTGCAGGACCAGGGCCGCGACACGGTGCAGGCCAACCAGGATCTGGGCCTGCCGGTGGACGGGCGCGATTATCTGGCCGGTGCCCACATCCTGCGGGATCTGGGGATCGGGCGGGTGCGGCTGATGACCAACAACCCGGCCAAGCCCGCCGCCCTGACCGGCTTGGGGCTGGCGGTGGAGCGGGTGGCCCTGCCCGCGGCGGTCACGCCGTTCAACCGCCGCTATCTGACCGCCAAGCGCGACGTGCTGGGTCATGCCATCGAGGTGAAGGAGCCGGCGGAGGCCAAGCCCGCCGTCTACCGCGCCGCGGGCCGGATCGCCGCCGCCTGAGGCGGGCCGCACCCAAGACCGAACAATGACGGATATCCGCCCGCGGCAGCCACGCGCACAGCGTCGGCAGCCGCCGGAATGGCGGCGTGTGGCGGCTGAGCGGGCGCAAGCGCTTCGCCACGGGGTGCGAGGGGCTGGCGTGGTCCACCGTGTCGGCGGTGACCGACGAGCCGGAACCCCGCGTCGGCCTGTTCATCGTGTCCCACGGCACGCCGGGCATCACCATCGTCCGCCATGTGGTGTTCGAAAACGCGGTGACGGCGGTGGAACAGGTGCTGGCCATCGTCGGCAATGCCGGGGTCTCGCGGGATCACCCGTTCGAACGTCATCACCGCAACGTGGTGTGCGCCCGCACCCACGCTCCGGCGGCGCCGCTGATCCGCGCGGCGGCGGCGCGGGCGGCGCTGGCCGGCAGGCCGGGATCCCGCGTCGAAAACCGGCCGTGCATCACGGCATAAGCGACAAGGCCGATCACCAGCCCCCAGAACGCCCCGCCGATGCCGAACATCGTGATGTTTGCCGCCGAGGCCAGGAAGGTGATGAGCGATGCGTCGCGGGACGCCGGGTCGGCCATGGCCCCGGCCAGGCTCCCGCCGATGGTGCCGAGCAGCGCAAGCCCCGCCAGGGTGGTGATGAAGGAGGCGGGGAACGCCATGAAGACCGCGGCGAGCGTCACCCCGAACACACCCACGAGAACATAGAACACGCCGGCGGCGATCCCGCCGATCCAGCGCTTGGAGGGGACTTCATGCGCCTCCCGCCCCGTGACGATGGCGGCGGTGATGGCGGCGATGTTGAAGGCGTGCGACCCGAACGGCGCCATGAGAAGCGAACCGAGCCCGGTAACGGTCACGATGGGGTTGGCGCTGGTCCTGAAACCATCATTGCGCAGAACCAGCATGCCCGGCATGTATTGGCCCGTCAGCGTGATGAGGAACAGAGGCAGCGCAACGCTCAGAAGGGCGTTCAGCGAAAATGCCGGCATGGTGAAAACCGGTGCGGCAAGCGTCAGCTCCAGCCCCGACAGATCGACACGGTCCTGCAGGAGCAGAAAGGCAAGACCGATCACCAGAATGCCGACCACGGCGTAACGGGCGGTAAAGCGCTTCAGCAGGACATAGGCGACGATCAGCAGCCCGACCAGCATGGGGTCGGCCGTGGCCCCACCGAAAGCCCCGATGCCGAACTGCAAAAGGATACCCGCGAGCAGGCCCGAAGCGATGCCGGATGGGATCAGCCGGATGACCGTCTCGAAACAGCCCGACAGGCCGAGCACGGCGAAGGCGGCCGCCGACACCATATAGGCACCGATGGCCTCGTCGTAGGGCGTGGTGGCCAGCGCGGTCACCAGAAAGGCGGCGGCGGGCGTGGACCAGGCGGTGATGATGGGCTCCCGGTAGCGCCAGCTCAGGAAAAGGCCCGTCAGACCGACACCGATCGAGACCGACCAGACCCAGGATGCCGTCAGTTCGGGGCTGAGGCCGGCAATCCGGGCGGCCTGGAACACCAGGATGAAGGTGCCGCCGTAATTGACGATGACGGAGATCAGACCTGCGGTGACGGGGTGGACGATATCATCGAAGCGAAGGGGGGATGGTGACGGGCTGGATGGCATGATGCGGACGACCCTCCTGGAAAGCGGACACGGAACCACGAGAACACGCCGTCACCTCTAGCCTGCCAATGGCTGGATATTCCCCGCCATTTTCCTTAATATGGCCAGACCAATTTCCTTTTCCGTTCCGGCAAGCCTCCCTTGTTCAAGCATTCCCAACTGGAATCCGTAAAGGCATGGCTCGCCCATCCCGCTCATGCGGCCATGCCGCGTCATGCCCGGATCCAGCGCGCGATCCGGCAATTGATCCTCGACGGTGCCCTTGGTCCGGGAAAACCGCTGCCGGCATCGCGGGCGCTGGCCGTTTCGCTGGGCGTCTCCCGCGATACGGTCGAATCCGCCTACGCCCAGCTTCACGCGGAGGGGTTTATCGAACGGCGTGTCGGCAGCGGGAGTTTCGTGGCCGAGATGACGGATTTCACCCCTGGCCGGCGGCGCCCAAGGCGCGGCCCCCCCGCGCTCAACCCGGCACCGGACCTGAGTGCGCGCGGGGCCGCCATCTTTCACGGCGAAGGCGTGCGCGGAACGGCCGTGCCCCGGCCCTTCACCCAGGGGGTGCCGGAAACACGCACCTTCCCGCTCCAGCTCTGGGAGCGTCTGCAACGGCAGGTGTTGAAGGAAGCCGGCACGCAGGCCCTTCTTCAAAGCGATCCGCAGGGTGCGGAACCGCTGCGGCGGGCGATCGCGGACTATGTGAATCTCGAACGCGGGGCCCGCGCCACGCCCGGCCGCGTGCTGGTGCTCACCAGTTCCCAACAGGCGATGGCGCTGTGCGCAACCATGCTGTTCGATCCCGGCGACCGGATCTTCATCGAGGATCCCGTCTATGCCGGCGCCCGGAAAGCGTTCGATGCCGCCGGTCTCGCGTGCGTGCCCGTTCCCGTGGACCGGCAGGGCATCGCGGTTGAACGGATCATCGGCGATCCGCACCCGGCAAAGGCCGTCTCCCTGACGCCATCCCACCAGTTTCCGACCGGGGCGACGCTGGCCCTTGACCGCCGCCTTGCCCTGATCGACTGGGCGGCCCAGCACCACGCATGGATCATCGAGGACGATTACGACAGCGAATTCCACTACGCGGGCAAGCCCACGGCGTGCGTGCAGGGGCTCGACCCCCACGACCGGACCATCTACATCGGAACCTTCACCAAATCACTCTTCCCCGGCCTGCGGATCGGTTACGCCGTGCTGCCGCCGCAACTGGTCACGCCCATGACCGTCGCCCGCACGCTGCTGGACGGGCACACCGCCTCGATCACCCAACTGACGCTGGCCCGTTTCATGGAAGGCGGGCATTTCGGGGCGCACGTCCGTGCCATGCGGGGCGTTTATGCCGAACGGCTCGGCGTGCTGGCCCGCCTTGCCGGCACCCATCTTTCCGCTTTCGTGGAACCCCGCGTCCCGACCGGCGGGCTGCAAATGCCCTGTGTGCTGACCGGCGGCCTGTCCGAGCGGGCGGCCCTCGACGCGGCCCATCGTGCCGGCATCGATCTCATGGGCCTGTCCACGCTCCATGCCGCCGGGACCGGTCAGGCGGGCTTCCTGATGGGCTTTGCCGCCTACACCCCGGCCGAGATCGAGGCTGCGGTCAGGACGCTCGCACGCGCACTCCAGTCCATCGCGTTCGAAAAACACCGCTGACCGGCGGCGCGGGGAATCCGGGGGAGGAAACGCGCCGCCCGCACATTGGTCTGCTCTCATATCAATAAGTGGAGGGGTTTGGCAGACCATCGTCCTGTAAGGTTTCGGCAGGCATCCGCTTCACCGCCGTGCGGCGTGGCGGATGCCTGCCGAAACCTTACAGGACGTCTGATATGGCATCGTTCATCGATCAAGCCCCGCACCGGCACACGGACAATACGGCGCAAGGATTCGCGTCTCCGGCCACCTATGACGATCCTGTCTTTTCCGCGCTTGAAAAGGAACGGGAGCGCCAGCGCGATTCCATCGAGTTGATCGCTTCGGAAAATTTTGTCAGCCTTCCGGTTTTGGCGGCGCAAGGGTCGATCTTCACCAACAAATACGCCGAAGGCTACCCGCACCGCCGTTATTATGGCGGCTGTGCGAACGTCGATACGGTCGAGGATCTTGCCATCGGCCGCGTGAAGCAGCTTTTCGGCAGCGCCCATGCGAACGTTCAGCCCCATTCGGGCAGTCAGGCCAATCAGGCCGTCTTCCTGGCCCTGCTCAATCCCGGCGATACGATCCTCGGGCTCGACCTGAAGGCGGGCGGCCACCTCACCCACGGCACGTCCGTGAACATGTCGGGCCGGTGGTTCAATGCCGTGAGCTACGGCGTCCAGCCGGACAGCCATCGGATCGACATGGATGAGGTCGCCGCCCTTGCCCGCGCCCACCGCCCGAAGCTCCTGATCGCCGGCGGCTCGGCCTATCCCCGCATCGTGGACTTTGCCCGCTTCCGCCGGATCGCCGATGAGGTGGGGGCCGTCCTGATGGTCGATATGGCGCATTTCGCCGGCCTCGTCGCCGGCGGAGCCTTCCCCTCGCCCATTCCCTTCGCCGATGTGGTGACCTCGACGACCCACAAGACGCTGCGGGGGCCGCGCGGCGGGTTTGTGCTGACCAACGATGCCGGGATCGCGGGCAAGATCAATTCGGCCCTGTTCCCCGGCCTTCAGGGCGGACCGCTCATGCACGTCATCGCGGCCAAGGCGGTGGCCTTCGGCGAGGCGCTGCAGCCGGCCTTCCGGGTCTATGCGAAGGCTGTCGTCGAAAACTGCCGCACCCTGGCCCGGACGCTTTCCGAAGGGGGGCTGGCCATCACCTCCGGCGGCACGGATTGCCATCTGGCGGTCGTTGACCTCCGTCCCCTCGGCGTCACCGGGAACGCCGCGGAGAAGGCGCTCGAATCCGTCGGCATCACCCTCAACAAGAACGCGGTCCCGAACGATCCCGAAAAGCCGATGGTCACGTCCGGGATCCGGGTCGGCAGTGCGGCGGGAACCACCCGCGGTTTCGGTCCCGATGACTACCGCCAGATCGGCGGTCTCATCCTGGATACGCTCCACGCCGTCCGCGACGGGACTCTCGATGCCCGGCGGGAGCACATCAACGGACAGGTCCGCGGTCTCGCGGCGCGTTTCCCCCTGCCCTATTGATCACCACCGGAAAGGGCCGTGCCAACATGAGCGAACCGGCAAGAACCGATCTGTCGCCGTCCGACATCGCGCGTTTCGGGGCCGATCCCGCCGCCACCTTCGCTGCGAACCTGAAAGCGGTGCAGGACCGCATCGCCGCGGCCTGCCACCGCAGCGGCCGGTCCCCCGGCGGCGTCCGCCTTCTGCCCGTCACCAAGACGGTTCCCGCCCACATCCTGCGCTTTGCCGCCGCGGCGGGGATATCCGACTTTGCCGAGAACAAGCTGCAGGAGGCGTGGGGCAAACACACCGAACTGTCCGGCCTGGATATCCGCTGGAGCATCATCGGCCATCTTCAGACCAACAAGGTGAAGCATCTGGTCCGCTTCGCCGCGGAGTTCCATGCGCTCGACAGCGTTCGGGTGGCCAGCGCGCTGAACGGCCGTCTGGCCGCCGAAGGCCGCCATCTCGATGTCTTCATCCAGGTGAACACCTCGGGCGAAGCCAGCAAGTATGGGTTGCACCCGGACGAGCTGTTCGGCTTCATCGAGCGCCTGCCGGACTTTCCCTGGCTGAAACCCCAAGGGCTGATGACGCTGGCGCTCTTCAGCGCCGACACCGGGCGTGTGCGGGCCTGTTTCCACCGGCTCCGCGCCTTGCGGGACCGTGCCGCCGCGGTTCACCCCGGCCTGACCCGGCTGTCGATGGGTATGTCGGGCGACTTCGAGGATGCGATCGCCGAAGGCGCGGATGTCGTTCGTGTCGGCCAGGCCATCTTCGGCCCCCGCCCGGTGGCCGACTCGTTCTATTGGCCGGGTCTGCCGTGATGGTTCCCGCACGCCCCCCGCTTTATCACGGCCCGGCATCGGGATTCCGGTCGAGATTATAGCGTTTCATCTTTTGGTAGAGCGTGCTCTTGGCAATGCCCAGCGATTCCGCGGTGCGGGTCAGGTTCCCGCCGTGCCGGCTGATTGCCGTGATGATGCTCTGGCGTTCGTTTTCCTCCAGCGTCGGAACCGTCCCGGCCCGTGGAGCCGGGACGGCCGGCGCGAAGGCGGCGGGTGCCCCGCCGATTTCGGCCGGCAGATCGTCGGGGGCGATGACCTCCCCCTCGCTCAACAGCAGCATGCCTTCGACGACGTTCCGCAGTTCACGGACGTTGCCCGGCCATGCGTGCCCGCACAGGGTCGCGATGACGGATGGTTCGACCCTCTTCGCCGGAACGCCGTAGCGCTCGGCGGCCTTTTCGATGAAATGCTGCACGAGCAGCGGAATATCCTCCGCCCGTTCGCGCAGCGACGGCAGGTTGAGCACCGTGACCGACAGGCGGTAGAACAGGTCCATCCGAAAGCGCCCCTTCGCCACCTCGTCCCGCAGGTCGCGGTTGGTGGCGGCGACGAGCCGGACCTTGATCTTCCGGGGCTTGTTCTCGCCGAGCCGGTAAACCTCGCTGTCCTCCAGGACGCGCAGGAAATGGGCCTGCAGGTCGATCGGCATTTCACCGATTTCGTCGAGGAACAGGGTGCCGCCGTCCGCCGCTTCGAATTTGCCCAGCATGCCGCCGCGGCGTGCGCCGGTGAAGGCACCGTCCACGTACCCGAACAGCTCGCTTGCCAGCAGTTCGCGCGTCATGCCGCCGCAGTTGAGAGGGACGAAGGGGCGGCCCTGGCCGGCGCCGGATTCGTGGAGCGCGCGGGCGAACACCTCCTTGCCCGCGCCCGTGGGGCCGAGCAGGAGGACGGGAACATGGACCCGTGCCAGTTGGCGGGCCTTGGCCTTGGCCTTCAGGATGGCCGGGCCGGACCCGATGATCCGGCCGAAGACGTCGCCGTCATCCGCCTCGGCCCGCCGGCGCTCGGCCCTTTGCGGCACGGGCCGGGCCGGCAGGACCAGCACGGTGCCGAGAAGCTCGTCGTTGTCCAGAATCGGTTCGGCACGCCCGTCGCCGGTGTCGAACAGGTTCGCCGCCGTGTCGAAGGCAATGCCCTTGGCATTCAGGGCTTCGCACGCGGCTTCGTTGGCGCGCACGAGGCGGCGGCGGCGGTCGAAGATCATGATGCCGTCGTTCAGCCAGCGGCTGGCCCGGTCGAGCGTCAGGTCGAGCAGACGCGACCGCTTCTCGATCTCGATCTTGGCAAGCCGGCCTTCGATCCGGGCGGCCCCGGCACAGACCAGCGCCAGGCAATGGCTGTTGTGGGCTCCGCTCAGGCCCGAGATGTCGAGCACCCCCAGAATCCGTTCGTCGTAAGGGTCGCGCACGACCATGGCGGAACACGTCCAGTGCTTGATGCCTTCGCAGAAATGCTCCGCCGACAGGATTTGCACCGGCTGCCCCGTGGCCAGGGCCGTGCCGATGGCGTTGGTGCCGCTGACCCGCTCGTCCCAATGCGCGCCGAGCATCAGATGGATGTCCTGTCCGTTATCGAGCGTCGCCGGGTCGCCTTCCATGCCGATGATGACCCCCGCCGGGTCGGTCAGCACCATGGCGGTACCGGACTGGCTGAGAAATTCCGTGGCCTGCTTCATCACCGGACGGGCGGCGTTGACCAGCTCCTGGTGAAGCTGCTGGATTTCCGCGACCCCGTCGGCGGAAACCGACAGCGGTGCATGCCGGGTTGCCGGGTCCACACCCTGGACCAGGCAACGCCGCCACGAATCTTCGACCAGCCGCCTTATGCTGTCCGTCGGAACTTCGCCAAAGGAAAGAAAACGCTCCCATGCCGCCAGAAGAGAGGTTTCCTTCCTCCCGGCCCCGGACTCCGGGGCTTTGTCGTAAATTACCACCACCCCCTCCCATGCCGATGCTTTTTTGCGCAGCAAGGCACTTATTTATTATAGTTATTATTGCATGCCACAAATCCCCGGGCAAGCATGAAGGTTTTGGCGGTAAGTTTTTATTGGCGCTCTCTTGCCGATACTGAAAACACCACGGCACGGCGAAAGCGCCGCCACCCCTTCACGCAGGTGACGGCCGGGACGGGAGTGGCAGCAAATTCCGCGCCATCGCCGGACAACGGATGATGAGAGCGGAAATCGGCCCGTTTCCCCCTGCCATGGCGGGCGGCGGGCGGAAGCCGGCGTTCGATTTTCGAACGCACCGTACGGATTTCAAACGGACGCGGGGCCGGAATACCGGTCCCTGCCCTTGTTCATGCCCATGCCCTTGTTCATGCCCATGTCCATGCCCAAGGGCTTCATCCATCCCGCCGAAGACCGCCGCCGCCGGCGATGCGCTGCCGCAGGTCGGTCTTCAGCACCTTGCCGGTGCTGTTCTTGGGCAGGCCGTCGAGGAAAAGATAGACACGGGGCCGCTTGAACCGCGCGATGTGGTCCAGGCACACCGCATCGAGATCCGCCGGGCCGATGGCATTCCCCTCCCGCGGGACGACGCAGGCCACGACCTCCTCCCCCCAATCCGGGTGCGGCTGGCCGATCACCGACACCTCCCGCACCGCGGGATGGCGCAGGAGCACCTCCTCCACCTCGCGCGGGTAGACGTTCGAACCGCCGCTGATGATGACGTCCTTGCTGCGATCGAGCAGCGTGAGGAAACCATCCCCATCGAACGCGCCGATATCGCCGGTGTGCAGCCAGCCGTCCCGAAGCGTCCTGGCCGTGGCGCCGGGGTCTTGCCAGTACCCCATCATCACCACGTCGCCGCGCACCACCACCTCGCCGGTGTGTCCGGGGCCGAGGACCGCGCCGGCCTCGTCCACGACACGGACCTCGACGCCGGAGCGCGCGCAGCCGACGCTGCCCAGCCGTTCTTCGTAGCGGGGATGCCCGGTATCGGCGTGGCAGGCCGTGGAAAGCCCGGTGATGGTCATCGGTGCCTCCCCCTGGCCGTAGATCTGGGCGAGGTGCGGCCCCACGAGAGCCAGCGCCCGCTCCAGATCGGCGCGGTACATGGGGGCGCCGCCATAAATGATGGTCTTCAGGTTGCCCAGCGGCGCAGCGGCGAAGGCCGGGGATGCGGTCAGACGGTTGAGCATGGTGGGGGCGGCGAACAGGCTGAGGCCGCTGTGATGACCGAGCAGGCCGGCGATTTCGGCGGGATCGAAGCCGCCGCTTTCCGGCACGACGGTGTTGGCGGCCATCGCCACATGCACCAGCCCGTAGAGGCCCGAGCCATGG